>CAXRBM010000093.1:0-29175 GCA_964228675.1 Gemmatimonadaceae bacterium
CCTCCGGCTCTACTTCGGGCTCGATGGGGCGGAACCGATGACCTTGGAGCAGATCGGGGCGGTGCTCAACATCACCCGAGAGCGGGTCCGCCAGATCAAGGAGAAGGCGCTCTCGCGGCTGCGGCACGTCTCCCGCGCCCGGTCGCTGGAGAGCTATCTGGGCGACTAACTTTCGAGGATGTCCAAAGACGCCTCGTTCGATCTCACGACCGCCGTTGACCTCCAGGAGGTCGACAACGCCGTCAATCAGGCGGCCAAAGAGATCGCCCAGCGGTACGACTTCAAGGACGCGAAGCTCGCGACGGTCGAGTTCTCGCGCGGGGAGGGGACGATCACCCTCGCCACCGATACCGACATGCGCCTCCGCGCCATGTGGGACATCCTGCAGGGGAAGCTCATCAAGCGCGGCGTCCCGGTGAAGAACCTCGACGCCGGCGAACCGTCGCAGGCGGGGGGCGATACCTGGCGTCGCGTCATCACCCTCAAGCAGTCCCTCGATGGGGAGACCTGCAAGAAGGTCGTCGCCGCCATCAAGACGCAGAAGTTCAAGAAGGTGCAAGCGTCCATTCAAGGCGACACGGTGCGTGTCGTCTCGCCGAGCCGCGATGAGTTGCAGACGGTGATGGGCTTCCTGCGCGGCGAGGACTTCGGGGTCCAGCTGCAGTTCGGGAACTATCGGTGAGATTCCAGGTCGTCACCCTGGGCTGTGACAAGAACACCGTCGACTCGGAGCGCTATCGCGCGCAGCTGATCGATCATGGCGGGGTGCAGGTCGCCGAGGCGGAGGACGCCGAGGTGATCATCGTGAACACCTGCGGGTTCATCGATGCGGCGAAGCGCGAGTCGATCGATGCGATCGTCGCGGCCGGGCGATTGAAGGGGGAGGGGAGCGCGACCGCGGTCGTCGCCGTCGGGTGCATGGTGGAGCGCCACAAGGACGAGCTCGTCGAGGCGTTGCCCGAGGTCGATCTCTTCCTTGGCGCCTCGGAGACGGAGCAACTCGTCCCGCTCCTCCATGCGCGCGGGTTGATCGGCGATCCGGTGACGGTGCACCCGGGCCAGCGCGTCTATGCGGGCGATACCCCCTTCGTGCGCTATCTCAAGGTGAGCGAGGGGTGCGATCACGGCTGCGCCTTCTGCGCCATCCCACTCATGCGGGGGAAGCATCGCTCCTTCGCGCTCGACGAGATCGTGCGCGAGGCGCAGCTGCTCGAGTTGCAGGGGGCGCGTGAGGTGAACCTCGTGGCCCAGGACCTCGCGCACTACGGTCGAGATCTGCGCGATGGCGCCCGGCTCCCCGAGCTCCTGGAGGCACTCGTCCGCGAGACCTCGATCCCTTGGATCCGCAACATGTACCTCTACTCCGCGGGGATCACGCCGCGCTTGCTCGAGGTGATCGCGGCGCAGCCGCGGATCGTACCCTATCTCGATATGCCGATTCAGCATGCCTCCGACGTGGTGCTCGAGCGGATGCGGCGGCCAGAGCGGCAGCGGACGATCCGCGAGAAGGTCGCGCGCTTCCGTGAGGCGGTGCCCGGGGTGGCGATCCGTACGACCTGCATCGTCGGCTTCCCGGGGGAGACGGAGGACGACGCGGCACAGCTCCTCGATTTCCTCCGCGAGATCGAGTTCGAGCGCGTAGGGGTCTTCACCTACTCGCCGCAGGAGGGGACGCGTGCCGCCGCGCTCGACGACGATGTGCCGGAGAGCGTGAAGCGGGAGCGACTCGAGGCGGTGCAGGAACTGCAGCGGCACATCACGGCGGAGCGCTACGAATCGCGCGTCGGGAGCCTGGCCCCGGTGTTGATCGAGGCGGCCGCCGGCGCCGATGGGCTCGCGCGTGGGCGACTGCCGTGGCAGGCCGATGACATCGATGGGGTGACCTGGGTCCGCACCGAGGCCGCGCCGGGGAGCCTGATCGAGACGCGCGTGACGGCGGTGCAGGACGACTACGATTTCACCACGGACTTCGTGCGCCCGCTCGAGATGCCCGCCGTGCCGAGTGCGGCGCCGGCGCGCGGTCGCACCCTCCCCGTCGCGCCCTCGATCGGGAGCTTCGGTCGGTGAGCTCGACGCGCGTCGGCTGGCGCTGGCGCGTCGTCGCAGGCACCCTGACCACGCTGGTCCTCGTGGTCGGCGCCTGTGGGCGTCGTCCCCTGTCCCCAGCCACGACGCCGACCACCACGAAGCGGCCGACCGTGGAGCGACCGAGCCCATCGGTGGCCCGGGACACCGACGTCGCTCCAGCACCGGACGAGGCCTTCCCGCTCGATGAGGCCCCCCCATCCCCCTCACTTGGGGAGGGCCCCACGGTCCGGATCGCGCTCACGGTGCACGTCGGGTCGGCACCGCTGAGCGCGAGCGGCGCGTGGCGTCTCCTCGACGAGGATGGTGGGGTCATCCTCCGCGCGAATCCGCGGGACCGGTGGTCGATCGAGCGGCGCGGGACGTTGCTGCGCGCGGTGCGCACCGACGGCTTGGCGAGCGCATGGCACGCCGGGCCGGTGACGCTGCGGACCGATCGGGTGGGGACGGTGCGGTCGGGGGGGCGCGCCTATCGCGGGGTGCTGCGGCATGTCGCGACCGACTCCGGCGTCCTCGTCGTGAATGTGCTCCCCCTCGATGATTACCTCCGCGGGGTGGTCCCACTCGAGATCGGCGATCGACCGGCGGGCGAGCGTGATGCCGTGGAGGCGCAGGCGATCGCGGCCCGCACCTACACCGTGCGTCGGCTCATCGCCGAGCGTCGGGGGACGACACGGCGTCAGTGGTTCGATCTCCTCCCGACCGTCACCGATCAGGTCTACGGGGGGCTCGCCGCGGAACGCCAGTCGTCCGATCAGGCGATCGCGCGTACGAGCGGCCTCGTATTGATGGTGGGCGGGCAGGTGGCCGATGCCCCCTTCTTCTCCACCTGCGGGGGGCGGACGGCGGCAGCCAGCGAGGTCTGGGGTGTGGCGGGGGCGAGTCACCTCCGCGGGGTGAGCGATCGCATCCCCGGGACGACGCGCGACTACTGTGACGGCTCGCCGACCTATCGGTGGACCCGTCGGCTCGCCGCCGCCGAGGTGGATCTCGTGGTGCAGCGCTATCTGGCGAGTGTCACCGCCGTCCCTCGCGGGGGACCGGGCCGCGTGCAGGGACTTCGCGTGGTGGGCACCGGGACGAGTGGGCGCGTCGCACGCCTCGAGCTGCGGGCCGAGGCGGGGACCTTCACCGTCCCAGGGAACGCCGCGCGCAGCGTCCTGCGATCGCCAGCTGGCGACCTCCTGCCCAGCGCCTATTTTTCGCTCGCGGTGGAGCGGGAAGGTGAGCGTCTCATCCGCGCGGTGCTCGAGGGGCGCGGGTCGGGACATGGGGTCGGGATGTGTCAGTGGGGGGCGATCGGGCGTGCGCGCGCCGGTCAAGACCACCGCGCCATCCTCTCGGCCTACTATGCCGGCGCCACCGTCGCGCGTCTGCCCTCTGGCCTCATCACCCCGTAGGAGTCCTGTTCGGTGCCATCCGCTCCCACTGCCAGTGTCCGCTCGCCCCTCCGCGTCGGCGTCCTCGGTCTCGGCGTCATCGCGCAGACGGCGCATCTCCCTGTCCTCGCGAAGATGCGCGGGGTGCAGCTTGCCGCCCTTTGCGACGGGGATCTCGCGAAGGCGCGGACGCTCGCCCAGCGCTTCGGGGTGCCGGACTTCTGCTCGGACATCGATGAGCTTCTCGAGCTCCCCGGTCTCGACGCGGTGATCGTCTGCACGCCGAATCACCTGCATGAGGTGCATGTCCTCTCCGCGCTGCGTGCGGGGCTCCATGTGCTCTGCGAGCGGCCGCTCGCGCTCTCGTCCAAGGGAGTGGAGAAGATCCTCGCGGCGGCGAAGAAGGCCGATCGCGTGGTGATGGTCGCGAACAACCATCGGTATCGGGCCGATGCGCAGGGGCTGGACGCGGTGATCCGGCGCGGGGATCTCGGCAAGGTGCGCGCGGTTCGCGCGGGAGCCTATCGGCATCGCGCCGTACTCGCCCCGTGGCGGAATCGTCGTGACGAGGCGGGGGGTGGGGCCTTCCTCGAGCTCGGCGTCCCGTTGATCGACCTCGCGGGCTGGCTCACCGACTTCCCACGCATCGAGCGCGTGAGCGTCGCGGTGGATCGTCCGCGTGGCGCGAATGCCGTCGAGGAGGCCGCCACCATCTTCATCGAGTGCAAGGGGGGCTTCACCGTCACGATCGATGTGCATTCCGCCTACGTGGGGACCGAGGAGCGGTGGTGGTTCGAGCTGCTCGGTGATACGGGCTCGGCGCGGCTCGCCCCGCTTCGTGTGGTGAAGGAGGTGCGCGGCCGCGCGGTGGATGTCTCCCCGAGCGGGGCGCAGACGCGGGATACCGCCTTCACGCAGTCGTATCGGTCAGAGCTCGCGCACTTCGCCGCCGTGGTGCGCGGCGAGGTGAAGTACGAGCCGCCGGTCGATCAGGTGCGCGTGCACAAGTTGGTGGAGCTCATCTATCGCGCCGCCGACGAGGGGAAGGAATTCCGTCCGTGAGCGCGCGCCGGCTGCGCCGTGCCCTGACCGGCGTGCTCCTCGCTCTGGTGACCGAGCCGTCGCAGGCGCAGCCGACCGCGATGCCCACGCCGGCGTCCCCGGCGGCGTCATCATCGGTCTCGCCCTCGGTGTCCAGTCGATTCATCATCTCCGTCCTGACCTTCGGGCCAGGCGATGCGATCTTCGAGCGCTACGGGCACAACGCCATCCGAGTGCGCGACACCGTCACGGGGAGCGATCTCGCATACAACTGGGGGATGTTCTCCTTCGAGGATCCCGGCTTCCTGCGCCGCTTCCTCAGTGGCGAGACGCGGTATTGGGTCGCGGCCTTCCCCTCGCAGCCATTGATCGAGGTCTACCAGTCGCAGGATCGGGCCACCGAGGAGCAGATCCTCGCCCTCACCCCGACACAGGCGGAGGCGCTCGCGCTGGCGGTCGCCCGGAATGCGCTGCCGGCGCACCGCGAGTATCGCTACGACTACTTCCGTGACAACTGCTCCACGCGGGTGCGGGATGCGCTCGACGATGCCCTCGGCGGGATCCTCCGACCGCAATTCACCGCGCTCCAGACCGAACTCACCTATCGATCGGAGTCGCGACGACTGAGTGCCCCCGATCCCTTCGCGCAGGCGGGGATCGAGCTCGCGTTGGGCCCGAAGGCCGATACGCGGATGACGGCCTGGGAGACCATGTTCATCCCGATGCGGCTCCGTGACCACCTGCGGAGCGTCACCGTGGCGACGGCGGCGGGACCGGTCCCCCTCGTCGCAGCGGAGACGGTGCACTACGTGGCACGGCGGCTGGCGGAACGCACGGAGCCCGGTGGGCTCGTCCTCGGTCCGCTGGGACCGGTGCTCGCCATGTGGGGGCTCCTCCTCGTCCCGCTCTCGCCAGCGATGCGGCGGCGCTCGCGCGTCCCGGCCGCGATCCTCACGGGCGGGTGGTTCACGCTCACCGGCCTCATCGGGGTGCTACTCCTCGGGATGTGGCTCGGTTCGGCTCACGTCTTTTGGTATCGCAATCTCACGCTGCTCTTGGCGTCGCCCGTGGCGCTCGTCGTCGCGATCCCGGCGGCCCGCGCGATCCTCGCGGGGCAGGCGCCGCGCTGGGTCCGCATGCTCCTCCTGCTCATCGCGGCCCAATCGATGCTCGCGCTCGTGCTCTGGCCGATCGTCGCGCAACGGCTCGCCGGCCCACTGCTCCTCTTGCTCGGGGCGAATGTCGCGCTGGTGATGGCGGCGCGGCGCCATACCACCGACCCGGCGCCACGGTGACCGTCGCCGCCGGGGTCGACGTCGGCGGGACCTTCACCGATGGGGTGGTGATCGATCCCTCGGGACGGATCCGCACGGGGAAGGTGATGTCGACGCCGCAGGATCAGGGGGTCGGGGTCGTCGCGGCGCTCGAGGTGATCGCGCCCGCCGCGTCCACCGACGCGGGCGATCGCGTGACGCGCCTCGTGCATGGGACGACGGTGGTCACCAACCTCCTGCTCGAGCGCACCGGCGCACGCGTCGTGCTCTGTGCGACCGCCGGCGCGACCGATCTCCTCGAACTCCGCCGTCAGGACCGTGCCTCCCTCTACGATCTCGTGGCGCAGCATCCCGCCCCCCTCGTCGCCACCGCCGATGTGGTCGCGGTGGACGAGCGTCGCATCCCCGGTGCCGTCGCGACACCATTGACCGAGACGACCGTCGCCGCCGTGGTGCGCGAGGTGCTCGCGCGCGATCCGGAGATCGTGGTCGTCGCGCTCCTGCATGCCTACGAAGATGACACGCATGAGCGTCGGCTCGCCGAGGCGTTGCAGGCGGCACGTCCGGAGCTCGAGGTGGTGACCGCCGCGGCGGTGCTCCCGGAGATCCGCGAATACGAACGGACGGCGACGGCGGTGGCCGAGGGGTATGCGCGCCCGCGCGTGGTACGATACCTCGAGGGCTTGGGGGCGCGTCTCCGCGCGGCGGGGCGTCCCATGCCCGCGGTGATGACGAGTGCAGGGGGGATGCGGTCGGCGACGGATGCGGCGCGCCATGCGGCGACGCTCGCGTTGTCTGGGCCCGCCGGTGGGATCGTCGGCGCGGCCGCCGTCCTCCGGGCCATCGGGATCCCCGATGCGTTGACGATCGACATCGGTGGCACGAGCGCCGATGCGGGGCTCATCCTCGACGGGGAGCCGCTGGTGGAGGGAGGCGGACTCGTCGCCGGGGTCCCCATCGCACTCCCGCGCGTCCTCGTCGAGACGGTCTCGGCAGGCGGGGGAAGTCTCGGGTGGATCGACGATGGCGGCGCGTTACGGGTGGGGCCGCGCAGCGCGGGGGCGGTGCCCGGACCGGCCGCTTTCGGGCGGGGGGGCATCGAACCCACCGTCACCGATGCCCAACTCGTGCTCGGGCGCATCGCTCTCGAGGGCTTCAGTGCGGGGATCGCGCTGGATCGCGAAGCGGCGACCGCCGCCGTCGCGCGGCTCGCCTCTCGATTGGGATCCACCGTCGAGCGTACCGCGCAGGCGATGCTCGATATCGCGAATGCGGAGATGGCGCGGGCGCTGCGCAGGGTGAGTGTCGATCGCGGTGTCGATCCCCGCACCTGTGCGCTCGTCGCCTTCGGCGGCGGTGGGCCGTTGCACGCGGCAGCCCTCGCCGATGCCCTCGGGATGACGACGGTGATCGTGCCCCCGCACGCGGGGGTGTTGAGCGCGGTGGGGCTCGCCATCGCACCCGAGCGGCGCGAGGCGGCGAGGAGTCTGCTCGAGCGACTGGACGCCGTGTCCTCGGCACGGTGGCGCGACGCCGGTGCGGCGCTCGCCGCGCAGGTCGATGGCGCGGAGCGATCCTGGTCGCTCCGCGTGCGCTACCTGGGGCAGGGCCATGAGCTCACGATCGCGGTGACCCCCGACGATGCGCCGCAGGCACTCATCGACCGCTTCACGGCCGCGCATCGGGCACGCTACGGCTTCACGCTGCCGCAGCCGGTGGAGAGCGTCGCACTGCGACATGTCGCGAGCACACCGGGGGTCGCCGCGCGCTTCGCCCGCGACACCGACGCCGCGCCCTTCGATGCGGAACGCGCGATCGATCATGGTGGCTCAGCGGATATCACCATCCACGGGCCTCGCTCCATCCTCCTCCCCGATGCCACCGCGTGGATCGCCGAGGGGTGGGTGGCGATCCCGCTCGCGATCGGTGGGTGGATGCTCCGCCGTGAGGCCGCTCGATGACGCCGCACACCGTGCACACAGACTCCGCGGCCCTGGATCCCTTGGAGATCGCCGTCTGGGCCTCCACGATGGCGATGATCGCCGAGGAGATGGGCGCGGTCCTCATCCGGGGCGCGCTCTCACCGAACATCCGCGAGCGGCGCGACGCCTCCTGCGCCCTCTTCGATGCCGAGGGGGAGATGGTCGCGCAGGCGGCGCACATCCCGGTGCATCTCGGCGCGCTTCCCGAGGCGGTGCGTGCGGTGCGCGGCTGCGGACCCAACCCGGGTGATGTCTTCCTGCTCAACAGCCCCTGGCATGGGGGCTCGCATCTCCCCGATCTCACCATGGTGGAGGCGATCGCTGATGGGGATCGTGTGGCGGGGTATGCGGTGGTGCGCGCGCATCACGCCGATGTCGGCGGGATGAGTCCGGGGTCGATGCCGCAGGGGGCCACTGAGCTTGTGCAGGAGGGACTGATCCTCCCGCCGGTGCGGCTCGAGCGCGCGGGGATCCCGGACGACGATCTGCTCGGACTCATCCTCGCCAATGTGCGCACCCCCGACGAACGGCGCGGGGATCTCGCGGCGCAGCGCGCCGCGTGCGCGGCGGGTGCGGCGGGGTGGCGGACGTTGCTCGCGCGGCATGGACGTGAACGGATCGCGGGGGTGGTGCAGGGGCTCATCTGGTATGCCGAGCGTCGGGCAACGGCTCGGCTCCAGGCCATCGACGGTGCCCGGGGGACGGCGGAGGATGTGCTCGAAGGGGACGGGATCTCCGAGGCGCTGATCCCGCTTCGCCTGGCACTACGTATCCAGGACGGGCATCTACAGCTCGACTTCACCGGCACCGCGCCGATGGTCCCCGGGAACGTGAACTGCCCGATCCAGGTGACGCGCGCCGCCGCGCTCTTCGTCCTCCGCTCCCTGCTCGATGATGATGTCCCGACCAACGCTGGGATCGCGCGCCCGATCACGATCGTCACGCCCGAGGATTGCTGCATCGCCGCCCGGTCACCTGCCGCCGTCGCCGCCGGGAATGTCGAGATGAGTCAGCGCCTCACCGATCTCCTCTTCGCCGCGCTGGCCGATGCCGGCGTCGAGGTGCCGGCCCAGGGGCAGGGGACCATGAACAACATCACCTTCGGTGGGGCAGGATGGACCTTCTATGAGACGTTGGGGGGCGGCCAGGGCGCGAGTGCGCATGGCTCTGGTCCCGATGCGGTGCACGTCGGGATGAGCAATACGCGGAACACCCCCATCGAATCACTGGAACGTGCCTACCCCATCATCATCGACCGCTACGCGGTCCGGCGTGGATCCGGAGGGGGGGGGATCCATCGGGGTGGCGATGGTGTCGTTCGCGCCTATCGGGTGCTGGCGCCCTGTACCGTCACCGTGCTCACCGAGCGTCGGGCCCGCGCCCCCCGGGGAGCGGCCGGGGGCGGCGACGGGCTGGCAGGGGAGAACCGGCTCAACGACGCGCCACTGCCGGCGAAGTGTCGTCGCGTGCTCACGACCGGCGATGTCGTGGAGCTTCGTACGCCAGGTGGTGGCGGCCATGGGGTGACCGAACCGGGATCACCCACGGACCCTCGCTGAGCGGTCCTACCGCGCAGCGCCTCCACCCGTGAGCTTGGCGCGCGCCTTGCGCGCGTCGTCGAAGTCCGGGAACCGGTCGATCGTCTGGGTGAAGAGCGCGATCGCCTCCTCCTTCTGCCCGGCGTCCTGTGCGGAGAGCGCGCGCGAGTAGAGCATCACCGCCTGGAAGGGGATCTTCTTCTGCTCGGCGGTGCGCTCGGCCGTGGCGGCCTTCGCCTGTGAGGTGAGGGCGGGGAGCTTGAGACCGATGTTGGCCGCCGACGCGACCTTCGCGACGAGGGCGAGGAAGTCGTCGGTCTTCCCCTGATCACGATGGGTCCAGGAGATCCGCCCCGTCTCGCTGTCGATCGCCTTGAGGGTCACGACCATCTGGCCCGTGCGATCGGTGATGAACGAACCCGTCACCATGTGCTTCGCGCCGAGGAGCTTGCCGATCCGCGCGGCGGTCGCATCGTCGACGCGGCCGTCCTGCGCGAGGCGCTGCTCATCGAGGAGCCGCTGGATGTTCTCGCGCTCCACCACGCGGATCCCGGGATTCATCCCGAGGTCGGTGATCAACAGGTCAGCGATCCCCTTGGAGAGGGGCGCGAGCTCGGCGTTCGCCGCGCCGATTGCGCTGTTGACGAACGGCAGGACCGCGACCGTCGGGCGCGTGTCGTCCTGGGCGACGAGGGGGGTCGCCAGGCAGGTGAGAGCGATCAAGCGGGAGAGGAACGAGCGCATGGAGAACTCCAGAGAGTGTCAGGTGTGCACCGTCAGGCCTTCCGCGGCGGCGATGACCTCGAGCGAGGCCCCGGCCCGCCGCACCAGCTCACGACACTCCGCCACACATCGATCGAGCGCGTCATCCGTGCGCTGGGGATCGTGATGGAAGAGGACCAGCGTCCGCACGTCGGCGGCGAGCGCCAACGTCACGGCCTCCTGATGGGTCGAATGTCCCCACCCCGCGCACGGGGCGTACTCCTCGGGCGTGTACATCGCATCGTGGATCAGCACCGATGCCCCGCGGACGAACGACGTCAATCGGTCCCGCCACATCGGGGACGACCCGTAGCCGGGGTGCGGCGCCAACTCATTGTCAGGGATGTACACGAGCGACCCCGCGTCACCTGTGTGGTCGGTGAAGCGGTACCCCAGCGCCCCCCCCGGATGGTGCAGGCCGAACGCCGCGACCTCATACCCCGACCGTAGCATGGGGGTGCCTTCCACGATCGATCGGAATTCGATGGTGGCCGCGAGTGCCTCGAAGGAGACCGGGAAGACCACAGGGGACATCTGGTCGCGGACCACCTGATCGACGCTCCGCTCGAGAGCAGCCGATCCCCAGATCCGGAGTCGGTTCCCGCGGCCGAAGAGAGGGGCGAAGAACGGGATCCCTTGGATATGGTCCCAATGGGCGTGCGTCAGGAAGAGGTCGGCCTCGATGGACGCCCCCTCCGCCTGCTCGACAAGGGAGCGACCGAGCGCGCGGATGCCCGTGCCGGCATCGAGGATCAGGAGATGCCCATCGCTGGTGCGCACCTCGACGCAGGGCGTATTCCCCCCGTACCGCACGGTGTGCGGCCCCGGGCTCGGGATCGAGCCTCGGGTCCCCCAGAAGGTCAGGCGCAGGCTCATCGGTCCACTCGGGCCATACCGCAAGATGGCGTCAGGCGAGCCCCCTCGCGAGGCTGTCAGGTCACTCGATGCCGGTGATGCGGCTCACATCGGCGCCGAGAGGGCGCCGATGCCATGTGTCAGGCTCGCACCGTGACGCGCCGTTCCAGGGCCTGACGGTCGAGGAGGCGGATCCGCCGGCGCTCGGTGGAGATCCACCCCGACTCCACGAAGTCGCGAAGCGTCCGGGAGATCGTCTCGCGGCTCGCGCCGACGAGGTGAGCGATGGTCTGGTGCGTGAGCGGCTTATCGATCAACTGGCCGTCCCCGTCCGCGGCGTGCTCCAGTAGCAGACGCGCGATCCGGCCAGGCACATCGAGCAGCACCAACGCGCCGATCTTCTCGTCCGCCCGTCGGAGCCGACGCGACAGCTCGAGGAGCAGGGCCCACGCCACCGCCGGATTCTGCTCCACCCGCTGCCGGAAATCCTCGCGCCGGAGCACGAACAGACTCGCATTCTCCATCGCGATCACGTGGGCCGAACGCGGCTGGCCGTCGATGAGGGCCAGCTCCCCGAAATGCTCCCCCACGCCCAGGATCCCGAGGATGACCTCACGCCCATCGGCGGCCATGAGGACCACCTTGACCCGCCCCGACCGGACGAGGAAGAAGGCATCGCCGGGATCATCTTCAAACAGGATCACGCTCCCCTTGGCATAGTCCCGTGAACGGATCAGTTGGGCGAAGACCGCGAGCTCCTCGGCGGAGAGGGAGCGAAAGAGCGGGACGGACGCCAGGAATTCGGCGGTGGCGTGGGGCATGGGAGGGCGGGGTGAGAGATCGGGCGAAGTCTGGGGTGCCTCGGGACCGGTGTCAAACGCCCAAATCGTTGTCGGCTTGCATCTTATGGGCTTCCGGGGGTATCTTAATGGGCTCGGTTCGACCACGACCGAACCTGACCTTTTCCTGGTACGACCACAATGAAGCCCGAAATCCATCCGACCTACGCGACGGCCACGGTGATCTGCGCCTGCGGCAACAGCTTCCAGACGCGGTCGACCCACGCCACGATCAACACCGACATCTGCGCGGCCTGCCATCCCTTCTTCACCGGGAAGCAGAAGCTCATCGATACCGCCGGCCGGGTCGAGCGCTTCCGTCAGAAGTACGGCAAGGCGAGCGCCTGAGTCTCCGCGACCGGCTCGCCGACGCGCTGCGGCGCGCCGCCGAGGTCGAGCGCGATCTCCTCGATCCCAAGACCGTTCGCGATGCCCGTGTGATGGCATCGCTCGGTCGGGAGCATCAGCGCCTCGGCCAGGTCGTCGCGCGTGCGGAATCGCTAGAGAAGATGGAGTCCGAGCTCGTGCAGGCGCGCGAGCTCGTCGCGTGTGAGGACCCCGAGCTCGCCGCCGAGGCGCGCCGCGAGGTCGAGCAGCTGACGGCGGCGATCGCCGCCGAGGAGGAGGCACTGAAGCCCCTCCTCATCCCACCGGATCCCCTCCACGATCGCAACGCCATCGTCGAGATCCGGGCCGGGACCGGTGGGGACGAGGCGGCGCTCTTTGCCGCCGACCTCCACCGCATGTACACCCGCTACATCGAGCGCCATGGGGGCTGGACGATCGAGACGATCTCCGTCTCCGATGCCACGCTCGGCGGACTCAAGGAAGTGATCTTCAAGGTCTCGGGCCCCGGGGCCTTCGGGGAGCTTCGCTTCGAGTCCGGGGTGCATCGCGTGCAGCGTGTCCCCGCCACCGAGGCCGCGGGTCGCATCCACACCTCGGCCGCGACCGTCGCCGTCCTCCCCGAGGCCGATGAGATCGATCTCACGATCGAGGACAAGGACCTCCGCATCGATGTCTTCCGCTCATCGGGGCCGGGTGGGCAGAGCGTCAACACCACCGACTCCGCCGTGCGCATCACACATCTCCCGAGCGGACTCGTCGTGAGTCAGCAGGATCAGAAGTCGCAGCTCCAGAACAAGCTCAAGGCGATGGAGGTGCTCCGCTCCCGTCTCCTCGATCTCAAGCTCGCCGAGCAGGAGGCGGAGCGGTCGCGGATGCGGAAGAGCCAGGTCTCCACCGGCGATCGCTCGGCCAAGATCCGCACCTATAACTATCCGCAGAGTCGCGTGACCGATCACCGGATCGGCTTCACGACGCACGATCTCGCCGGGGTGATGAACGGGGAGTTGCAGCCGTTGATGGAGGCGTTGCGTCTCGCCGACCTGGAGGAGCGCCTCGCGGGAGAAGGGGCGTGACGGTCGCCGAGCTCGTCGATCGGATCGCGGAGGCATTGGTCGCCCCGGGGGTACCGCCGGCGCGTGCCGAGGCGCGCGACCTGATCGCCGCGGTGCTCGACCAGCCGCGTTTCTGGCCCTCGGCGCATCGCGACGTCGTGCTTGATGTGGCGACGGCCGGCCGGATCGAAGCGGTCGTCGCCCGCCGACGCTTCGGGATGCCCCTCCAATACGCCGTGGGTCGCGCCCCCTTCCGTCATCTCATGCTCTCGGTGGACCGTCGGGTGCTGATCCCGCGGCCAGAGACCGAACTCTTGGTGGACCTCGTGCTCGCCGCACAGCAGGGGGGACGTGGACGCGCGGTGGACGTGGGGACGGGCTCGGGGGCGATCGCCCTTGCCCTCGCCGCGGAGGGTGCCTTCGATGAGGTCCATGCGATCGATCGCTCCGCCGAGGCGCTCGCGGTGGCGCAGGCGAATCTCGCCGCGATCCCTGAGGATCGGCGTGATCGGTTGCTTTGGCATGAGGGGGACCTCTTGGCTCCGGTGATCGGGCAGCGGTTCGACGTGGTCGTCTCGAACCCGCCCTATATTTCACCTGCGGAGGCGATGGCATTGCCGGCGCTCGTCCGCGACTGGGAGCCGCACCTGGCGCTCTTCGCGGCGGACGATGGGATGGCCCTGATCCGCGCCCTGGTGCCGCAGGCGGCGGAGGTCTTGGTGCCCGGCGGGTTGCTGGCGATGGAGATCGACGCGCGTCGGGCGACGCTCGCGCGCGAGGCGGTGGAGGGCGACCCCCGATTCGCGGCGGTCGAGCTACGGATGGATCTCACCGGGCGCCCGCGCTTCGTGGTCGCCCGCCGACAGGAGCGGTGATGCTGAGCGACAAGGCGAGTGACCTCGGCCGATTGATCGGCCAGAGCCCCGAATATCAGGCGGTGAAGCGCGCGAACGAGTCGCTCCAGGAGGACAAGGAGTTGCTCGGTGCGCTCCAGCGGATGGAGCAGCTCCGCGCGGACGCGCAGCGGATGCTGCAGCAGGGGGAGCAGCCCACCACCGCGATGGAGCAGGAGCTCGATCAGCTCCTGACGACGGTGCAGGGGAGTATGCTCTATCAGCGCGTCCTGGCCGCGAACGAGAACTTCGACAAGGTGATGGTGCAGGTGAATCAGTGGATCCTCGAGGGGATCAAGAAGGGCGCCACCAGCTCGATCATCACCCTCGGGTGACCTCGGTGGGACGCGGGCAGCTCATCGTCTTCGAAGGGGGCGAGGGGGCGGGGAAGTCGACCCAGCTCCGTCGGCTCGCCGCCGCGCTCGCCACGGCGCAGGTGCCGCATCGCACCTTTCGCGAGCCCGGGGGCACCCCGCTCGGCGATCGCATCCGGGAGCTCCTCCTCCATGCCGATCATGAGGTGACCCCGCGCGCCGAGGCCGCGCTCTTCGTCGCGTCGCGCGCACAGCTCGTCGCGTCGGAGCTCCAGCCGGCGCTCGCGCGCGGCGAGATCGTCCTCCTCGATCGGTTCCTCCTCTCGACGTATGCGTATCAGATCCATGGGCGTGGGTTACCCGAGGATCCGGTGCGGGCGGCGAACGCGCTCGCGACCGATGGCCTCGTCCCCGATCTCACGCTGCTCTTCGTGATGGATCCGGCGACGGGGTTGGCGCGCGCCGGCGCACGCGGAGCGACCGATCGCATCGAGCGGAGCGACGCAGACTTTCATGCGCGCGTCGCCTCCGCCTTCACGACCTTCCGCACCACCGCGTGGCAAGCGACGCATCCCGAGTGCGGGCCGATCGTCGCGATCGACGGCACCGGGGATGAGGCGACCGTGGCGGGGCGCGTGCGTGCGGCGGTGATCGCCCGGTTCCCGGCCCTCGCCCCAGTGCTCGGAGCGCCGGCGTGAGTCGCTACCGTGGGTTGCTCTTGATCGGGCTCGTCTGTGCCGGACTCTGGGGGGCGGGGCGCTTCCTCCAGGAGGCGGTGAGCCGACGTGATACCTCGGCGCGCGACGGGGCGCGCTTGCTCGATCAGGTGATGCAGCGCGTGCGCCTCTCGTATGTCGACGAGGTGGAGGAGGATCGCCTCTGGCAGCTCGCGATGCGCGGGCTCATCGGCGAACTCGGCGATCCCAACTCGGCGTATCTCCCCCCGGAGCGTCGCGCTCGGTTGGAGCGTGCGGTGACGAACTCCTATCCCGGGGTCGGGCTCCAGGTCGATCTCCTCGACGGGTGGGTGACGGTGGTCATGGCCCGACCTGGCTCGCCGGCGGAACGGGCGGGGCTCCTCGCCGGGGATCGCCTCACCGCCATCGATGGGCGGTCCACCAAGGGATGGACGATCGCGGAAGCGGGGAACGCGTTGCGCGGGCCGGCTGGCACCTCGGTCCGTGTGCAGGTGGAGCGAGGCAGCGCCGCGTCCATGTCGGTGACGCTCGAACGAGCGGAGATCCGCGTGAGCACGGTCGCGCGCGCCATGGTGCTGGAGGGTGGGCTCGGCTATCTCGCCCTCACGGCCTTCAGTGATTCCACCGACCGTGAACTCGTGCGCACGGTCGACTCGCTGCGGACCGCCGGGGCGCGCGCGCTGATCCTCGACCTCCGAGGGAATCCAGGCGGCCTCCTCCTGCAGGGCGTGCGTGTCGCCGATCTCTTCCTCGATCCCGCACAGCGGATCGTCCAGATCACGGGTCGGTCAGCCGGGGTGAACGCGACCTATGTGGATTCCACCGCCCAACGGTGGCCCGATCTCCCGATGGCCGTGCTGGTGAATCCGCTCACGGCAAGCGCCGCCGAGATCGTGGCGGGGGCGCTCCAGGATCATGACCGTGCCCTCGTGCTCGGCCTCCCGACCTACGGCAAGGGGAGTGCGCAGGGGATCTACGAACTCGAGGATGGCGCAGCGCTCTCGCTCACGAACGCCCGATGGGTCACGCCGATCGGGCGGAGCATCGAGTATGCCCCCGTCGACGAGGAACGACTCGCGGAGGCGGACACGGCGCGTCCGCGGTTCCGGACCGATGCGGGGCGCACGATCCTCGGCGGGGGCGGGATCGTCCCGGATGTCATGATGGGCGACACCGCCGCGCTCGGCGCCGAACGTCGCTTCCTCAGCGCGCTCGGGACGCAGGGGGCGGCGTGGCGCACCGTGGTGCGCGCGGTCGCGGCCCAGCTCGTGCGAGAGGGTGCGGCGCGGGATTCGCTCGTGCGTGGGGCGCCGGCGTGGCGTGAGCGCGTGATCGCCGCCGGTCGCCGCGCCCGACTCACCATCGCCCCCGATCTCATCGACGAGGCGAGCGCGTTGATCGATCGTACGATCGCCTTGGAGGTCGTGCGGACGGCGTTCGGGGCGCCGTACGTGGCGCGCTGGGCGGTGCGGAGCGATCCGCTGGTGCAGCGGGCGACGTCGGTGTTGCGTCGCGCCCGCACGATCGGCGACGTCTTCGCCGCCGAGTGAGTCAGCGGGGCGGGACCATCCTGCCCATCAACGCGGCCTGATCCACCACGCGGACCCCGGAGGGCGGGGTGAAGACGAAGGCATCGGCGGGGAGACGACCACCGCGACGGATCCGTGAGAGCGTGATGCGCCGGAGGAGTCCGCTCGGCTCCTGGAATTCGGCGATGGCGATCTCCGCGGTGCGCGGATCGAGCCAGAGCTCCGCTCGCGTGAAGGGGGCGCTGCTCTTGGGCAGCAGCGAGACGCGCGTGAGGCGTCGACCGTCGGTGGTCGTGTCCCCGAGGCCGGTGATCACATAGCGCGCGGCGGGATCGCGGAGCAGGGTGCCGATGAGGTCCAGTCCGGCACCGGCTACGGTCGGGAGCTTCAGCACCTGGCCCTTCATCGTGCTCGGGAGATAGAGCCAGATGGCACGGCCGTCAGCGACGATGCGATCCTCGGCGGGCTCTGAGAAGCGAAAGGCGAAGCGCGTGGGGCCGTGCTGGAGGAACTCCCCGCGCGAGACGAGCGTCGTGCCGGCGCGCGGATTACTGAGGACCTGGGTGAGGTCGGCGCGCATGGTCTCTGCCCGACGCGCCGTGGCCGCCGCGCGCTCGACGAGCTCGCGGGCGAGGGAATCACGGCTGGCAGGCGACTGCGCGAGCGCCGGCGCCCCGAGGAGCAGGGTCAGCGCCAGCGCGCGGATCACGCGGCGCGTGTCCGGAGCGTCGCGAGGTCGCGGCCGAGGACCGAGGCGATCCCGCGCAGCTGCCGCATCGTCTCCTCGAACTGCGCCGGGGTCTGCGATTGCGCGCCATCGGACATCGCGCGATCGGGCTCGGGATGCACTTCGATGATCAGCCCGTCCGCGCCGGCGGCCAACGCCGCGCGCGCCATCGGGAGGACGAGATCGCGGCGGCCGGTCCCATGACTCGGGTCGGCGATGATCGGCAGATGCGAGACCTGATGCACCACCGGGATCGCGGTGAGGTCGAAGAGATTCCGCACGGTGGCGTCGAAGCTGCGCAGCCCACGCTCGCAGAGGATCACCTGCGGGTTCCCCTCGGCGAGGATGTACTCGGCGGAGAGGAGGAGGTCGGCGATGGTGGCGGCGGCGCCGCGCTTGAGGAGGATCGGCTTCCCGAGGCGGCCCACTGCCTTGAGGAGCGCGTAGTTCTGCATGTTCCGCGCGCCGATCTGGATGCAGTCGGCGATCTCGGCGACCTGCTTGGCTCCCTCCTCGTCCATCGCCTCGGTGACGATGGCGAGTCCCGTCTCGCGTTTGGCGAAGGCGAGGAGCCTGAGTCCTTCGACGCCGAGGCCTTGGAAGGCGTACGGCGACGAGCGGGGCTTGAACGCCCCGCCACGCAGCACGACGGCGCCCGCGGCACGGACGGCGTGCGCCGCGGCGGCGATCTGTGTCTCGGATTCGACGGAGCAGGGGCCGGCGATCACCGGCACCGGACCCTCGCCACCAAAGCTCACCCCCGGGGCGATGGTGACGACCGTCGGCTCGGGATGGGCCGAGCGCGCCGCTTGGCGATAGGGCTGCTCGACCTGCATCACCTCGGCGACGCCGGCGAGTCCCCTCAGTGCCGCGCTCACCGCCCGCCCCTCCACGCCCATGACGGCGATCGCGGTCTGCGCGGTTCCGGGCATCACCTGCGGGGTGAGGCCGCGCTCCCGCACCAGATCGGCGACGCGTGCGACGTCATCGGTCGAGGCCTCGGGGCGCATCACGACGAGCAGCATCGCCGTCGCCTCAGGCCACCGGGGCCGCGTCCGACGGCTCCGCGGTATCGACCGCGGGGCCACGCATCCGCACGCTCACCAGCGACGACACCCCCGGCTCCTGCATTGTCACGCCATAGACCGCATCGGCGGCCTCTGTCGTGGTGCGCGGGTTATGCGTGATCACGATGAACTGCGTCCGCTGTTTGAACTGGTTCAGCATCTTCACGAAGCGCCCGATGTTCTGGTCGTCGAGCGGGGCGTCGACTTCGTCCAGCAGACAGAAGGGGCTCGGCTTGGTGAGGAAGATGCCGAAGAGCAGGGAGAGCGCCACGAGGGCGCGCTCACCGCTCGAGAGCAGATGGATGCGCTGCGTGCGCTTCCCGCGCGGGCTCGCGTGGATCTCGATGTCGCAGTCGAGCGGCGCATCGGGATTCTCGAGACGCAGGTCGCATTCGCCGCCCCCGAAGAGCGTCATGAAGATCTCGCGGAAGTGCGTGCGCACCTCGGCGAAGGTCGTCAGGAACATCTCGCGGGCGGTGACGTCGATCTCCTTGATCGCCGCATGCAGCTTGGTCTGGGCCTCGGAGAGGTCGGCGCGCTGCGTGGTGAGGAACTCCAGGCGGCGGGTCTCCTCCTCATGCTCCTCGATGGCGAGCGGGTTGACCGGGCCGAGCTGCTCGAGCTGACGGCGCAGCTCATCGGCCTCGGCGCGGAGGGGCTCGTCCTCCAGCTCGACCGTGTCATAGGTCGCGAGGAGCTCCTCGAGCGGGCGACGCCACTCGGTCTCGAGCCGCTCCTTGATGGCCGCGCGCTTGCCCGAGAGCTCGGCGAAGCGGAGCTCGGCGAGGTGCAGCGCCTGCGCCCCGTCCTCGGCCTGTCGCCGCGCCTGCGTCAGTGCGAGCTCCCCGTCCGCGAGCGTCGCATCCGCGAGGCGCACCCCGTCCTCAGCGGCGGCAAGGGTCGCCTCCGCATCCTGCAGGACCGCGCGACGGCTCGCGATCTCGTGCTGCCAGACGGTCATCTGCTCCTCGAGCGCGCCGTCCTCCTGCATGAGGGTCGCGAGCTCCTGTTCGAGGGTCGCGAGACGCTGGGCTGCGGCGTTTCGCTCGCGATCGATCCGCTCACGCCGTTCGGTCGCCACCTGGCGACGCGCTTCGGCCTGGGCATGCGCCACCTGCTGCGCCGCGCGCCCCTCACGCGCCTCATCCTGCGCGCGCTCGGCGGTGGTGAGCAGCGTGCGGGCCGACGCCGCGGTCTGCTCCGAGACGATCAGGCGTTGCGCCAGTTCGTCCTGTGCGGCGATCCCGGCGGTCACGCGGTCCCCGAGCTCGGTGTGCCGGCCGGCGAGCTTCTCGGAGAGAGCGACGGCATCGGCGAGCTCACGGGCCGCGCGCTCGCGCACGCGATCCCGCTCGTTGCGTACCTGCGCCGCCTGCGCGGAGGCCTGCTGTGCGGCGGCGGTGGCATCGGCCGCAGCGGCCGCCGCGGCTTCCGCCTGTACGACCTCATCATGCACCTGCTGCGCAGCGGCCTGCACCGCAGCGCGACGCGTCTCGATGCTCCCCAGCTGGGTGCGCAGCTCCTCGAGTTCGGCGCGGCGACGGAGCGGCCCCGCCCCCGACTCCTTGGCGGGGAGCCACATCGCTCCCCGTGCATCGACGAAGGCGCTCCCATCGGCGACGGCCTTCACATGGCCGAGCAGGGCGCGCACCCAGCGACCGGCCGCGCCCTCGGAGCGTACGCGCGACCCGAGATCCTCGGGGTCGACATCCGCGGCACCGGCGAGCGAATCGAGCGGGAGGAGCAGGAGCGCTCCCGGGTTGGTCTCCGCATGCCAGGTCCGGATCGCCTCCGCGGCCGCGCGATCGCGCACCACCACCGCATGCACCGTGGGGCCCAGGAAGCGCTCGACCTGCGCCGCGACCGCGGTGTCGGCGCCGATGAAGTCGGAGAGCGGCCCCAAGATCGCCTCACCTCCGAACCGCTCCCGCTCGCGCAGGAGCTTGGCGGCGGCGGGGGCGAGCCCCACGCGCTCGCGCTCCAAGCCCTCGAGCGCGGCGAGGCGCCCGGTGAGGGCGGTGTGCTCCTCTTCAACACGCCGCACATCAGCGCGGGCCGCGGCTTCCCGGTCGCGCGCGGTGCGTGCGGTGGCGCGCGCCTGATCGAGCGCATTTTCGGCGAGCGCGGCCTGTTCGCGCGCGCCGGCGAGCACATCATCCGCGGCCTGGAGCTCACGGTCGGCCAGCGCGAGCCGTGCGCTCAGCGCCTCGTGCTCGGCGCGAAGCGCCTCGGTGCGCTGCGCGACCTCGGCGAGCTCGCGCTCCGCCGTCTCGCGCTCCAACTCGAGGCGCCTCACCTGCTCGCGCAGCCCCTGGACCGCACGGTCGGCCTCATCCGCCGCGGTGCGCGCCGCCGTCACCCCGGCGCGGCTCTGTTCCTCGGCCGCCATCCGCTCCTGCAGCAGCGTGGAGGCCGCGGTGAACGCCTCGGCGCACTGCGTCTCGTCGGCCTGGGCGGCCTCGAACTCCCCACGCATCCGATCCCCGAAGGCGACGCCCTCGTCGCGCTCCTGTACGGTACGCTCGCGGCGCGAGAGCGCATTGCGATGGCGCTCCTCGGCGACGGCGAGCTGCTGCTGCAGCTCGAGCACCGCCTGCCGCGCGGAGGCGGCAACGGTGGCGCGCTCTTGGCGTGTGGTCTCCGCCGCCGCGCGCGCCGCATGCGCGGCATCGCGGGCCGCTTCGGCGACGCGCACCTGCTCCTGCGTCGCCGGCACGCCATCGCGCAACCCGCCGAGTCGCGATTCGATCCCCGTAAGCTCCTCATGCCAGGCGCTCATCTCGCGCGAGGCGAGGGTGAGCTCCACGGCGAAGCGCCGCGTGGTGATCTCCGCATGGCGCTCCGCGCGCTTGCGCTGGCGGAGCAGGGAGCGCACCTGCGTCTGGACCTCGCCCATCAGGTCATCGATGCGCGTCAGGTCGTTGGTCGTCGCCTCGAGCTGTCGCTCGGTGCTGCGGCGGCGATCGCGATAGAGGCCGACCCCGGCGGCCTCCTCGAAGAGCTCGCGCCGATCGTCGGGGCGGTCTGAGAGGAGGAGGTCGATCATCTTGCTCTCGATCACCACGCCGGTGTCGGCGCCGAGGCCGGTGCCGCGCAGGAGATCGTGGATGTCCCGGAGGCGACATGGGGCGCGATTCAGGAAGTAGTCGCTGTCACCGGAGCGCGAGAGGCGGCGCGTGATCACCACCTCCTTGAACGGCACGGGGAGGATCCCCTCCTCGTTCTCGAAGTGCAGCGAGACCTCGGCGATGTTGACCGCGCGGCGCGCCGAGGAGCCCTGGAAGATGACCTCCTCCATCTTGGCGCCACGCAGGAGGCGCGCCCGCTGCTCACCGAGGACCCAGCGCACGGCGTCGGAGACGTTGGACTTGCCGCACCCGTTGGGGCCGACGATCGCCGTGGCGCCATGGTCGAAGGTGAGGACCGTGGGGTCGGCGAACGACTTGAATCCGTGCAACTCGAGCTTGGTCAACCGCACTTAGAACGTTCTCCCGAATCGGAAGACCACCACGGGGGGCACACCGGCATCGCGAAGCGACACCGCCAGCACCGCCGCCTGGTCTGGAGTCTCGAAGGCACCCGCCAGGAGGCGGACCCGTCCATCATCCTGCGCCAGCGCATAGGCTGCGACGCCAAGTCGTGACCAGCGCGCGAGCGCGGCGGGGACCTCGGTGACAGCCATGCCTTCCGCGAGCTGCAACGCATAGGGTGCGCGCAGGACCCGCCCCGCCGCCGCGTCCACGGTGCCATCGCGTCGCAAGGTCTCGAGGAAGCGTTCCGCCTCCCGAGGATCCTGCCACGCACCGACGAGGGCGCGGTACCACGTCCGCCCATCCACATCGAGCTGGACCGGGGCGATCGTCGTGGCGGGCAGTGGGGCACCACCACGCCGGACGAGAGAGGAATTTGCACCCGCCACGCTGTTCGCCGCTACGAGTTGGACGGTGAATGCCGCGGCGCCGATCGAGTCCTGAGGGTTGACAACGGCCCCGAGGGTGATGGTGTCGATCGGGATGTCGGCGCGGACGGCGGTGTCGGCCCAGGCGAGGGTGTCGGTGGGGGGCGTGGAGGCGGGCACCCGGAGCGCCTCGACCAGGGCGCGGCCGGGGCTGCGCGAGAGCCAGAGCGCGCCGAGGGTCACCAGGGTCACGCCGCCCACGAGCATCGCGGCGTTCCGCGGGCGACGAAGCGGGGCGAGGGCGGCCCACCGGGTCGCCTCGGTCGCGAGCGGTGGGTGGGCGGCCGGCGTCGCGGTGGCTCGCTCCTCCAGCAGGGCGCGCCCCGCCTCGCTGACCACGATCGGTGGGAGTTCCTCCGGACGATCCACCGTCCCCACGACGGGCCAGCGCCGCAACAGCACGGGGGGGAGATCGACCGCGATCACACCATCCGATGCCTCGATCAGCGAGTCCAGTCCGTCCGTGCCGGCAAGCGCGGCGATCAGCAGGAGCCCCTCCGTGCGACGGAACCCCGCGATCAGGGGCCGCCAGCGAGGGTGACCGGCGAGGGCGTACGTATCGAGCCGCGCGGTGCCGTGCGGGAGGACGAAGACCTGCGCGCCTCCCTCGAGCGGCTGGGCCGTGTCGGAGACGGGAGCCCCATCGCGAAAACATTCGCGGAGTCCGGGCACCGCCTGCGGGACGGCCAAGGCCGCGACGTCGCCGATCAGATCGGCGATCGCGACGGCGCGTTCCGCACTCGCCACCGACGCGACCCCACGCGCGACGAGCGCGGTCACCTCCGGCTCGCGCCCGACCACCACGACGGCGCTCACTCCGGTGACCCGCTCGGCTATGCGCGCTCCCTCAGCCACCCAAGTCGCCGGGGGCAGGGGGGCAGGGATCATGGCGGCCCCTCGAAGACCCAGTAGGCGCGACCGGCCAGCATCCCCGCGCGCTCGGCCGCTTCCCGTGACGGGTAGGGGCCGAGGAGCACCCGGTAGATCGGATCACCATCGCGGTCCCCGATCACCACCCGGGCTGCGCGTCCCTCCACCGTGATCTCGCGGGCGATCTGACGAGCACGGTCCAGGTCGATCAGCGTCGCGAACGCCAAGGTCCACGTCTCGTTAGCCGGAGGTGCCGCGGGTCGCGGGGTCTCGACCGGTTCCACTGCCACCTCACCCTCGACTGGTTGTTCGAGCGAGTCGAACTCCACCGGGCGATCGAGGCTCGCCGCGCGCGGACGAAATCCGTTCCAGCGCAGCAGATGCCAGCGGTCCACCGCGCCGCCGGGGATGCGTCGGACCTCACGGCCGGTGACGATGTCGTGGATCACGATCGCCCCATCCCGCGCGACCACCACCTGCCCCGCTGGCGTGACGACCGGGAGATCGTCGCGCCAAGCCCCTGCGAAGGTGGCCACCACCCGCATGGTCCCGATCGCGACGACCTGGATCCCTGCTGGGGCCTCGGTGCGCACCAGCAGAAACACGCCATCAGGGTCCATGCGGAGGGCCGTCGCAGGTCCAGGGAGTGCGACGCGCCCCACTTCCCGCTCCGCGAATCGGTCGATCACGCGCAATGCATCGCGATCCGAGGCGAGGAAGAGTCGGTCGCCGCTCGGCGTGGCCTCCATCGCGGAGACTGGGTCGCCAAGCGGGATCGTGAGGGCGGGGGAGAGATCGCGCGTCCGCAGCGCGACCACCTCCGCGTCCGTGAGGACCCAGAGCCGGTCGCCCACCGCAGTCCGGAGCACGCTGCGTGCCGTCGGGAGGTTGGTGCTGTCCGTGACGGTCGTCTCCGGCGGGATCAATCGGCGGATCACCGTCCCGCCCGGGATCTCCGAGGCGACGAGGAGCGCCCCGTCGGGCAACGGGATGAGATGGCGCGCCGGCTCCGGCGGGGCCCAGGTCCAGGTGGCCACTGGGGTGACGCGTGCAACGCGGCCCGTGCTGTCTTGGCCGAAGACGGCCGTCCCCTCGCTTCGCACCTCACCGCGAAGCGCCGACGTCCCGAGCCGATCGACCGACCCCAGGCGGAGATCGATGCTGATGGCATGCCCCGCGGAATCGCGCGCGAATACGAGCCCGCTGTACTCGTCGAACCCGAGGACGGTGGAGAGCATCGGGGCGGGCGCGCGCGAGCGCCAGAGGACGCTGTCGGCATCCGCCGTATAGGCGGCGACGATCCCCTCGACGGCGGGGATGCGGAGCAGGACGGCGTCGGGCCCCGCCCCCCGCAACACGGCATGGGACGCCGGTGCCGGCGCCTCGCACCCCGACACCATCGCAAGGGCAGCGGCCAGCCCGACGGCGGTGCAGGCGCGGCGCATCGCCCGGGCACGACGAGGCGCCAAGAACGGGCTCAGAACGATTGTCCGAGTGTCCAGAACCAGTACCCGTTGCGGAAGGTCCCGTCGCGCGGGATCGTGTAGTCCCACCGGATCAAGGCGATGTTGAAGAGGTTCATCCGGATCCCGAAGCCGTAGCTGCTCAGCGGATACCGCTGTGTGACGAAGTCGTAGTTCTCGGGACGGCGCAGCGAGACGGACTGATCCTTGGACCACGCCATTCCCATGTCGTAGAAGAAGAGTCCGTCGACGGGCGGGAGTGAGACGGGGAGCAGGCCGAGCACGAACCGGCGCACGAGTGGGAAGCGGAGCTCGACATTCGCGAAGGCGACGCGACTCCCCAGCAGCTGCGTGGCGCCGCAGAGGTTCGGGTCGGACACCGAACTCGAGCAGTCCCCGGCATAGAGCTCGCGATCGTACCCACGGATGAAATCGGGTCGCCCGATGAACTTCGGGAACTCCAACTCGTCCCGACCCACCGAGAGATTCGCCGAGAATCGGGTGGCGACCGTCAGGAGGCTGAAGACCAACGGGTCATAGCGCCGCAGGTCGACGCCGAAGTTGGTCCACTGCACGTTCCCCATCTGTTGCTCGGCCGAGAGCCGATAGCGATGCCCGTAGATCGCCCCCGCCGGTCCGAAGAGCGCATTGTCCTGGACCCAGGCGACGAAGGGCGAGACGTAGTTGAGCGAGCCGGCCCCGACGATCGAATCGAGATAGAAGCCCGTCGAGAGTCCCACATTGAAGTCGATGCCCTGACTGATGTACATCAGCGAGCGGTCGACGTTCTGGAAGGTCGCGCCGTACTCGAACCGCGTGAAGCGATTGATCGGATAGATCCCGTTGGCGAAGGCGCTCCGCGCGATGAAGCGCGCGAGTACCTGGGTCTGGAGGAACTGTCCGTTCCCCACCGACTGTTGGAGGGAGTTCGCGAGGAAGAAGAAGGGCTGCTGTTGGATGCCGGCCTGATATTGGAAGCGCCCGGCGAGGTTGGTGTACTCCACGAAGAGTTGCGCCTCGGCGAGGCGCCCGTTCACGCCACCCGCGAGGGCGAGCCGCTCGTTGCCCAGGAGATCGGAGAGGATGATCGCCGTCCCGCCGTAGACGCCGCGCCCGAAGTTGTCTTGGGCATACCCGATCTGCGGCCGCATCACCGCCTCCGGGCGAAGCTTGCCGCGATACCGCTCGCTCCCGAATGAGGTCGCCGAGGGGAGGCTGAGCGTCGCGCTGTCCAGCAACGCCGCGACCGAGATCCCGCTACGCTCCGTCGCCGGCAGGACGGCGGTGGGGCGAAGCCCACCGCTCCCCCGATACAGGCTCCGGCTCCGCCGCGGGTCGGTCGGCGCCACCCGCGCCGCTGCGATGCTGTCCGTCATCGCCTGCGCGAGGCCCCTGAGCCGATCCTCCGCCGCACGCTTGGCCGAATCCGTCGCAGGTGCATCGATCGCGAGCACCGGGACCGGGGCTCGGTACGCCTGCTTCTTGAGCTGGCGCGGGTTCACCACGCTCCAGATGGTGAAGTTCCCATCATCCATGTAGGTGAAGGCGAGCTTGTCGGCATCGCGCGCCCACGACATCGCCGGGCTGTGCTCGGTGACGGAGAGGATCCCGCCGATGAAGCGGGTGAGCTGATAGTGCTCCTGGTCACCGAGGTCATACAGGAAGAGCTGCGGGATCCCGGTGCGGTCGGAGATGAAGGCGACCGACTTCCCGTCTGGCGCCCACATCGGATTGAGGTTCTTCCCGTCCTGTCCGGGCAGGGTGGTGATCGTCTCCGTCTCGAAATCGAAGACGCTGATGCGCCAGGCCCCGAGGCGGAGCGAGGTGAGGTCGCTCTGCGGGCCGCGCTCGCTCGCGAAGACGATCTGCCGTCCGTCGGGCGACCACTGCGGCATCACATCGCCATACGGATCATTCGTGAGCCGGACGAGGTTCTTCCCGTCGGCGTCGATCACGTAGAGATCGGAGAGCCCACCCTGCGCGCCGCTGAAGACGAGCTTCCGCCCATCGGGGGACCAGGTGGGGCCCATCATCGCCTGCAGGGGTGTGTCGAGCCGACGCACGACCCGCTTCCGCTTGAGGTCGTACAGATAGAGGACATCCCGGCCCTTGCGCTGGGCCGTGAAGGCGAAGAGGCGCCCATCCGGGGAGAACGATCCCTGCGAATAGAGATAGCGGAGCTCCTCGAACTCGGGGTCGAGGGTGCTCTGTGTCAGGCGCGTGATGCGCTTGCCGGTGGTGGCATCCGCCAGATAGAGGTCGAGGAAGACCTCGGCACGCAGCAGGCTCCCGGTCGAGATGTAGGCGATCTGCTTCCCATCCGGCGAGAGCGCGGGCGCCACGTAGACGGGAATCACGCCACCGGTGCGTCGCTCATTCAAGAGCGGCGACGCGGTGCGGCGGGGCCGCTCGAGCGTCGCGACCTGCGGGAGATACTGTTGCTGCACCTCCTCCTTCCACTCATCGCCGAGATCCTCGAGCGAGAGCCCCGTATAGCGACGGAAGGCGCGGTCGACCCCCAGACTCGGCGTCGCGTGCATGATCTCCCCGATTACCTCGTCCCCCCACCGGCGCCCGACATACTGCCAGAGCGATTCGCCAAAGCGATACGGGAAGAACTGGTCAGGACGCTCGGTCATCGCGTCGACGGATGGCACGTTCCCGTTCAGCGCGGCATCGCGCATCACCGCATCGGTGTAGGGATGCACCGGGCCGATCGAGAGATACTCTGCCATCCCTTCCACGTACCAGAGCGGCGGATTCACCTGGGCGAGCTGTTCCAGCCCGGCGCCCGCCTGCCCGCGCGCGAAGATGTCGTACTGGAAGACATGCACCATCTCGTGGGTCAACACGTGCTCCGCCTCACCCAGATCACCGGCGAAGAAGAACATGTTGCGCTGGCGCAGGGCGTCGGTCACGCCCCCGGTGCCCTCGCCGAGGTCGCCCAGGACGTTGTTCTGCGCGAACTCCGCGCGGGAGCCGAAGATGATGATCGGCTTCCGTTCCTTGAAGGTGTGATTGAGGAGCCGCGAGAGCCGCGCGTAGGAGCGCTCCGCCATCTGCCCCGTGAGGCGTGCGGCCTCGAGGAGCTCCGGGTAGTAGTGGATGTCGAAGTGCTCGGTCTTGAGCACCTGCCACTCGAAGGTCCGGAACTGGACGTGATTCTGACCGAAGTACCCGCCCTGCGCACCGGCGGGGAGCGCCAGGGTGATGGCGAGGGTCAGCGCGAGGGCGAGGCGACGACCGAAGCGGCGCATCGGGACTCCGTCAGGCGGCGGGAAGGGAGACGGCCGGGGCATCGCCCCAGAGCCGCTCCAACTGATAGAACTGGCGAAGCGTGGGATGGAAGAGATGGACCACGAAGTCGACGTAGTCGAGGAGGACCCAGCGGCCCTGCTCGAGCCCCTCGACGGACTGCACCTGCAGTCCCTCGGCCTTGAGGGCATCGACGACGCGTTGTGCGGAGGAGCGCACATGGGTATCGGAGGTGCCGCTGGCGACGAGGAAGAAGTCGGCCATGTCGGTCACGCCTCGCAGATCGAGGCACACGACGTCCTGCGCCTTGGCGTCGCCGAGGGCGACGGCAGCGCGTTGGACGGCACGGAGGACGTCAGCGGGAGCGGTGACCACAGGGGTAAGCTACCGAACCCGCTGACGCCGGAAAGGTTCCGCGGCGGATCAGCCCTTGATGACCCAGATCTTGATCTCGGGCTTGACGTCGGCGTGGAGCCGGATGGCGACCTTGTAGACGCCGAGCGCCTTGATGGGCTCGTGCAGGTCGATCATGCGCTTCTCGACCTCGGTGAAGCCCTGGGCCTCGAGCTGGTGGGCGATGTCGCCCGCCGTCACCGAGCCGAAGAGCTTGCCTTCCTCGCCGACCTTGGCGGAGAAGGTGAGGGAGACCTCGGCGAGACGGTCGGCGATCACCTGGGCGGCGTCGCGGCGCGCCTTCTCGGCGGCCTCGAGACGCTCCTTCTCCTGGGCGATCCGCTTCTTGTTCCCCGGGGTCGCCTCGTAGGCCACGCCGCGGGGGAGGAGGAAATTGCGGGCATAACCGGCGGAGACGTCCACGATGTCCCCGGGGTGTCCGAGGTTATCGACCGCCTGGCGAAGAATGACTTCCATGGTTCACTCCGAACGTTGGGATTCACGCCGCGTCGCGCGGCGCCAGTCGAACCAGGTGTCGCCGAGCCCGAGGGTCAGCGCCACCACCCCGACCACCGGCCAGAAGAGGAGTGTCAGCAGCAGATACACCGCCGACATCCACCGGCCCGGAGCCAGGAACCACATCAGCACCCCGACGCCCCGGAGGACGTACAGTGCGCCGAAGAACAGCGTCAGGTCGAGCCCCACGATGCGGAGCGGCCCCGGGACGGGGAACGCGAGCAACGCGAGTCCAGCGACCATCCCCCAGACCAGCGCGTCTGGGAACCGCAGGGTGCGCAGTGTGGCGAGCGGGGGGCCGAGTCGCACCGTCGCGACCCGATGGTAGATGGCCCAG
>CAXRBM010000094.1:0-19634 GCA_964228675.1 Gemmatimonadaceae bacterium
AGGATGCCTCCACGGTCCGGTCGATCCACTCGCTCCGCGTCGGTGACGATGCGACGGTGATCGGGACGGTGATCAGCACGGGGATCCTTCCCACGAAGAAGGGGCTGCGTGTCTTCCAGGCGGTGGTGCAGGATGCGTCGGGGTTGATCGAGGTGGCGTGGCCGGGGCAGCCTTGGCTCGACCGACAGTTCAAGAAGGAGGATGTCCTCCTGCTCAGCGGGCCGGGGCGCTTCTTCCATGGTCGGCAGCTCGCGCCGCGCGAGTTCGTGAACCTCGGCGCCGGTGCCGATGGCACGACGGGGGGGCGCGTACTCTCCGTCTACGGTGCTACCGAAGGGCTCTCAGTAAAGGTGATCCGCGGGCTGATCGAGTCGCATCTCGATGCCTTGCTCCCTCTGGTGGAGGAGTATCTCCCCGCGCCGATGCTCGCGGCGGCGGGAGTGCCCGCGCTGCGCGAGGCCTTGGCCGCGGTGCATCGGCCGGTGTCGGTGGCGGCGGCACTCGAAGGGCGATCACGGGTGGCGTTCGAGGAGCTCCTCTTCGTGCACCTGCTCCATCGCAAGGCGCGGCAGCTGACCCGGAATGCCCGTGACGGGATCCGCTTCGTGAACAAGAAAATGCTCACGGCACGATTCCGTGAGGTCCTCCCCTTCACGCTCACCAAGGCGCAGGTGCGCAGCATCCGGGAGATCGTCGCCGATATGTGCGACGCGACGCGGATGCATCGGCTGCTGCAGGGTGATGTGGGGGCGGGGAAGACGGTCGTCGCGCTCTTCGCCGCGTTGCTCGCGATGGAGAATGATCGGCAGGTCGCCTTCATGGCGCCGACCGAGCTGCTCGCCGAACAGCATGCACGCACGATCGACAAACTCTTGGCGCCCCTCGGGATCATCCCGGTCCTCCTGACCGGGAGTCGGAGCGCGGCGGAACGTCGGCTCGCTGCCACGCGAATGGAAGGGGGGGAACCCTGCCTCGTGGTCGGCACCCACGCGCTCGTCCAAGAGCAGACGGCGTTTCGCTCGCTGGGACTCGCGATCATCGACGAGCAGCACCGCTTCGGGGTGGATCAACGCCGCGCGTTGGCGGAGCGGGGGATGGGGCCGCAGAAGCCCGATGTCCTCCTGATGTCGGCGACCCCGATCCCACGCTCCCTCGCCCTCACGATGTACGGCGACCTCGACGTGAGTCTGCTCGAGGAGCGGCCCCCGGGCCGGAAGCCAGTGACGACCGCGATGCGCCCAGAATCGGCGCGGGCGAAGGTGATGACCTTCATCCGCGCACAGGTCGAGGCGGGGCGGCAGGCGTACATCGTCTACCCGCTCGTCGAGGAATCAGAGAAGATCGCCCTCACCGCCGCGACCACGGCCTTCGAGGAGTTGACGAGTGGTCCCCTCATCGGACTCCGGCTCGCCCTCCTGCACGGCCGGATGGCCGCCGACGAGAAGGACGAGGTGATGCGCCGCTTTCGTGACGGGGCGATCGATGTCCTGGTCGCGACCACGGTGATCGAGGTCGGGATCGACGTCCCCAACGCGACGGTGATGGTCGTCGAACATCCGGAGCGCTTCGGGCTCTCGCAACTGCACCAGCTCCGAGGGCGGGTGGGGCGTGGGGCCGCCGAGGCGTTCTGCATCCTGCTGGGGGATGTGGGCGCGGAGGCGGCGGAGCGCCTGCAGGTGATCGTGCGGAGCGAAGACGGCTTCGAGATCGCCCGCGCCGACCTTGCCATCCGCGGGATGGGGGACCTCTTCGGGGAGCGGCAGAGCGGGGTCCCCACCTTCCGGATCGCCGACCCCCTCAAGGACGAGGCCCTGAGCGATGCGGCCCGGATCGCCGCCGACCGCCTGGTGGACGAGGACCCCGACCTGGCGCGCCCCGAGCACCGGCGCATCAAGCAGGTCCTCCGGCGCGGCTACGGTCGAGCGTTGGAGCTCTTCCGCGTCGGGTGATCCCCCCTAGTTTTGAGGGATGTCCAGCACCGAGCCCGTGATCCGCATCGCCGACCTCCCCGACCGTGTCGGGCAGACCGTCACCGTCCGAGGGTGGGTCACCCATCTCCGCTCCTCCGGCAAGATCGCCTTCATCGTGCTGCGCGATGGCACGGGGCTCCTGCAGTGCGTCGTCGTGAAGAAGGAGGTCGATGAGGCCTCGTGGGAGACCTTTGGCACCCTGACGCTCGAGACCTCGATCACCGTCACCGGTGCGGTGCGCGCCGATGCACGCCAGGTCGGCGGGGTCGAGCTGGGGGTCACCACACTGTCGGTGATCGGCGTGAGCCCGCTCGACTATCCGATCCAGCCCAAGGAACACGGCGTCGACTTCCTCCTCGATCATCGCCACTTCTGGCTGCGCACTCCGCGGCAGGTCGCGATCATGCGCATCCGCAACGAGATCGAGCAGGGGATCCACGACTTCTTCTACGAGCGCGGCTTCCTCCGCGTCGACACGCCGATCCTCACCGCGGCGATCGGTGAACGGAGCGGGCTCTTCAGCACCGAGTACTTCGACGAGGGGAACGCCTACCTCGCGCAGACGGGGCAGCTCTACGGGGAGGCGGCGGCCGCCGCCTTCGGGAAGATCTACACCTTTGGGCCGACCTTCCGCGCGGAGAAGTCCAAGACGCGGCGCCATCTGACCGAGTTCTGGATGATCGAGCCCGAGGTCGCGTTCAACGACACGCATGCGAACATGCAGTTGCAGGAGGACTTCGTCTCCTTCCTCGTGCAGCGCGTGGTGGAGCGTCGTCGGGCGGAGCTCGCCGAACTCGAGCGCGACGTGACCAAGCTTGAGAAGATCCGGGGTCCCTTCCCGCGCATCGACTACACCGACGCCGTCGCCACCCTGCAGAAGAAGGGGAGCGCGGTGCAGTGGGGGGAGGATCTGGGCGCGGAGGACGAGGCGCTCCTCGTGGAGGACTACGAGACCCCGATCTTCATCTGCAACTACCCGAAGGAGGCGAAGGCCTTCTATATGAAGGAGAACCCCGCTGATCCGCGCACCGTCCTCTGCGACGACATGCTCGCGCCGGAGGGGTATGGCGAGATCATCGGTGGTTCGCAGCGCGAGGACGATTACGACAAGCTTCTCCATCGCATCCAGGAGGAAGGGCTTCCCCTCGACGCGTACGGCTGGTATCTCGATCTCCGCAAGTACGGGACCTTTGTGCACTCGGGCTTCGGGCTCGGCTTGGAGCGCACCGTCGCCTGGATCTGCGGCACGCCGCACATCCGCGAGTGCATCCCCTTCCCGCGGATGATGCACCGGCTCCGCCCGTGATTGAAACGCGCGCTCAGTCAGGGGCGCATCGCGCGTGAGTGAGCACACGCTCCCACGGAACGCGGGCCAACCCCTCGATCTCGAGCGGGTGCGGGCGATCCGCGTGAATCGGAGCGCAGCCGAGCGTCGCGCCGCGACGATCCCTACGCGGCGCACCGTGCAGAAGGAGTGGCAGGCCGCCTGGGTGCTCAAGGCGATCACGCTGATGGATCTCACCACACTCTCTGGCGACGATACCGCCGGGAATGTGACGCGGCTCTGCGCCAAGGCGCGCCGCCCCGTCCGCGATGACATCCTGACTGCCCTTGGCGCGGAGTCCCTCGAGATTACCGTCGGGGCGGTCTGTGTCTATCACCGCTGGGTCGAGACCGCGGTGCGCGCCCTCGAGGGGAGCGGGATCCCCGTCGCGGCGGTCTCCACCGGCTTCCCCGCGGGGCTCTCGCCGTTCGAGACGCGACTCGCCGAGATCCGTGCCTCAGTCGCGGCGGGGGCGCGCGAGATCGATATCGTGATCACGCGGGCCCATGTGCTCACCGGGGACTGGACCGCGCTCGACGACGAGGTGCGTGCCTTCCGCGAGGCCTGTGGCGACGCGCATCTGAAGGCGATCCTCGCCACCGGCGAGCTCGCCACCCTCACCAACGTCGCGCGCGCCAGCTGGGTCGCGATGCAGGCGGGGGCTGACTTCATCAAGACGAGCACGGGAAAGGAAGGGGTGAACGCGACCCTCCCGGTCTCACTCGTGATGGCGCGCCAGATCCGCGAATACGCCGAGGCGACCGGCTTCCAGGTGGGATACAAGCCCGCCGGTGGGATCCGCGCCGCCAAGCCGGCACTCGACTATCTCCTCCTCATGAAGGAGGAGCTGGGCGTGCGCTGGCTGCAGCCCGATCTCTTCCGCTTCGGAGCCTCGGGGCTCCTCACCGATATCGAGCGTCAGCTCGAACTTCACGTCACCGGGCGCTACGCTGCGGCCCATCGCCAGCCGATGCCATGACTCGCGTCGCCGAACTCTTCCAGTCGATGGATTACGGGCCCGCACCAGAGAGCGACGCCGAAGCGCGCGCCTGGCTCGCCGCGCACGAGGCGACCTTCGGGCACTTCGTCGCCGGGAAGTGGACCACGCCGGGGAAGACCTTCGCGGTGATCGATCCGAGCACGAGCGCGCCGCTCGCGAAGGTCACGCAGGGGACTGCCGCCGACGTCGAGGTCGCGGTGAAGGCGGCGCGTGGCGCCTTCGGGAAGTGGGCGAAGCTCACCCCGGATCAGCGAGCGCGGCATCTGTACGCGCTCGCCCGCATGGTGCAGAAGCATGCGCGGCTCTTCGCGGTGCTCGAGTCGATGGACAACGGGAAGCCGATCCGAGAGACGCGCGATCTCGATATCCCGCTCGTGGCGCGTCACTTCTACCACCATGCGGGATGGGCGCAGCTCCTCCCGTCCGAATTCCCCGGCTACGGCCCCGTGGGTGTGGTCGGGCAGATCATCCCCTGGAACTTCCCGTTGCTCATGTTGGCGTGGAAGGTCGCGCCGGCGCTCGCGGCGGGGAACACGGTGGTCCTCAAGCCCGCGGAGTTCACCCCACTCTCGGCGCTCCTCTTCGCCGAACTCGCGGCGCAGGCGGGACTCCCGGCGGGCGTGCTGAACATCGTGACCGGGGATGGCGCGACCGGCGCGGCGCTCGTCTCGCACCCGGGCGTCGACAAGATCGCCTTCACCGGCTCGACCGAGGTGGGGAAGATCATCCGCAAGGCGACGGCGGGATCGGGGAAGAGGCTCTCGCTCGAACTTGGCGGGAAGTCGCCATTCATCGTGTACGAGGATGCCGATCTCGACGCGGTGGTCGAAGGGGTCGTCGATGCGATCTGGTTCAATCAGGGACAGGTCTGCTGTGCGGGGTCGCGCCTCCTCGTGCAGGAGGGGATCCACGATCGCCTGATCGAGAAGTTGCGCGCGCGGATGGAGACCCTGCGTGTCGGTCGTCCCCTCGACAAGGGGATCGATATGGGGGCGATCGTCGCGCCGGAGCAGTTGGAGCGGATCCGTGCGCTCTGTGCGCAGGGCGAGGCCGAGGGGGCGACGCGCTACCAGGCGACCGGCGCGGTGCCGAGCACCGGCTGCTTCTTCCCGCCGACGCTCTTCACGAACGTCTCGCCGGCGAGCACGATCGCGCAGGTCGAGATCTTCGGTCCGGTGATGGTGGCGATGACCTTCCGCACTCCGGAGGAGTCGGTCGCACTCGCCAACAACACGGTGTACGGACTCGCGGCGAGTCTCTGGACAGAGAACATCAATCTCGCGCTCGATATCGCGCCCAAGCTCAAGGCGGGTGTGGTCTGGGTGAATGCGACGAACCTCTTCGATGCCGCTGCGGGTTTCGGTGGCTATCGCGAGAGCGGGTTCGGTCGTGAAGGCGGCAAGGAGGGGATGTGGGAGTACCTCCTCCCCGAGAGCGCCACGCGGGCCTCCGAGGCTGCGGTCCGTCGGGCGCGTGAGGAGAGGAAGACCGCCGCCCGTGCCCCTGAGACGCCGCGTGCGCCTGCGTTGAGCCCGATCGATCAGGTCGATCGCACCGCGAAGCTCTTCATCGGCGGGAAGCAGGCGCGTCCTGACTCCGGCTATTCGCGTGCGATCTTCGACCCCAAGGGGCGGATCGTCGGCGAGGTGGGCGAGGGGAACCGCAAGGACCTCCGCAATGCCGTCGAGGCGGCGCATGCGGCCGCCAAGGGATGGGCGACCTCAACCGGGCATCTGCGCGCGCAGATCCTCTATTACCTCGGGGAGAACCTGAGTGCGCGTGCCGATGAGTTCGCGGCGCGTCTGCGCGCGATGACCGGCGTGAGCGGACGTGAGGCGAAGCGCGAGGTGGAGCAGAGCATCGAGGGCTGCTTCGCGTATGCCGCGTGGGCCGACAAGTGGGACGGGACGGTGCATCAGGTCCCGTTCCGTGGGGTCGCGATCGCGATGCAGGAGCCGATCGGTGTGGTCGGTGTCGTCGCACCAAACGAAGCGCCGCTCTTCGGCTTCGTCTCGATGATCGCGCCCCTGATCGCGACAGGGAACACCGTCATCGCGATCCCGAGCGAGGTGCATCCCCTCGCCGCGACCGACCTCTCCACCGTCTTCGAGAGCTCCGATCTCCCTGGTGGCGTGGTCAACATCGTGACGGGCGCGAGCGAAGTGCTCGGCCAGGTCCTCGCCGAGCACGACGATGTGGAGGCGCTCTGGTTCATGGGCACGGAGGCGGGCCGGCGCACCATCGAGCTCGCCTCGTCCGGGAACATGAAGCGGACCTTCTGTCGGCTCACCCCGCGCGATGCGTCGGTGCCCGATGACATGCGAGCGCTGCTGCGCGAGGCGACACAGGTCAAGAACATCTGGGTCCCCTACGGGGCCTGATCGTCCAAGATGTTTCGCGCGCCACCCGTCTGGTGGCGCGCCACGATCACCGCGCGCGTTCCGTCGCCTTCACCTCGTCCCAGATCACATCGAGCGCCTCGAGCCCCGCGGTGCGCACCTCGAGCCCGCGCGCCGTCGCGATCGTCTCCACCGCCTCGAACCGCCGCTGGAACTTCGCATTCGCCCGGTCGAGCGCGAGCGCGGGATGCGTCCCTGTCTTCCGGCAGAGATTCACCACCGCGAAGAGGAGATCCCCGAGCTCCTCCTCGAGCGCGGCATGCCGCGGATCGGCGCTCGGTACGCCATGCGTATCGAAGGTCGCACCATCCTGCGCGATCTGTGCCTTCACCTCGTCGAGCTCCTCGGCGACCTTCTGGAGCGGCCCCTCCACATCGGGCCAGTCGAAGCCCACCCCCGCCGCGCGCTCCTGCAGGCGATGCGCGCGGTGCAGGGCGGGGAGCCCGCCCGGGAGCCCCTCCGCCAGCGACCGTCGATGCTTGGCCTTCATCTGCTCCCACGGCGTCCGCTCGGTCTCGGTCCCATAGAGCCAGGGGTGCCGCGTCCGCATCTTGTGCACCAACGAGCCCGCCACCTGCTCGGGTCCGAACGCGCCGCGTTCCTCGGCGATCACCGCGTGGAAGAGCACCTGCAGGAGCACATCCCCCAGCTCCCCGCACATCGCCCCGTCGTCCCCCTCACGGAGGGCATCGTCGAGCTCATGCATCTCCTCGTTGAGGTAGGGGCGAAGGGAGGCGTGGGTCTGGGCGCGATCCCAGGCATCGCGGGCGCGCAGGTCGCGCATGATCGCGAGGGCATCGTCGAGCGAAGCGCGGGGGCGGCGGTCGTCTTGCATGGCTCAGAGGGGGCCGGTAGTCTTGCAGATTCTCATGTCGCGGGAATCTAGCCCTCCCTCAGGTGAGGCACCGCCGCTCACTGCGGAGGCGGTGGCCCCGCTGCGCGCCTGGATCGAGGTCGACCTCGATGCGGTCCGTCGCAACGCCGAGCGCGTCGCGGCGCACACCGGGCTCCCCATGATCCCGATGGTGAAGGGGGACGCCTACGCGCTGGGGGTGCTCCCGATCGTGCGCGTGCTCGAGCCCCTCGCCCCGTACGCGTATGGCGTCTCCGTCCCGGCGGAGGGGGAGGAGCTGCGCGCGGCGGGCATTTCGCGGACGATCATCCTCTACACCCCCTGCCTGCCGCACGAGCTCGGACGCGCCAAAGCCGCTCGGCTGACGCCCTCCCTCTCGAGCGCCGAGCAGATCACGGCGTGGGCGGGGCTTGGGGGCGGAGGCTGGCATCTGGTGATCGACACGGGGATGCACCGCGAAGGGATCGCCTGGGATGCGGTCGATACGCTCCACGCCGTGCTCGCGGCTCACCCCCCGGCTGGTGTCTACACGCACTTCCATTCGGCGGACGCTGATGCCGAATCGATCGCGCAGCAGGAATCGCGATTCGCGCGGGCGGTGGCCGCGCTCCCGTCGCGACCCGCCTTGGTGTACGCCGACAACAGCCCGGCGATGGCGCGCCGTGCCACATCGCCGTTCGGTGCGACGCGCCCTGGGGCCTTCCTCTACGGCCTCTCCGGCGGCCCCCATGCGGTGGTCCAGCCCGATCCGGTGGTCCATGTGCGCGCACGCATCCTCGAGCTCCGATGGATCGAGGCCGGGGAGACGGTCAGCTATGGCGCCACCTGGCGCGCGTCGCGTCGCACCCGCGTGGCGACCGTCGCGATCGGGCACGCCGATGGGTGGCGTCGCGCCCTCTCCAACTGGTCGGATGGACTCCTCCAGGGGTGCCGCGTGCCGATGATCGGCAACGTCACGATGGATATGACGATGGCCGATGTGTCTGAGGTCGCAGCGAACGTCGGCGACGTGGTGACGGTGGTTGGCACCGATGGCGCAGAGACGTTGACCCTCAATGGGGTCGCGACGCGAGCAGGGCTCTCGCCCTATGAACTGCTGAACGGCCTCCGCTCGCGGCTCCCGCATCACTACCGTGGAGGAGCGGCATGAGACGGGCACTCATCCTCGTCCTCGATGGCGTCGGGATCGGCGAGGCGCCGGACGCCGCCGCCTATGGTGATGTCGGCTCGCACACCCTGGGGAACCTCGCGCGCGCCGTCGGGGGACTGCGGGTCCCGCAGCTCGAGCGACTGGGCTTGGGCCGGATCGCCCCGCTCGATGGCGTCGCGCCGGTAGCACACCCCACAGCGGCCTTTGGCCTGATGGAGCCCCGCTCCTCGGGGAAGGACAGCACCACGGGCCACTGGGAGCTCGCCGGGGTCCATCTCGCCAAACCCTTCCCGACCTACCCGCACGGCTTTCCCCCTGAGTTGGTCACCGCCTTCGCGGCGCGCACCGGGCGCGGGGTGCTCGGCAATGTGGTCGGCAGTGGGACGGCGATCCTCACCGAGTACGGGGAGCGCCATCAGCAGACGGGGGAGTGGATCCTCTACACCTCCGCCGATTCGGTCTTCCAGATCGCCGCGCACGAGGAGACCATCCCGTTGGCCGAGCTCTACGCGGCCTGCGAGACGGCGCGCGCGATGCTCGTCCCGCCGCACGACATCTCCCGCGTGATCGCGCGGCCCTTCGTGGGGCGTCCGGGGGCCTATACCCGGACGGCGAACCGGCGTGACTACGCGATCGCCGCCCCGTCGGAGACGCTCCTCGATGCGCTCGCGGCCGCCGGGATCCCGCGCGTCGGGGTAGGGAAGGTGGACGACCTCTTCGCCCGGCGAGGGCTCGAGGGGGGGCACACGAAGGACAACGCCGAGGGGATCGCGCGGCTCCTCGACTGGCTTCGCGCGGGCCCCGATGGGCTCTGCTTCGCCAACCTTGTAGATTTCGACCAGTTATACGGGCACCGGAACGATGTTCCGGGGTTCCATCAGGCGGTGCGGGCGTTCGACGCCGTGCTCCCTGAACTCATCGCCGCCCTCCGCGAGGACGACCTGCTCTTCATCACGGCCGACCATGGTAACGACCCGACGACGCCGTCCACCGATCACGCCCGTGAGTGCGTGCCGGTCCTGGTCGTCGGTCCTCGGGTGACCCCGGTCGATCTCGGGCGGCGGTCCACCTTCTCCGACCTCGGCGCGACCGTGGCGGAGTGGCTGGGGGTCCCGTTCCGTGGGCGCGGGACCTCGTTCCTTGCGCAGGTGGTGCGGTGAGCCTCGACCCCGTCGCGCCCTTCCTCGGGGCGCTCCACGCGGCCGCCCTGGAGGCGATGCGCAACGCCTATGCGCCCTACTCCAAGTTCCATGTCGGGGCAGCGTTGCTCACCGACGATGGGAAGGTGATCGCTGGGTGCAACGTCGAGAACGCGTCGTATCCCGCGGGGACCTGTGCCGAGCGGACGGCGATCGGCGCCGCCGTCGCGGCGGGCCACCAGCGCTTCCGCGCCGTGCTCATCAGCACCGAGGCCGACACCCCGACGCCCCCCTGCGGCGTCTGCCGTCAGGTGCTCGCCGAGTTCGGGACCGACCTCGCCGTCATCGCCCGCACCACCAACGGGGGCGAGGCGCGGTGGGTGCTCGCCGACCTCCTGCCTGACCCCTTCACGCCCGCTTCCTTTCGCCATTGATGCGTTCCATCCGACGCGCGACCATCGTCGCGGCGCTGTTCGCGGCTGCCACCCTCGGTGCCTGCACCGAGGAGCTCCGGACCTCCGCGACCTGTCCTGGGCTCTGCCCGGGCCAGCAGGTGCCGATCCTCGACACGGTGATCGATCCTGCGGTGGTGCTCGATACCACCCTCCAGCCCTTCCCGGTGCTCGGGGGGGAATCCTCGCTCCTCCTCGCGGCACGCGGGGACACCCTGGACGTGCGGGCCGTCGTCCGCTTCGACACCCTGCCGCGCAAGTACTCACCGATCAACGATACCCTCACGGCGATCTCGCTCGTGGATTCCGCGACGCTCGCCGTGCAGCTCAAGCGGACCGGCGCGTCGATCCCGGCGACGATCTTCCTCGACGTCTACGATGTGACCGACACGGTGGCGGCCGATTCGGCCCCGCTCGCGCTCCTGCCGTATTTCACCCCGGCGCGACGTCTGGGGTCGATCCAGATCGACAGCGCCGGGTTCCGGGACTCGCTTGCGGTGAAGATCCCGCTCGACACCGCGCTGCTGCGGTCGATCGTGACCGACACCCTGCGGCTCCTCCGCATCGGATTGCAGCTCCGCGCCGCCGGCTCGGCGGAGGTCACGGTCACAGGAAGCACCGGGGGATCGGCGGCGCCGACGCTCCGGTATCGCGCCTCGGCCGATACCGCGGTGAAGGCGCTCACCGCGCGCCCCTTCTCGAAGACACCGGTCACCCCGATCGGACTCGCCGGTGAGTTCCAGGATTATCTCGTCGTCGTACGCGCCCCCGACGCAACGGCGGCGCAGCGATTCGTCGTTGGTGGGATCCCTGGACATCGCAGCTATCTCCGCTTCGATCTCCCGAGCTGGTTGACGGACTCGGTGGCGGTGCTGACCGCCAAACTGGAGCTCACCCAGGAGCCGATCCGCGGCCTCGATCCCACCCGCTCGTTCATCGTGCGAGCGCACGTCGGGCTCGGGGCGTGGGAGCTCACCGATCTCAATCGGGCGGCGCGCCTCCTGGCCCCCCTCGGCACCTTCATCACCGATTCCCTCGTCCTCGCGCCCGGGGATTCCGGCATCAAGCGGCTCGAGATGAACGGGGTCATTCGGCAGTGGCGGACGGTCAATGGGCGTCGGGCGGTGCCGAGCGTGCTGATCCTCCGTCCCGAGATCGAGGGGGTCTCTGGTCTGGCCGCTCGCTTCTACGGCACCGGCGCCGCACCGGCGCTGCGGCCGCGCCTTCGCATCAGTTACGTCCCCGCCATCCGGTACGGTCAGCCATGATCCATGCTCTGTTGCGACCGATCGCCCTCGTCGCGGTCCTCGCCCTCGCGGCTCAGGCCCAGGGGAGCGTGGCGACTCAGGGCTACGGCTATCCCACCGGGCAGCTGAGCGCGGCGGCCAATGGGGGCGGTGGGGCGGCGGCGGAGATCGATGCCGCGAGCGCCGTGAACCCGGCCGCCCTCGCCGCCGGTGCGCGGTACAGCGTCTACATGCAGTTCGAGCCGGAGTACCGGTCCACGCGGTTGGGTGGCGCCGAGGAGCCGGTGCGTGTGATGCGCTTCCCCGGCTTCGCGCTCTCGGGGGGCTGGGGCAAGTTCGCGGCTGGCGTCTCCTTCACGACCCTCCTCGATCGCACCTGGCTGAATCAGTACGCGGACACGCAGTCGGTCGGTGGGATCGCCACCCCGTCAACGGTGATCGCGAGTAGCGACGGCGGGATCACCGATGCGCGGTTCGCGGTCGCCTATGCGGTGCGTCCACGTCTGCAGGTCGGGCTCGCCGTCCATGCGGTCTCGGGACAGAATCGGATCGACTTCGGTCGTACGTTCAGTGACAGCTCGGGGCTGGGGTCGGCGGAGCAGTCCTCGACGCTCAACTTCGGTGGGCGCGGGCTCTCGCTCGGGGTGATCGGCATGCCGATCCAGGACCTCGTGATCGGCGCCTCGCTGCGGACCAGCGGCCCGCTCTCGGTCCGGCAGGACGGACAGTTTCTGGCCTCGGCCGACGTGCCGAGCCGCATGGGGATCGGTGCCTCCTGGATCGGGATCCCGAATACCACGCTCTCCGCGCGCATCGACAAGACGCGGTGGACGCGCATGGCCGCGCTCGGGTCGACCCGGATGTCGACCTTCGATGCGATTGATGTCGGGGCGGGGCTCGAGGTGGTCGGTCCGCGCATCGCGGGCGGGGCGACCGCGCTGCGCGTGGGGATCCGCGATCGTGGGCTGCCCTTCGGCGTCGACGGGCAGGCGGTGGGGGAGCGGACCACCTCCGGTGGACTCAGCGTGCCGCTCGGACGGAGCCGCGGCCAGATCGATCTCGGACTCCAGCGCGCCACCCGCACCTCGTCGGTGGCGACTGAGAAGGCCTGGCTCCTCTCCCTCGGGTTCGGCATCCGCCCGTAGGCCCGTCGGATGACCATCGCGGGAGCTGCGACCGGTGCGCTCGTGTTGGTCGCCGATGATGTGGAGGCGAATGTCGAGCTCCTGCGCGATCAGCTGACCGCCCTGGGCTATCGCGTCATCGATGCCGCGGATGGGCCGTCGGCCCTCGCCCGCGCGATCGCCGAGTCACCGGACCTCTGCCTCCTCGACGTGTCGATGCCGGCAGGCGATCTCGGGGTCGATCCCCGCGATACGGGCTATGCGGTCTGTCGGCGGCTCAAGCAGGATCCGCGCACGGCGCGCATCCCCGTCATCTTCGTCACCGCACAGAACGATCCCTCGGCCCGGGTGCAGGCCATCGAGGCCGGCGGCGACGACTTCCTGCTCAAGCCGCACGACCGTCATGTGCTCGGCGCGCGGGTCCGCAGCCTGCTCCAACTCAAGCAGGCGACTGATGCCCTCGCCGAGAGCTTGGAGCGGTTGCAGGGCGAGCAGCGCACGCGTGAGGACCTCGTGCGGATGGTGGTGCACGACCTCAAGACCCCGCTCACCGCGATCCTCGCGACCCTCGAGATGCTCCGCGATGGGGACTTCGGGGCGATCGACGAGCGTCCGCGGCGCGCGCTCTCGGATGTGGAGGGGCAGGCGGAGGATCTCCTCGGCTTGATCCAGGATCTGCTCGATGTCTCGAAGGTGGAGGAGCAGTCGCTCCTGCTCCAGCCCGAGCCGATCGCGCCGGCCGCGCTCTTCGCCGAGCTCTGCTTCGATTGGGCCGCGCGGTTCCAGCAGGCACAGACGACGACGCGCATCGAGGTCGCGGAGGACGCCCCCGTCTTCGCGGCCGACAAGACCTTGCTCAAGCGCGTCCTCTCGAACCTGGTGCAGAATGCGATCACGCATGCGCCGGTGCCGGTGACGCTCAGCTTTCAGGCCCGGCGTGATGGGGAGGGCATCCAACTCAGCGTGCAGGATGATGGGCCGGGGATCCCCGAGGCGAACCGCGAGCGGATCTTCCAGAAGTTCGCGCAGCTGCGTGAGGCCGGGGCGCCGAAGGTGCGGAGCTCAGGGCTCGGACTCGCCTTCTGTCGGGTGGCGGTGGAGTCCCATGGGGGGCGGATCTGGGTCGAGAGCGCCCTCGGGGAGGGGAGTACCTTTCACCTCGTTCTCCCGATCACACCTCCGATCGCCGCCGTCCCGCCTCGCCCTGCCGCGCCATGACCCGCACCGTCTACATCGAGACCTATGGCTGCCAGATGAACGTCAGCGATTCCGAGCTGATGTATGGCACGTTGCAGGCCTCGGGCTACATCCCGGTCGAAGGTCCCGAGGGGGCCGATGTGGTCCTCGTGAACACCTGTGCGATCCGCGAGAATGCCGAGCAGCGGGTGATCGGTCGGCTCGGCGAGCTCCGACGTGACCTCAAGCCGGGTGCGGTGCTCGGGGTCACCGGGTGCATGGCGCAGCGCCTGGGTCCGCGTCTCTTGGAGACCGATACGCGCGTCCAGCTCGTCGTGGGCCCCGATGCCTATCGGATGCTCCCGCAGCTGATCGAGGGGGCACGAGGCGGCGACCGGGTCACCGCGACCGACTTCGATCTCGAGGAGCACTACGAGGATGTGGTCGCGCGGCGCTTCGAAGGGGTGAAGGCGTGGATCCCGGTGCAGCGCGGCTGCGACTACAAGTGCACCTATTGCATCGTCCCGACCACGCGCGGCCCCGAGCGGAGCCGGAAGCTCGCCGAGGTGGTGCGCGAGACGCAGGAGGTCGTCGCGCAGGGGCTCACCGAGGTGATCCTCCTCGGGCAGACGGTGAATTCGTATCACGACGGGACGCATGACTTCGCCGATCTCCTGCGCGCGGTCGGTGCCGTCGATGGGATCCGGCGGGTGCGCTACACCAGTCCGCATCCCAACGACTTCTCGGATCGCGTGATCGCGGCGATGGCGGAGACGCCGACCGTCTGTGAGCATGTACATCTCCCGATGCAGAGTGGATCGACGAGCATGCTGAAGCGGATGCTCCGTCGCTATTCGCGCGAGGAGTACCTCGACTGCGTGGCGCGTCTGCGCACGGCGATGCCGGGGCTCGGCCTCACCACCGATATCATCGTCGGCTTCCCCGGGGAGACGGAGGAGGAGTTCGCCGAGACGCTCTCGCTCGTGCGCGAGGTGCGGTTCGACGACGCCTTCACCTTCAAGTTCTCGATGCGTGAGGGGACCCCGGCGACGCGGATGCCGCTGGAGTGGACCATCCCGGATGACGTGATCGACGCGCGCTACGATGCGCTCCTGGCCACGGTGCGTGGGATCTCACGCGAGCGGAATCTCGGGCGGCTCGGGGAGCGGATGGAGGTGCTCGTCGAGAAGGAGGCGCGTAAGGGGGAGCTGCTCCAGTGCCGCTCACGCGACTTCAAGACGGTGCTCGTGCCGGGGCCGACGGAGTGGATCGGGCGCTATCTCACGGTGGAGTTGACGGGGACCACCGGGGCGACCTTCACCGGGACCCTCGTGCAGGAACGGCAGCCATTGCCGATGGCGGGGTGATCCCCCGTCGCGTGCGATCGATCGCGCGCGCGATGATCAGGTGATGTGATGCGGCGTGGGGAGGGCTCCTCTATGGGATGCCCCACATCCTCTCCGCGGCCTGCGCGCTCGTGATCGGCGCGCTGCTCGGGCTGCAGGGCGCGCCGATCCTTCCGGTCGCGGTCGGGATCTCGGTGGCCGCGGTCGTGGCCGCGTGCTGGGCGCGTGGTCACTCCCGCGCCCCGGTGATCGTCGCGCTCGGCGGCATCCTCCTCGCGGCGCACGATCAGGGCGCGCGGGTGCGTGCGGCGGATGCGCGCTGTCTCGCCGCGGCGCGGCAGGCGACGAGCTGGGAGGTGGAGCTCCGGCAGGCGGTGGCGCCGGGTGGATTCGCGCGGGCGGTGGCGCGCGAGGTCGCGCACGGGGTCTCGCGTGGGAACACCCGTGAGAACACCCGTGGGAGCGAGCCGGCCGCTCGCGGTCCACGCTGCGCGGTCGAGTTGGCCCTCGCTGTCCGGTCGGGGAGCGCGGCGGCGGGGAGCGTGGTGCAGGTGCACCGCGCGGAACCGACGGGGAGCGATCGCGGACTCCTGCTGCGCGAGGCGCAGCTCGCGCTCGTACATGGGCCAGGGCCACTCGACCGCTGGCGGAATCGCGTCGCGGCGACACTTGACCGTCGATTCGGCCCTGATGGACCGGCGGCGCGCGCGCTGCTCATCGCCGATACGCGTGGGCTGAGTCCTGAGCTACGCGATCGCTACGCCGATGCGGGACTCGTGCACATCCTGTCGATCTCCGGGCTCCATGTCGCGATCGTCGGCGGGGCGTTGCTCCTGCTCTTCCAGGCGATGCGGCTCCCGCTCGCGGCGGCGCGTGTGGCGGCGGTCGTCACGGCGGTGCTCTATGTCCTCGCGATCGGCGCGCCGTCACCTGCCGTGCGGAGCGTCACCCTCTTCGCGGCGACGACCCTCGCGCAACTGCGCCAACGACCCGTTTCCCCGTGGGGGACCTTTGCCCTCGCGTCGGTGGTGCCCCTCGTCGATCTGCGCACCGTGCTCGATCTCGGTTGGCAACTCTCGGTGAGCGGCTATGCCGCGATCATCGTCGCGGGTCGGCTCGGGCGACGGATTCCGCGAGGGTGGGCCGGGTGGCGACGCACCGCCCTGAAGGAGCTGATGACGGGGACCCTCGCCTCGCTCGCGACCGCCGCACTGGTCACCTGGCACTTCGGGCGACTCAGTCTGATCGCGCCGCTCAGCAATCTCGTCGTCGGTCCGGTGATCTCGCTGCTGCAACCCACGCTCTTCCTGGTGATGGTCCTCCCCGATGCACTCGGGGCGGCCTTCGTCGTCGACGCGGCGCGGCCGCTCCTTCGCGCGATGCATGCCGTCGCGCAGGTCGCCGCCAGCGTCCCCGGCGCCGTGATCGACGTGGCCCCCTCGGCGCTCGCGGCCTGGCTCGTCGGGGTGATCGCGTTGGCGGTGTTGGTCGCCGGATGGGCGCGACGCCCGAGTCGATGGATCGTCGTGGCCCTCGGTGCGAGCACGTTGATGGTCTGGCTCCCGAACGGACCGATCCTTGATCGCGGGCCGGCGCGCACGGAGATCCATCTCCTCGACGTGGGGCAGGGGGAGGCGATCGCGATTCGCTCCCCACTGGGGCGCTGGGTGCTGATCGACGCCGGTCGCGCCTGGTCGGGTGGCGATGCCGGGCGTTCGACCGTCGTACCCCACCTGCGGATGCGTGGCGGGCCGCTCGCGCTCTTCGTCCTCACCCATCCGCACGCTGATCACATCGGTGGGGCGGCGAGCATCGCACGGGCCCTGCGACCCGGGAAAGTCTACGACGCGGGGTTCGTCCTCGGACAGGAAGGGTATCGCGAGCTCCTCGCCACCTTTGGGTCGCGCGGGATCCCGTGGCAGCGCGTGCGACCGGGGATCACACACGAGATCGATGGGATCGCCTTCGATTTCCTCGCCCCTGACTCGGCGTGGGCGGCCGCGCGTGACGATCCGAACGACGCGAGCACCGTGGTGCGCCTACGGGTCGGCACGCACCGATTCCTCTTCATGGGTGATGCGGAAACGGGGGAAGAACGGTGGCTTCTCGACCGCCTCGGGGGTGACGCCCTCCAGGCCTCCGTGCTCAAGGTGGGACACCACGGCTCGCGCACGAGCACCTCGGAGGCGTTCCTCGACGCGGTGCGCCCACGGCTCGCGCTCGTCTCGGTCGGGGCGAATAACGGCTACGGACACCCGAACCCCGAGGTGATGCAGCGGCTTGCTGCGCAGGGGGCCACCGTCCTCCGCACCGATCAGCTAGGGACCGTGATTCTCCGCACCGACGGGGAGCGGATCGAGGTCGAAGCCGCCGGGCATCGCTGGTCGGTCGCGCAGCCATTGCCTCGCGCCCCCTGAGACGGTGACCTTTCCCTATCGCGACGCGCGTTCGGTGCGTCGCACGCCCAGTCGCGGAGCGTGCCCTCGTGGTCCAGAATACGCCGATCTCGGTCGTCACGATCGACCGCTTCATCATCGAGCAGGAGAAGCGGTTCCCGGAGGCCACCGGGGCGCTCTCCGGGATCCTGTACGATCTTGCGGTCGCGGCAAAGATGATCGCCAGCAAGGTCCGGCTCGCGGGGCTCGCCGATATCCTCGGGGCGGAGGGAACGGCGAATGTGCAGGGGGAGATCCAGCAGAGGCTCGATGTGATCGCCAACTCGATCATCGTGAAGGCGCTCGATCATGGGGGACGGCTCTGTGCGATGGCCTCCGAGGAGGAGGCGGGGATCATCGTGGTCCCCGACAAGTTCCAGCGCGGCGATTACGTCCTCCTCTTCGATCCCCTCGATGGGTCTTCCAACATCGACGTCAACATCCCCGTCGGGACGATCTTCTCCGTGCTCCGCCGCGTGACGCCGGGGGGCGGCCCCGGGACGGTGCAGGACATGCTCCAGCCGGGGTTCAAGCAGGTCGCGGCGGGCTATGTCATCTACGGCTCGAGCACGATGCTCGTCTACACCACAGGGCAGGGGGCGCATGGCTTCACCCTCGACCCGGCGATCGGGGAGTTCCTCCTCTCGCACCCGGACATCCGCATCCCCGAGCACGGACGATATCTCTCGGTCAACGATGCCTACGAGCGGCATTGGTCCGAGCCGGTGAAGGAACTCATGCGGCACTACCGTGGGATGAATGGGCGGCGCGACCCGATGAACGTTCGCTATGTGGGCTCCCTTGTCGCCGACTTCCATCGCAACCTGCTCGGCGGCGGTCTCTTCGCCTATCCGGCCAACGCCAAGAGTCCGAAGGGGAAGCTCCGGCTCCTCTACGAATGCAATCCGCTCGCCTTCATCTGCGAACAGGCGGGGGGCGCGGCGATCGATGGGACGAAGCGCATCCTGGAGGTGCAGCCCACCGAGCTGCATCAGCGCTCGCCGTACTTCGTCGGCTCCAAGGCCGACGTCGAGGCCGCCGTCGAATACCTCGCGAAGGCGTGATCCTCCCGTGAGCCGCGCCTGATGTCCAAGGACCCGAAGCCCACCGACGAGCGTCTCTCCCCGTCGGGGATCCCGATCGCGCCGGTCTATCACCCCGCTGAAGGTTCCGTGCCTGAGAAGCTTGGTGAGCCCGGTGCCTTCCCCTTCACGCGCGGTGTGCAGCCCACGATGTATCGCGGGCGCTTCTGGACGATGCGGCAGTACGCCGGCTTCGGCACAGCGCAGGAGACCAACGCCCGCTTCCAGCTCCTGCTCGAGGCAGGGCAGACGGGACTCTCCACCGCCTTCGATCTCCCCACACAGATGGGGCTCGACTCCGATGCGCCGCGCGCGCTCGGTGAGGTTGGCCGCGTCGGCGTCGCGATCGATACCATGGAGGATATGCATCGCCTCTTTCAGGGGATCCCGCTCGATGCGGTCTCCACCTCGATGACCATCAACGCCACCGCGTCGATCCTCCTCGCGATGTACGTGGTGGTGGCGGAGGAGCGCGGGATCCCGCGTGCCAAGCTCAGTGGGACGATCCAGAACGACATCCTCAAGGAGTACATCGCACGCGGGACGTACGTCTTCCCGCCCGAGCCCTCTCTCGGGTTGATCGCCGAGACCTTCCGCTTCTGTGCGGATGAGGTGCCGCAGTTCAATCCGATCTCGATCTCGGGCTATCACATGCGCGAGGCGGGGGCGACCGCGGTGCAGGAGCTCGCCTTCACCTTCGCGAACGCGCTCGCCTACGTGCAGCGTGCAGAAGCCGCGGGGCTCGCGGTCGATGCCTTCGCCCCACGGCTCTCGTTCTTCTTCGCCTGTCACAACGATCTCTTCGAAGAGGTCGCGAAGTTCCGCGCGGCACGCCGGCTCTGGGCGACGCTGATGCGCGAGCGCTTCGGGGCCAACGATGCCTCGTGCAAGCTCCGCTTCCACACGCAGACCGGGGGCGTCACCCTCACCGCGCAGC
>CAXRBM010000095.1:0-2337 GCA_964228675.1 Gemmatimonadaceae bacterium
GAGGTCAGCTCGAAGGCGAGCAGGTGCTCGCGGAAGAGCGAGTCGGCGATCGGGGCGATCACCCCGCCCGGCTGGTCGACCTGCGCCAGCGCCGCCGCAGCCTTCGGGGTGAGCTGCGCCGGGAAGCGCGCGCGCGTCAGCACCGCCACCTCGGCCAGGAGTGCGAGTCCCACCGCCCCCGCCGCGAGCCGTCCCCCGTTCCCGCGGAGGTCCGCCAGCTCGCTCGGATGCCCGAGGTTGAGCAGCATCACCACGAAGAGGAAGACCACCATGATCGCACCGGCATACACGAGAACCTGGATGGCCCCGATGAACTGCGCATCGAGCATCAGGTAGAGCGCCGCGAGGCAGAACATGACGTTCACGAGCCAGAGCGCCGCGGCCACTGGACTCTTCCGTGTCACGAAGAGCAACGCCGAGGCGATCGCGATCAGCCCGAAGAGGTAGAAGTGGAACGAGTAGAACAGCGGGTGGAACGTGTTGTCCATCTCACTCCCCTCGCGGGTCAGCGGGATCCCACAGGGTGCTCACAGGATGGGTCTGCGCGGTCAGGCGCTCGAGATCGTAGACGAACTGCGCCCGATTGAATTCGGCGTTCTCGTAGTGCCGCCCGAGATGAATCGCCTCCTCCGGGCAGACCTCCTGACAGTAACCGCAGAAGATGCAGCGGAACTCGTCGATCTCGAAGACGAGGGGATAGCGATTCCCCACCTCGTCCTCTCCCGGCACGAGCTTGATGCAGTTGGCCGGGCAGACCGTCGGGCAGAGCCCGCAGGCCACGCACTTGGCCTTGCCGTCCTCGGTGGTCAGCATGCGATGTGTCCCACGCCACCGCGGGGAGAGATCCCACTTCTCCTCGGGATACTGGATGGTGACGCGATGCGGGTCGACGAGATGCTTGAGCGTGAGGGCGAGCCCCTTCAGCGTGGCGCGCACATAGCTCACCTCGCCGACGGGCCGCTCCATCACCTTCACGTTGATGGCCATTAGCGAACCTCCCCTGCCGCGATGGATGACCGGGCGGCGGCGACGGCGCGCAGCCGCTCGAGGCGCGCGCGCTCCAGTCGCGACGAGGCCGGGCTGATGAGCCGCCCCCGATCGAGGATGACGAAGAGCAGGCCCATGAGGACCACGTTCAGACCGAGGAAGGCCAGGAGATAGGTTCCGCTCCCTCGCGCCACACCGGCGATGTCGAGCAGCAGCATCCCCGTCGAGACGATCACGATGTACAGCAGCGCCACCGGGAGCATGAACTTCCACCCGAGCGACATGAGCTGGTCATAGCGGAAGCGCGGCAAGGTCCACCGGATCCAGATGAAGAAGAACATGAAGGCACCGATCTTCGCGGCGAAGATCGCGAAGGTCGCCAGTGCCTTGGCGACGGTGGCCGGCCCCGACGTATCCCAATCCGTGAACGGGATATCCCATCCCCCGAGGAAGAGGGTCACGAACATCGCGCTCGCCGTGAGCATGTTGGCGTATTCGGCGATGAAGAACATCGAGAACTTCATCGCGCTGTATTCGCTGTGATACCCCGCGATCAGCTCCGACTCGGCTTCCGCCATGTCGAAGGGGACGCGATTGGTCTCCGCGAAGGCCGACACCATGAAAACGAAGGCCGCGACCGAGAGGAAGACCACGTTCCAGCCTCCGGCGGCCTGCAGCGCGACGACCTGCGGCAGCGAGACGTTCCCCATGAGGAGGAGCACCGCGACGACGCTCAGCCCCATCGCGACCTCATAGCTCACCATCTGGGCCGAGGCACGCAGGCCGCCCAGCAAGGAATACTTGTTGTTCGATGACCATCCGGCGAGCACGATGCCGTAGACGCCCAGCGAGGTGATCGCGAGCGGGTAGAGTACGCCGATGGGCGCATCCGCGACGATCAGATCGATCTTCCCCCACGGCGTCGGGAGCGGCGCGCCGAAGGGGATCACCGCCCACGCGGTCAGGGCCATGGTGAAGGCGATCGCCGGCGCGAGGAGGAAGGTGGGCCTGTTCACATCACCCGGCATCGACTCTTCCTTCACGAAGTTCTTCACGCCGTCCGCGAGGACCTGGAAGAGCCCCCACGGCCCCACGCGATTCGGACCATGGCGGTCCTGGATCCACGCCGAGACCTTCCGCTCCGCGAGGGTGGAGTAGGCGACGACGACCATGTAGAGGGTGAAGACGACGAGCATCTTCACCACGGTCGCGATCAGGAAGGGCCAGAAGGCGGGCTCGAGCTGCATCGGATCGAGTGGCATCAGGCGGCCCCCACCGTGGCATCAGCGAGCGGCGCGCCGCGCAGACCGAGGGTCTCATACGAGAGCCCACGGAAGGCCGGCTCCGCCG
>CAXRBM010000096.1:0-2410 GCA_964228675.1 Gemmatimonadaceae bacterium
GTGACCAATACGCTCGGCGCCTGGGTGCTCGGGAAGCGGATGCATCGCCTAGGGTCTGCCCGGAAGCTCCTCACCGTCCCTGATGCGCTGGCGGCGCGCTACCGCTCCCCCGCGACGCAGGGGCTCAGCGCGGTGGCGATCCTCGCCGGGGTCGTAGGGTATCTCGCCACGAATGCCTTGGCTTTGGGCGTGGTGATCGATGCGCTCTTCGCGACGGGGCTCGGGCCGGGGATCTGGATCGGCACCGCGGTCACGCTGGCGTATTCGGTGAGCGGGGGGATCCTCGCGGGGATCTATACCGATGTCTTCCAGGGGCTCGTGATGGCGGTCGCCTCGACGGCGGTCTTCGTCTTCGCCCTGGAGGCCGGCGGTGGGCTCGAGGCGATCACCCGCACGATCGAGGCGGCCGATCCCACGCTCCTCGGGCCGTGGGGCGCGCGCGGCGCGATGACGGCGCTCTCGTTCTTCTTCGTCTTCGCGGTGGGGTCGCTCGGGCAGCCACAGATTGCCCACAAGTACTACATGCTCCGCGATCTCGCGCGGCTCAAGTGGTATCCGGTGCTGATGACCGTCGCGATGGTCCTCGCACAGCTCCTCCTCTTCTCGGTCGGTGTCACGGTGAAGGCCCTCGTCCTCCGCGGGGAGATGCCAGCGCTCGCCTCTCCCGATGAGGCGACCCCGCAGTTCCTCCTCCGCTTCGTCCCCGTCGTCCTCTCCGCTCTCGTCTTCGCCGGGGTGGCCGCCGCGATCATGAGCACGGTGAACTCGTTCTTGAGCATCGGGGCGGCCGCGCTGACGCATGACTTGCCGCGTGCGCTCGGGCGTGAGCCGATCCGGCAGCTTCTGATCGGGCGGATCTGGACCGTGGTGATCGCCGTCCTCGCGGCATTGCTCGCGCAACGGGCGGGACTCTTGGTCGCCTTCCTGGGGATCTTGGGCTACGGGCTCTTCGCCTCGACGCTCGTCCCTGCGCTCGCCATCGGACTCAATTGGACCGGCGCCACGCGCGAAGGGGCCCTCGCCTCGATTGCCACCGGACTCACGCTGACCGTCGGACTCGAGTGGCTCGTCTGGTCCAAAAAGCTCACGGTCCCCCAAGGGATCACCGTCACGGGGATCACCCTCGTGACCTCACTCCTGGTCTTTCTCTCGGTGTCATGGCTGACGCGAGATCGCGCCGCCGCTCAACTCGACCCCGACGTCCGCGCCATCATGCTAGACAACTAGAGCAGTTACCTGTGCCCTGACACCTGTCCCCTGCTACCTGAGTATCCCCTTCGCGATCGTCTGCAACTGCATGTTGCTCGTCCCCTCGTAGATCGTACCGATCTTCGCATCGCGATAGAACTTCTCCACCGGATAGTCGGTGGTGTAGCCGTAGCCACCGAAGAGCTCGACCGCGAGTGAGGTGACCCGCTCGCAGACCTGCGACGAGTAGAGCTTCGCCATCGCCCCCACCTGCGCGATGTCGTGCCCCGCATCGCGGAGCCGGGCCGCGTTGTACACCATCAGTCGCGCCGCCTCGAGCTCCGTCGCCGCCTGCGCGACCTGGAACTGGATGCCCTGGAACTCCGCCAAGGGCTTGCCGAACTGCGTGCGCTCCTTGAGGTACGCGACCGCGGCATCGAGCGCGCCCTGCGCATTCCCGATCATCTGTGCGCCGATCCCGATCCGCCCCTCGTTCAACGTCTCGATTGCGATCTTGTACCCCTGACCGACGGGGCCCAACACGTCGACGTCAGGGACGAAGACCCCATCGAGGATCAGCTCCGTCGTGCTCGAGGCGCGGATCCCGAGCTTGCTCTCCTTTTTGCCCACCGAGAACCCCTTCGCCTCGCGCTCCACCACGAAGGCGGTGATCCCCTTGTATCCCTTGCTCGGGTCGACCGTCGCGAAGACGACGTACAACCCTGCCTCGGCGCCATTCGTGATCCAGAGCTTCCGCCCGGTGAGCGACCACCCCCCCTCGACCTTCGTCGCACGGGTCTGCAGCGCGAAGGCATCGGAGCCGCTCCCGGCCTCCGAGAGTGCATAGGCACCCACCGTGTCTGTGCACAACCGCGGCATCCACCGCGCGAGCTGCTCCTCGGTGCCCGCTGAGAGAAGCGGGTGCGCGACGAGGGTATTCTGTACGTCGACCATGATCGCGGCGGCGGCGTCGACCTTGCTGATCTCCTCCACGGCGAGCGTCACCATCATCACCGAACCCGCCGCTCCGCCATGCGCCTCAGGGGCCTGGATCCCCATCAGCCCCATCTCGAAGTACGCTGAGATCAGGGCGGGATCGAGCTTCCCCGCCTCCTCCATCGCTTGAACGCGAGGAGCGACCTCCCCCCGCGCGAACTCCGCCACCGCATCGCGGAAGGCGAGTTCGTCCTCGGAGAGCATGGTGAGCGCGGGGCGGGCAAGT
>CAXRBM010000097.1:0-2876 GCA_964228675.1 Gemmatimonadaceae bacterium
CGCCAGGTAGCGCGCCTTCTTGATCGCCTTCGCCAGCTGCCGCTGGTGACGGGCGTCGACGCCGCTCAACCGGCTCGGGAGGATCTTCCCGTTGTCGGAGATGAAGCGGGCGAGGAAGCGCTCGTCCTTGTAATCGATGAAACGGATGCCGGCCTCGGTGACCGGGCAGACCTTACGGGAACGGCGCATGGGTTATTCCTCGTCCTCGTCGTCGTCCTCATCGCGCGCCCGACGGGCGGCGAGCTGCTCTTCGGTCATCGGCGGGGCGCCGAGCTCATGCTCATGGACCGAGATCAGATAGCGGATCACGCTCTCATCCAGCTTCAGCGCGCGCTCGAACTCGGGGAGGACCTTCCCCTCGGCGGTGAAGCGAGCGACCACGTAGTAGCCGGTCTCCTTGCTGCCGATCTTATAGGCGAGCTGGCGACGGCCCCAATGGTCGAGCGTGACGGGGGTGGTGGTGCCGAGGAGCGCGTGGTGCTTGTCGAGCCGCTCGGCGATGGCGGCGTCTTCGAGTCCGGCGTCGAAGATGTACACCGCCTCGTATTCACGAGACACTGTGGCAATCCTCCTTTGGTCGTGATCGCCCACCGCGGGTTGCAGACGCGGCGGGAGGCTGGGCGCGCGGGCCGGCAGAGGCCGACCCTGCAAAACGCGCTGGTTATGGAAAGCCTTGAAACGTACGGAGTTAGGGCGGGGGAGTCAACCGTCCCTGACGGGCTCAGACGTTGAACTTGAAGAGGACCACGTCCCCGTCCTGCATCACGTACTCCTTCCCCTCGCTCCGGACGACCCCCTTCTCCTTGGCCCCCTTCCACCCCCCGTTCGCCACGAACTCGGCGAAGCTGACGGTGTCGGCCTTGATGAACCCCCGCTCGAAGTCGGTGTGGATCACCCCCGCGGCCTTGGGGGCCGTGTCCCCGACCTTGATGGTCCAGGCCCGGACCTCCTTCTCCCCGGCGGTGAAGTAGGTCTGGAGTCCGAGGAGGGCGTACCCCCCGCGGATCAGGCGGTCGAGCCCCGCCGACTCGAGCCCGAGTGAGCTCAGGAAGTCAGCCCGGTCCTCCGGGGGGAGCTCCGCGAGCTCCGACTCGATCTTGGCCGAGAAGGTGACCACCTGCGCTGGCTCGTGGTCGGCGGCGATCGCGGCGCGGAGGGCGGTGACATAGGCCCCCTCGGTGCCGGTGAGCTCGCCGTCGGTCACATTCGCGGCGTAGAGGATCGGCTTCAGGGTGAGGAGCTGGAGCCCCTTGAGACGGTCGCGGTCCTCGCTCGAGAGGGTGACGTGCCAGAGCGCCTGGCCATTCGACAGCGGCGCCTGCGCCTTCTCGAGCGAACTCACCTCCGCGGCGGCCTCTTTGTCGCCCGTCTTCGCCGCGCGCTTGGCCTTGTCGAGCCGCTTCTCCACCACCGTGAGATCAGCCAGCGCGAGCTCGAACTCGATCGTCGCGCGGTCGCGGACCGGATCGACCGAGCCGTCCACGTGGATCACGTCGGGGTCATCGAAGCAGCGGACCACATGGACGATGGCATCGGTCTCTCGGATGTTCGAGAGGAAGGCGTTGCCGCGTCCCTCACCGGTGCTCGCCCCCTTCACGAGACCGGCGATATCGACGAACTGCACCGCCGCGGGAACGGTGCGTTCCGGGTGGACGATCGCCGCGAGCTGATCGAGGCGCGGATCGGGGACATTCACCACCCCGACATTCGGATCGATGGTGCAGAAGGGGTAGTTCGCCGCCTCCGCCTTCGCTGCCGTGAGGGCGTTGAAGAGCGAGGACTTACCGACGTTGGGGAGACCGACGATGCCGAGGCTTAACATCAGGTGTCAGGGGACAGGGATCAGGGGACAGGTACGACAGGGGACAGGGATCAGGCGACGCGTACGGCGCAAGTTAAGGGAACTTGGGGCGGGGAATCGATGCGGGTGGTGGTGGAGGTGGGTCGTACGTTCGGCCCATGGCTTCCTTTCGAAACCTCGCCGTGTGGGAAAAGGCGCATGCCCTCACCCTGTTGGTGTACCGCGTGACGGAGTGCCGATCACTGCGCCGCCATCCGGAGCTCGCATCGCAACTGACGCGCGCGATCGCCTCGATCCCCGCGAACATCGCGGAGGGCGCCGCACACCGGAGTGATGCCCAATTCAATCGCTTCCTCGACATGGCGTACGCCTCATCGCAGGAGGCCGACTACCATCTCCTCCTCGCGAAGGACCTCGAGGCGATTCTGCTGACCGACTACGCCCAACTCGAGGCTCGTCTCGCCGAGGTGCGCCAGATGCTCTCCGGCCTTCGTCGGCACGTCCAATCCCGGATACGGGACAAAGGAAAGAGGGGAGGCCGAACGGCCTCCCCTCTGACCCCTGCTCCCTGACCTCTGCAGTTACGCGAGGAACCACGGCGCCAGCACGAGGCTGACGACGCTCATCAACTTGATGAGGATGTTCATCGCCGGGCCTGACGTGTCCTTGAACGGATCGCCCACGGTGTCGCCGACGACGGCGGCCTTATGCGGATCGGAGCCCTTGCCGCCCATGATCCCGCCCTCGATCGCCTTCTTGGCGTTGTCCCACGCGCCACCGGCGTTCGCCATGAAGAGCGCCATCATCACGCCCGTCACGGTGGCGCCGGCGAGGAGGCCACCCAAGGCCTTCACGCCGAGGAACTTGCCGACGACCACGGGGAGGAGCACCGAGGCGACGCCGGGGACGACCATCTCACGGAGCGCGGCCCCGGTGGAGATGTCGACGCAGCGGGCCGAATCGGGCTTCACGCCCGGCGTCCCCTCGAGGAGGCCGGGGAACTCACGGAACTGCCGACGGACCTCCTCGACCATCCCCTGCGCGGCACGACCGACGGCGGTCATGGTCTGCGCGC
>CAXRBM010000098.1:0-10970 GCA_964228675.1 Gemmatimonadaceae bacterium
GTCGCGCGCGGGTGGACGGGGCGTCCGCTCAACTCGGTGACGGGGACCCCGTTCAGTGTGCAGGCGGCGCAGATCACCGGGGATTCGCGGCATGTGGTCTTCCTGCGGTATCCGATGAAAGGCGCGATGGACTCGGCGCGCGCCAAGAAGGTGCGCCCGGCCGATCAGCCCAAGAACGGCCTCGCGATCCTCGCCCTCGAGACGGGGGCGGTGACGACGGTCGAGAAGGTCCGTGGCTTCCAGGTGCCGCGTGACGGTGGACGTTTCGTCTTCTATCAGACCGAGGTCGACTCGGCGGTGAATACCGCGAGGACACCAGGCGCCGGCGCGCGTGGGGCCGCCGCACCGACTGCCGCCGCGAACGATTCCGCGAGCAAGAAGCCCAAGAAGGACACTGGTGCGCCCTTGGTGATCCGCGAACTCGCCACTGGGCAGGAGACCAAGATCGACGGGGTGACGGGGTACGTGGTCGATCGCGCCGAGCGCATCGTGGTCTACGCGCTGGCCGGCGCCGACTCGCTCAAGGTCGATGGCGTCTACGCGCGTGACCTCGCCACCGGGACTGTCACCCCGCTCAAGGTGGGGACGGGGAACTATCGCGCGCTCGCGCTCGACGAGGCGGGGTCGCAGGTCGCCTTCGTCACCGATGCCGAGGAGTTTACTACCGCGGAGAAGCCGAGGATGGCGCTCTACCATGCGGCGCTCGCCGGACCGCGCGGTCGTCCGGGGCCGCAGCCAGCGACCCTCGCCGTCGCCCCGACCGCCGTCGGCGAGGGGCTCCGCAGCGCCGACCGTGGCATCGACTTCGTGAAGTCGGGCGCCGTCGTGCGCTTCGGGATCGCGAAGGTCCTCCCCGATTCGATCCCCGCCGACTCGCTCGCCGAGAAGGCGGTCGTCGACCTCTGGCATTGGCAGGACGCGCGTCCGCAGCCGATGCAGAAGTTGCAGGTCGCGCAGGATCGCAATCGTAGCGCCCTCGCCGTCTACCATGTGGCGACCAAGCAGATGCGGCGGATCGGGAGCGACTCCCTCCCGCAGGTCACCCTCTCCGATGACGGGCGCACCGCGGTCGCCTCCACCGACGTGCCCTACGAGCAGGACGCCATCCGCGGGGACGATGGCTTCGACATCCACGTGATCAACACGGTGACCGGGGCCTCGCGCCAGGTCGCCACCAAGGTCCGGAGCGGTGGGCAGCTCTCCCCCGCGGCGAAGTTCGTCACGTGGTGGGAGAGTGGTCGCTACCGGGTGCATGAGGTGGCCACGGGGCGCACGCGTGACCTCACCACGGGGATCAGCGGGATCCGCTTCGAGAACGAGGAGCACGACACCCCGAGCGAGCCCACGCCCTACGGGCTCGGTGGGTGGACGACCAACGACGCGCGCGTCTTGGTCTACGATCGCTATGACATCTGGGAGGTCGACCCACTCGGCGTCACCGCGCCACGGGTCCTGACGGACAGCGTCGGTCGGCGCGAGCAGCTGACCTTCCGGGCGGTCCCGCCAGATGCGGAGGTGCGTGCCTTCGATCCCGCGACGCCGCTCACGCTGCGTGCCTTCGACAACGTCACCAAGGCTGCGGGGTTCTATCGCGACCGTCTGGGCGTGACGAGCGCCCCCGAACGGATCGTGATGGCGCCCAAGAGCTGGCCGGTCTACGAGAAGGCACGTCGCGCCGACCAGGTGCTCGTGGCGCGCGCCGACTATCGCGAGTTCCCGAACCTCTGGACGGGGCGCGCGCTCGATCAACTCACCCAGATCAGCGATGCCATGCCGGAGCAGGCGCGCTATCGCTGGGGCAACGTCCAGTTGGTGCAGTGGGCGAACCTCGACGGGGTGCCGATGGAGGGGCTCCTCTTCACGCCCGAGGGATTCGATTCGACGAAGGCGTACCCGATGGTGACCTACTTCTACGAGCAGCTCTCGGATGGGCTGCACAGCTACGTGCGACCGGCGGGGCGCAACACCATCAACCCGGTGGTCTACACCTCGCTCGGCTATCTCGTCTTCATGCCGAACATCCACTACACCCCGGGCTATCCGGGGCCCAGCGCGGTGAAGGCGATCGTGCCCGGGGTGCAGTCGCTGATTGCGCGCGGGATCGCGGATCCCAAGCGGCAGGGGATCACCGGGCAGTCGTGGGGCGGGTACCAGACGGCCTATGTGATCACGCAGACCTCGCTCTTCGCCGCCGCGGTCCCGAATGCGACGGTGGTCAACATGACCTCGGCATATGGCGGGATCCGGTGGGAGTCGGGGGTGGAGCGCGCGATCGTGAACTACGAGCGCGGGCAGAGCCGGATCGGCGGGTCGCTCTGGGAGTACCCGGAGCGCTACATGGAGAACTCGCCACTGTTCTTCCTCGACCGTGTGACCACGCCCGTGCTCTTCATGGCGAATGACAACGACGGGGCGGTCCCGTGGTATCAGGGGATCGAGTACTTCGTCGCGATGCGCCGCCTGGGGAAGGAGGCGTACATGCTCAACTACAACGGGGACGCGCACAACCCGCGGAAGTACGCCAACCAGAAGGACGTCGACCGGCGGATGCAGGAGTTCTTCGCGGCCAAGCTCCTCGGGGCACCGGCGCCAGACTGGATGCAGCGCGGGATCCCCTTCCTCGAGAAGGGGCGCGATCAACTCGGGCGGCCGTAGCCGCCACCCGAGGAGGTCCCTACTTTTCGGGATGACCTCTCTCCCTCGTCCCGAGACGGTGCCGTCGGCCGCGCCTGAGGCGCCGCCGCCGGCTCCGCGTGCGTGGAGCATCGACGCGGCCCGCGAGCTCTACCAGATCGATGGGTGGGGGGCCGGGTTCTTCGACATCAGCCCCGAGGGGCGGGTCGTCGTGCGCCCCGATCGGGCCCGCCCCGATCATACCCTCGACCTCTACGAGCTCGCGCACGACCTCGAGGCCCAGGGGCTCGCGCTCCCGGTGCTCCTCCGCTTCTCCGACATCCTCAAGTCCCGGATCGAGACGCTGCATGCGCGCTTCGCGAGCGCGATCGAGGAGTTCCAGTACACGGGGAGCTACACCACCGTCTATCCGATCAAGGTCAATCAGCAGCGCCATGTGGTCGAGGAGATCGTCGAGTTCGGGCAGGCCACCGGGGTCGGGCTGGAGTGTGGGAGCAAGCCCGAGCTGCAGGCGGTGCTCGCCCTCACCGATCGCACCGACCACCTGATCATCTGCAACGGCTACAAGGACGAGGAGTTCATGCGCCTCGCCCACATGGGCCAGCGCCTCGGCCACACGGTGATCATCGTGATCGAGCAGGTGAGCGAGCTCGACGTGCTCGAGCAGGTCGCCACCGAGATGGGGATCGACCCGACCATCGGCGTGCGCATCAAGCTCTCCAGCGAGGGCTCGGGGCGGTGGGCACAGTCCGGGGGGGAGAAGTCCAAGTTCGGGCTCACCACGGCGCAGCTCATGCAGGTGATCGACCGCCTCAAGTCGGCGGGGCGCGCGCACTGGTTGCAGCTGATCCACTTCCACCTCGGCTCGCAGATCACTGACATCCGCTTCATCAAGCGGGGACTCCAGGAGGTCAGCCGCTTCTACGTGGAGCTGCGCCGGCTCGGGCTCGGGATCCGCTGGGTCGATGTCGGCGGGGGGCTCGGGGTCGATTACGATGGCTCGCAGTCGACGGCGCAGGCCTCGATGAACTACTCGATGACGGAGTATGCGAACGACATCGTGTACACCCTCGCCGAGACCTGCCGGGAGGAGGAGCTCCCGATGCCCGACATCATCTCGGAGTCGGGGCGCGCCCTCACGGCGCATCACGCCCTCCTCTTGCTGAGCGTGATCGATGTCGAGTCCGCGGCGGAGCCGACCCCGCCGACCCTCACCGAGGAGGATCATCCCCTCCTTCATGAGATGGCGGAGGACCTCAAGACCCTCTCGCGCAAGAACGTCGCGATGCGTCGGATCCGCGAGATCTTCCATGATGCGACCTTCGACAAGGAGCGCGCGCAGCAGCTCTTCAATTCCGGGGTGCTCTCGCTCCGGGAGCGGGCGATGGCGGAGACCTTCTATCTCGCCACGCTCAACGTCGTGGCGCGACTCGCCGAGGGGAAGCGCGATCGGTTCGATGACATCGTGGGGGACCTCGATGCCGCGCTGATCGATCGGTACTTCGCGAACTTCTCGCTCTTCCAGTCGCTCCCCGACAACTGGGCGATCGACCAGCTCTTCCCGATCATGCCGATCCATCGGCTCGACGAGGAGCCCACACGGCGCGGGACGATCCAGGATGTCACCTGCGATTCCGACGGGAAGATCGATCGCTTCATCGGGGGGCGCGATGGCCGGCCCTCGTTGCCGCTCCACGTCTTCCGTGACGGCGATGCCTACATCCTCGGGATCTTCCTCACCGGGGCGTATCAGGAGATCCTCGGCGACCTGCACAACCTGTTCGGCGACACCAACGCCGTGCATGTGCGCATCGCCGATGGGGGGTATGAGCTCACGCACCTCGTGCATGGGGACACCGTGACGGAGGTGCTCAACTACGTGCAGTTCCGCGCGTCGGATCTGCTCGCCACCTTCCGTCGCAAGGTGCAGGCGGCGAAGGGGATCGGCCGCGAGGAGGCGAATCGCTTCATCGCCGAATATGTGGCGGGGCTCGAGGGGTACACCTACCTCGAGGGCGAGGCCGCGCGGTGAGCGCGATCACCGGTCACTGACGCACGAAGGGGCCGTCCCGCGGGGCGGCCCCTTCGTCCTTCTCATCGCGTCGGCGTCGATCAGCGCGCGTCGTACCGCGCCGCGACCGCACCCCAGTGCACCACGTTCCACCAGGCGTCGATGTAATCCGGCCGACGGTTCTGGTAGCGGAGGTAGTACGCATGCTCCCAGACGTCGAGGCCGAGGATCGCATGCCGCCCCTCCATGAGCGGGTTGTCCTGATTCGGCGAGCTCTCGATCGCGACCGTCCCATCCTTGGCGGCGACGAGCCAGGCCCAGCCGGAGCCGAAGCGGCCGACGGCCGCCGCCTTGAAGGCCTCACGGAACTTGGCGAAGTCACCGAAGGCGGTGTCGATCGCCGTGGCGAGCGCCCCGCTCGGCGCGCCACCGGCGCTCGGGGCCATCAGCGTCCAGAAGAGGGCGTGGTTCCAGTGCCCCCCGCCGTTGTTGCGCACCGCGGTGCGGACGCTCTCTGGGACCTTGGCGATGTCACGGTTGAGCTGCTCGAGACTCCACGAGGCGAGCTCAGGGGCCTTCTCGATCGCTGCGTTCAGGTTGGTGACGTACGCCTGGTGATGCTTCCCGTGATGGATCTGCATCGTCTGCGCGTCGATGTGCGGCTCGAGCGCCTCGGGGGCGTAGGGGAGGGCGGGGAGGGAATGCGACATAGCCAGGGTCCAGGTGAGAGGTGGTAGGGAACAGGGAGGGGCAGCATCGGAGCGTGGGCCGAATCAGCAGGTACCTGTCACCTGGTCCCTGATCCCTGACCCCTGCTCTTTAACCAGCCGATGATCCCCGGGAGGATCGAGACGACGATGATGCCGATGATCAGCTGCTCCACGTGGGCCTCGAGGCCCGGGATCAGGCGGACCACATAGTACCCGGTCAGCAACATCGACCAGATCCAGAGGAGCCCGCCGATCACGTTGTAGAAGACGAACATCGGATAGTGCATCCGGGCAGCGCCCGCGACGACCGGCGCGAAGGTGCGCGCGAAGGGCATGAAGCGCGCGAGGATGATCGTCTTCCCGCCATGCTTCTCGTAGAACGCCTGCGCGGCACGGAGATGTTCCTGCTTGAACCAGCGCGAATCGGGACGATTGAAGAGCGCCTGCCCCGAGCGACGTCCGATGGCGTACGCGATCTGGTCACCACCGATCGCGGCGATGGAGCAGAGCACGCCCAACGTCCAGACGTTCAGCGTGCCGGTGACCGCCACGAGGCCGGCGGTCACGAGGAGCGAATCCCCGGGGAGAAAGGGGAAGAGCAACCCCGTCTCGATGAAGATGATCGCGGTGACACCGGCGTAGCCCGCCGTCATGACGAGACCGTTCAGATCCTTGAGTTGATGGAAGAGCTCGAGGAGGGTGCCCATGGCGCCGAAATGTAGCGGAGGGGCTTAGCTTCCAGCGGTCATGTCCGCCCTCGACACCGTCACCGTGGTCCTGAACAAGGTCCAGGACCCCGTGAACATCGCCGGCACCATCCGGGTGATGAAGAACATGGGGCTCTCCGACCTGCGCTTGGTGCAGCCGGTGGCCTACGATCCCTGGCGCATCGAGGGGGTGGCGCATGGGACCCGCGACCTCGTCGAACGCATCCGGCATTTCGACACCCTTGAGGCGGCGCTCGCCGACTGCGTGCAGGTGGCCGCCTTCGGGGCCAAGCGCCGGGCGCATCGCTGGCCGATGACCACCCCGCGCGAGATGGCCCCCCAGTTCCTCGCGGCAGCGCAGGAGGGTCGGGTCGCCCTGCTCTTTGGCCAAGAGAATCATGGGCTGCCGAACGAGGCGATCGACCTCGGGCACGTGATGGTGACGATCCCCACCACCGAGCACGCCTCCCTCAACATCGCGCAAGCGGTGCTTGTGGCCGCCTACGAGCTGCACCTCGCGGCGGGGGATGCCACCCGGACGATCGCTCGGCACAAGCACCACGCCGCCCTCCCGAAGCACGAGGAGTGGGAGCGCGCCCTCGGGGATATCGACCGGAGTCTGGCGGCGATCTCGTTCTATCGGACCCGGAACCCGGAACACATCATGCGGTCGGTCCGTTCATTACTGAATCGCGCGGGTCCCGACTCGCGGGAGCTGACGTTGGTGCGGGCGATGGCCATCGAGGTGTTACGGACGATCGACCGAGTGAAACGTGGACTCGAGTGAGATCACGCGACGCTTGCGTGGGGTAGGGCGGCGGGTCATTTTTCCGAGCTGTCGTGCTTGTGAAATCATTCACAAGCCGAATGCTTCAGTCGGGTTTCTCCCTTTTCCAGGTCTGGCGTATGACGGCTCGTAGGAAGTGGGTCATGATCCCAGGGATGGTGGCGATCGCCCTCGTGGCCACCATGCTCTCCGCCTATGCGGGGTCGCAGTCCGCCGAGACACCGGCCCCCGCCGGCGCCGAGGAGACCGCCACCCAGCAGGCCAATCGTGAGGCCTTCGGCAAGGCGAAGCCCGGCCCCTGGGCCTACAGTGGCGCCTCCGGCTACACCAACTACCTCGGCGGCGGGATCGGCTACTCCCCGGAGCAGCCCGTGAAGTTCCCGCACCCGGTGCATGTGAACTCGCTGAAGATGAACTGCGCGTTCTGCCACAATGCCGCCAACCAGTCGCCGGACCCGGGCCTCCCCGCCGTCGCGACCTGCATGGGCTGTCATACGATCGTCGGCGCGGGCCGTCCCGAGATCGTGAAGCTCACCGAATACTGGAACAACAAGCAGCCGGTGCCGTGGGTCCGTATCCACAAGGTCCCGGAGTACGTGCACTTCCCGCACATGCGCCACGTGAACGCCGGCGTCACCTGCCAGACCTGCCATGGCCAGGTGAACAACATGCCGCAGGTCTTCATGGCGCAGAGCCTCAACATGGGGTGGTGCGTGCAGTGCCATGTGAACGGCTACGATCCGGCGGAGGGCGTCCGCGCGGCGGGGTATGAGCCCGATTCCGCGACGCTCGCGTTGCCCAAGAAGAAGGCGACGTACGACTGCGCCACCTGCCACTACTAGGACGACGCGATGACTGTGGATACCTCAGTGTCTGAGACCGGCTCGTCGGCAGGCGTCAAGCGCCGCGACTTCCTCAAGGTCCTCGGCGTCTCCGGCGCCGCGACCGCCGCGGTGGGTTGCTCGTCGGGCGATGTCGAGCAGCTCATCCCGTACCTCGTCTCGCCGGACCAGACCGTCCCCGGCGTCTCCAACTACTACGCCACCACCTGCCGCGAGTGCGCGGCCGGGGGTGGGTTGCTCGTCGAGGTCCGTGACGGCCGCGCGATCAAGGCGGAAGGGAACCCCGAGCATCCGGTGAACCGCGGGGCGCTCTGCGCCCGCGGCCAGTCGTCGCTCCAGGGACTCTACAACCCCGATCGCTATCGCCAGCCGATGAAGCGTGAGGGCGATGCCCTCGTCGCCACCACGTGGGACGATGCGCTCCAGATCCTCTCGGCCAAGCTCGGTGAGGTGAAGTCGCGCGGGCAGGGGAGCCGCGTCGCCTTCGTCAATCAGCATGAGCAGGGCTCCTTCCCGGCTTTCCTCGACGGCGTCCTCGCCGGCTTCGGGATCGCGCCGCACCTCAGCTACGACGCCGAGGCGCCGGTCGCGGTGCTGCAGGCGAATCAGGCGGCGTACGGCGCGGCCTGGCCGGCCATCGACTTCTCGGCTGCGTCGCTCATCGTCTCGTTTGGCGCCGACTTCCTCGACGGCTGGGGCCTCCCGGTCCCGCAGCAGCTCGCCTTCGCTGAGGCGCGTGGGAAGGTCGAGGGGGCGCCGCGCTTCATCTATGTCGGGGCACGTCGCTCGCTCACCGGCCTGAACGCCGACCAGTGGATCCCGGCCAAGCCCGGCTCCGAGCTCGCGATCGTCAATGCGATCGCTGGGAAGGGGAGTGCTGCCGCGGCCGCTGAGGCGGCCGGCGTCGGCGTCGCGCTGATCGAAGGGCTCGTCGCCGAGGTGCGGAAGGCGCGCGCGAGCGCACTCCTCGCCGGTGGCTTCGGCCAAGACGCGGGCGAGCTCGCCACCGCCGTCGCCGAGCTCAACAAGGCGCGCGGCAATGTCGGCAAGACCATCAAGCCGGCCGATGGCTATCTCGCCTTCGAGGGCGTCGCGGGTCACGCGGAGATGCGGGCGCTCGCCGATCGGATGAACGCCGGTGAAGTGCCGATGCTGCTGGTCCGCCATGCGAACCCGGCCTACACCACCGCGCCGGGCGTCGGCTTCGCCGCCGCGATGGCGAAGGTGCCGTTCAAGGTCTCGTTCTCGAGTGTGCCGGATGAGACCACGTCGCTCTGCGATCTCATCCTCCCCGATCACCACGGCCTCGAGTCGTGGGGCGATGCGGAGCCGGTGAAGGGGCGCCTCTCGCTCCAGCAGCCGACGATGGATCCGGTCTTCGATAGCCGTCAGACCGCCGATGTGTTGCTCGCGGTCGCCAAGGCGGATCCCTCGCTCGCCTCCAAGTACGGCTTCGCCGATTACCGAGGCTACATCGCCTCGCGCATCGGCGGCAACCAGAATCTCAAGAACGCGCTCCCGACGGCGCTCGTGAGCGGTTCGGCTGCTTCGCGTACCGCGCCGGCTCGGACCGCCTCGCGGGCCACGGCGAAGGAGCAGCGCGGGGAGTACACCCTCATCACCTATCTCTCGCCGACCCTCGGCGATGGCCGCGGGGCGAACAAGCCCTGGCTCCAGGAGCTCCCGGACCCCGTCACCAAGATCCTCTGGCAGACGGTCGTCGAGATGCACCCGGAGACGGCGAAGAAGATCGGTGTGGCGGATGGCGAGCTGGTGACGGTCACGACCGCTGCGGGGTCGCTCACCGCGCCGGCGCTCGTCTACATCGGCCTCCGTCCGGACACGCTCGCCGTCGCCCTCGGGCGTGGGCACACCGCCGCTGGCCGCTACGCCGAGGCGGGGGAGAACGCGTGGCAGCTCCTCGCCGCAGCGGAGGATCGCGCCGGTGGTGCGGCGCTCGGCGCGACCAAGGCGACCGTCGCGAAGGCCGATGGGAAGAAGCAGCGCATTGTCACCACGGAAGGGTCGGGCCGTCAGCATGGGCGTGGGATCGCCCAGGCGATCGCCCTCCCGGCGCTCCTCGCGGGTGAGGAGGGCCATGGCCACCATGTGTTCGAGGGGCAGGCGAGCACCGAGTTCCTCCCGGGGCTCCGCTCCCCCACCGCGAACGACGCGCAGGGCGAGTTCGGCGTGCCGAACTCCAAGGACAAGGGGCAGTACGACCCCGAGCACTGGTCGGGGGCCGCGAAGCGTCGCTGGGCGATGACGATCGACCTCGCCAAGTGCACCGGCTGCTCCGCCTGCGTCACCGCGTGCTATGCGGAGAACAACATCCCGACCGTCGGCGCGTCGTGGCAGGGGCCGGTGCTCCTCCCCGATCGCACCGGCTTCGGCGCGAACATCACGCGCGGGCGCGAGATGGCGTGGATCCGTCTCGAGCGGTATTGGGAGATCGATCGCGAGCCGAAGGACGTGGTCTTCGATCCCGAGCACCCGGACTTCGAGACGCGCTTCATCCCGATGATGTGCCAGCACTGCGGCAACGCGCCCTGTGAGCCCGTCTGCCCGGTGTACGCCACGTACCACGCGCCGAACGGTCTGAACGTGCAGGTCTACAACCGCTGCGTCGGCACGCGCTACTGCTCGAACAACTGCCCGTACAAGGTCCGGTACTACAACTGGTTCGGGTATGGGGATCCCTCGCGCACGCAGTACGCGTTCCCGGAGCCGCTGCACTGGCAGCTGAACCCGGATGTGACGGTGCGGCAGAAGGGCATCATGGAGAAGTGCACGTTCTGCGTGCAGCGCATCAAGGAGGCCGAGAACCGCGCCGCGTTGGAGCAGCGCGCCTCGGTCGGCGAGGACGGCGTGCGGATCGACGGGCTGCGCCCGGACGAGTTCACGACCGCGTGCGCGCAGGCCTGTCCGTCGCGCGCGATCGTCTTCGGCGACGCCGCGGACGACCAGTGGGCGGTGGCGCAGTGGATCAAGGATCGCCGCGCCTACCATGTGTTCGAGGAGCTCAACACGTACACCGCGGTGGTGTACCTCCAGAAGGTCAACCATCCGGCGCCGACGGCGTCGGCCACGGCATAAGGAGGCGCGACCCATGGCCACCCTCGCGCACCCCGACGAGCCGCGCCGCCCGAACATCGCGTCGGCGGACATCCAGCTCCCCGCCGTCACCAGCTACGAGCAGGTCGACGACGAGATTCTCGCGATCCTGAAGCCCACCAAGGCCTGGTTCGGCGCGCTGCTCCTCGCGCTCGCCTGCCTCGG
>CAXRBM010000099.1:0-7348 GCA_964228675.1 Gemmatimonadaceae bacterium
GCAAGGCCGCGGTCGAGATCACCTTCGAGAACGAGCGTTTCCTCGTCGTGCCGCAGGCGGCGATCCTGGCGCTCTCACGGGAGTAAGGACGATGCAATACGATGAACGGATGATCGCCCCGATGCGGGCGGAGCTCACGCAGCACGGGATCGAGGAGCTGCGCACCGCCGCCGCCGTCGATGCCGCGCTCAAGGATGCGCCGGGGACGCGATTGGTGGTGGTGAACTCCGTCTGCGGCTGCGCCGCGCGCAACATGCGGCCCGCGGTCGCCAAGGCGTTGCAGCACGCGATCACACCTGACAAGAGCTTCACCGTCTTCGCCGGTGGTGATGTCGACGCCACGCGGCAGGCGCGGAGCTACTTCACGGGCTATGCGCCGAGCTCGCCGAGCATCGGGCTCCTGCGCGACGGGAAGCTCGTGCACATGGTGGAGCGCTGGCAGATCGAGGGGCGGACGGCTGATGCGATCGCGGCGGATCTGGCCAAGGCGTTCGATACCTACTGCACGCCGGCCGCACGCTGAGATTGTCAGGACAGAAGGCAGAGCGGGGCGGCGCTGATGCGCCGCCCCGCTCGTGTTTCATGACTGCTTGATCCAGCGCATCAGCTCACCGAGTCCAGGTCGCTTCCCGTACATCAGCAAGCCCACGCGATAGATCCGGGCCGCCACCCAGACACAGGCGACACTCGCAAGGAGTACGCCCAATAGACTCCCGATGATCTCCCCCGCACCGACCTGCGTCGCGGTCATGCGCATCGGCATGATGATCGGCGCCGAGAAAGGGACCCAGCTCACGATCTCCGCGAGCCGGCTGTTCGGGTTCGTGAGGATCGGCTGGGCGAAGATGATGCTGAAGACGAGGAGCATGATCACCGGCTGCGCCGCCTGCTGCGCCTCCTCCTGGCTCCCGACCATCGCCCCAACCGCCGCGAAGAGTGAGGCGTAAAGGGTGTAGCCCAGCAGGAAGAAGAGGACGAGCGCGACGAGCACGAAGGGCTCCACCGAGGGGAGCCCGACCTGCGGCACCCCCTCGATCCCCATCGCGCCGAAGATCTTCGCGCGCTGCGTGTAGAACCCGACGGTCGAGAGGAGCCAGACCAACTGCTGGGTGAGCCCCACCGCGCCGACGCCGATCACCTTTCCGGCGAGCAGCACATCTGGCGACACACTCGCGACGATCACCTCGGCCACACGCGTGGTCTTCTCCTCGAGCACCCCGCGCAGGATGGCCTGTCCGTAGAAGACGATGCTGAAGTAGAGGAGGAAGGCGACCCCGAAACCGAAGATCGAATTGGCGATCCCCGAGCCACCGAGCCCCTCGTCCGTCACGCGATCGGCCTTGAGGCGCACGCGGAGCTTGGTGAGCGCCTCGGCCCGCTCGGCGTCGATCCCCGAGGCCTCGAGCCGCGTGGTGAGCAACGATTGCCGGATCGCCCCCTCGATCGCGTCCATGTCGCCGACCGAGCTGGCGTTGCGTCCCGCATAGCGCGCGGCGCCCGAGGCGACGGTCGTCGAGTCGAGGACCAGCACGCCAGCCAGCTCCTTCCGCTGGATCTGCGCGATCAGCTCGCTCTCACGTGCCGCGAGCTCGGCGGGCCGGAGCTCATCGACCGGCGCGGTGCTCGGTGACGGCCCTTGGAGTGTCGGGGCCGCGAGGCGTTGCGCGACGCGCGCACCGAGCCCGGTGCCGGTTGCATCGAGGATGCGGATGTCGGCGACCCGCGTCTCACGCATGCTCCGCACGCTGAGGTACGCCGGGAGGATCATGATCCCCCCGAAGAAGAGCGGGCCGAAGAGCGTTACGATCACGAACCACTTGGTCCGGACGCGCTCGAGGTATTCGCGGCGGATGACCGCCCAGAGCTTAGCCATGTCCGCTCATCCCCGGCTCGACGCCCGTGGCGCCGACCCGTTCGAGGAAGATCTGATGGAGGGAGGGTTGTACGCGCTCGAACCGCTGGATCGCGGCGCCGCTGCTCACGAGTCGATGGAGCAGGGTCTGCGCCTCGCCATCCCGCGCGAGTTCGACTTCGAAGGTGCGTCCGTTGTCATCGTATCGGGCGACCAGCGCGCGATCATCGAGGACCGTACGGAGCGCATCAGATGGATCGCTGTCCAGCGCGAGCGCCACGGTGCGCCCCGCATGCGCCCCCTTCACCGAGGCCATCGTCCCGTCGAGCACCTTCGTCCCCCCGGCGATGATGCAGACCGCATCGCACAGCCGTTCGGCGTTATCCATCAGATGGGTGGAGAAGATCACCGTGCGCCCGCGACGACGCAGCTCGACCACGGTGTCCTTGAGCGCCTGGGCATTGATCGGGTCGAGCCCGCTGAAGGGCTCGTCGAGGATCACGAGTTCCGGGTCGTGCAAGAGCGTGCCGATGAATTGGACCTTCTGTTGCATCCCGCGCGAGAGCTCGTCGACCTTGGCCTTCCCCCAATCCTTCGCCTCGGTGCGGAGGGTGAGGCGCTCGAGCCATTCGTCGATCCGGATGTCGGCGGTCTTCCGGTCGACGCCCTTGAGCTCGGCGAGGAACCGGAGGACATCCCGGACCATCATCTTCTTGTAGAGGCCGCGCTCCTCGGGGAGGTAGCCCACGCGGTCGAGCTGCGCCGCGGCATCGTGCGGCGCACCGAGGATCCGGATCGACCCCGTGTCAGGGGCGATGATGTTGAGGATCATCCGGATCGTGGTCGTCTTCCCGGCGCCGTTGGGGCCGAGGAGTCCATAGACCGTCCCGGTGGGGACGGTCAGGGAGAGGTCGCGGACGGCGGTGTGCGCCGCGTATCGCTTGGTGACGCCCGAGATCTCGAGGGCGGGTGTCGTCATGGGGGCTAGGGCAGGGGGTCTGGGAGGGAATATAGGGTCGCGCGTCCCTCTTCTCTTCGCGATACTACGCCGATGCCGATCCGGTCGTTGGTCCTCGGGGTGTTGGCCTGTGCGGCGTTCGCCTGTGGCGGGGCGCCGAAGGTAGGGGAGGACCAGGTCCTCGTGGTCTTCAACGCGGGGAGTCTGGCGCGTCCCATCCGGGCGGCGCTTGATACCTTCGCGGCACGGACCGGGGTGCGGGTCGAACAGGAGAGCGCGGGTTCGCTCGAGTCGGCGCGGAAGCTCACGGAGCTAGGGAAGATCCCCGATCTCATCGCGCTGGCCGACGCCGAGGTCTTCCCGCGCTTCCTGATGCCGGCGTTTCTGGACGGGTATGTGGCGTTCGCGCAGAACCGGATGGTGATCGCGTACACCGACCGTTCGCGATTCTCCCGGGAGATCACCGCCGACAATTGGTGGCGAGTGATCCAGCGCCCCGGGGTCGAGACGGGACGGTCTGATCCGCAACTCGATCCCAACGGGTACCGTACCCTCTTGGTCTGGCAATTGGCCGAGCGGTTCTATGGCGAACCGGGGCTCGCCGCGCGGCTCGAGGCGGTGCATCCCGCGCGCAATGTGCGTCCCAAGGAGGCCGATCTCGTCGGGCTCCTGCAGGCGGGGGAGTTCGACTACATCTGGTCGTACGAGTCGATGGCGCGCGCGCTCGGGCTACGATTCGTCCAGCTCCCGCATGGGGTCGATCTCAGTCCGCCGGATTCGGCGGGGGTCTATGCGCACGCCTCGGTGACGGTGCGTGGGGCGAAGGCGGGCGACTCGGTCACCTTCGTCGGGGCGCCCATCGTCTACGGGCTCGGTGTGCCGCGTGCGGCGCCGCATCCTCAGGTGGCGGAGCGCTTCGCGCGCTTCCTCCTCTCGGCGGAGGGGCGGGCGATCCTGCGGCGTGAGGGGCTCGATGCGCTCGAGGTGCCGGTCCCGCAGGGGACTGCCGCGCCGTGGATGGTGCCGTGAGCCGTGCATCGAGTGAGCGCGCGGGAGCCGATGCGCGTGGCTCGCGCGCGATGGCTCGCGTCCTGAGCGTCCTCGCCGCCCTCGCGGGATCGTTCCTTTTGCTCTTCCTGGCGGCGCCCCTCGCTGAACTCGTCGGTGTCGGTGGCGCGGAGGGGATGAAACGTCTCGCCTCCGATGGCGAACTGCGTGGCTCGCTCGTGCTGACCGCACTCTGCGCGACCGCCGCGACGCTGATCGGCGTCCTCACCGCGACCCCGCTCGCCTATCTCCTCGCGCGTCGCACCTTCCCGGGGCGCGCCCTCCTCGCCGCGATCCTTGATCTTCCCCTGCTCATCCCGCATCCGGTCGCGGGGATTGCGTTGCTCCTTCTGCTCGGGCGCGAGAGCGCCGTCGGTGGCGCGGCGCTCGAGATGGGGCTCCGTATCGTCGGCACCCCGCTCGGGATCATCGCCGCGATGCTCTTCGTCTCGTCGCCGCTCTTCGTGAGTGGCGCGCGCGAGGCCTTCGCGAAGGTCGATCCCCGCTATGAAGGGGTCGCTCGCACGTTGGGTGATACGCCGTGGCGCGCCTTCCATCGCGTGACCCTCCCGCTCGCGGGTCGCGGCCTTCTCGCCGCCGCTGTCGTGATGTGGGCGCGCGCGGTGAGTGAGTTCGGAGCGATCGTCATCCTCACGTACAATCCAAAAGTCGTGAGCGTCTTGAGCTACGACCGCTTCACGAGCTTCGGGCTCTCCGAGGCGCTTCCGGTGGCGGCAGCGCTTGCGATCCTCGCGCTGGTCCCGCTCACCTTGCTGCGTGCGCTCCGCCCCGATTCCGGGATGGAGCGATGATCACCCTTGCGGCGCTCTCCGCTACCAAGGGTCGCTTCGCGCTCCACGAGGTGAGCTTCTCCCTCGAGCGCGGCGCCTATGGTGTGGTGATCGGGCCCGCCGGGGCAGGGAAGACCACCCTTCTCGAAGTCGTCGGCGGACTCCTCGCCCCGCGCAGCGGTCGACTCCAGCTGGACGGTCGCGACATGCGTGGCGTCCCGCCTGAGGATCGTGGGATCGGGCTCGTCTATCAGCACGCTTTCCTCTTCCCGCATCTCTCGGTGCGCGAGAACGTCGCCTATGGCGCCGCTGATGCCGCCACCCTCGACGAGGCGATCGAACGGATGGGGGTCACGCCGCTCCTCGCTCGAGATGTGCGCAGTCTCTCCGGTGGTGAGCGGCAACTCGTCGCCCTCGCGCGCGCCCTCGCCCGCCGTCCACGCATCCTCCTGCTCGATGAGCCCTTCAGCGCGCTTGATCCCCGTCGTCGCGTGCTGATCCGTCGCGAGGTGCGTGCCCTGCACCGTGCTTGGGAACTTACCACGCTTCAGGTCACGCACGACTTCGCCGAGGCGGGGATGCTGGGTGATCAAGCGATCCTCCTCGACGGGGGGCGCATCCTGCAGGCTGGAGCGCCCGCCGAGGTCTTCCGGCGGCCCGCCTCACCCTATGTAGCGGAGTTCCTCGGCGCGGAGAACGTCCTCGCGGGGACGGCACGCGATCTCGGTGAGGCGGCTCCCGATTGGCTCGACGGCGACCCGCGTGAGTACGCGCAAGGGTATCGTGCCTTCGCCTTCGAATCCGAGGGACTCACCCTCTATGCCGTCGGGGACTTCGTCCCCGGTGCCGGGCACGCGGTGATCCGCGCAGAGGAGATCACTCTCGCCCGTGGGCAGACCCACGATTCGGCGCGGAACCGATTCTCCGGTCGCATCACGGAGCTCGTCACCCTCGGTGCGCTGACCCGCGTCACGGTGGATGTGCGCGGCACCCCGATCGTCGCGGCGCTCACCACGCGGTCGGCCCAGGAGCTCGCCCTTGAGCCGGGGCTCGCCGTGGTGGTCACCTTCAAGGCGATGGCGGTGCATCTCTGTTGAGAGGCACCGCCATCGGGACCTTCATCGATCCACTGGCATCAGGTCACCAGGCGATCCCGTAGTCCTCACCATGGTTGCTCGCCGCGCCCCAGAAGCTCCCGCGCGCCCGGTCGAACACGATCGCCGTGATCGGCCCTGAGGTCTTGCTCGCGAACTCCATCACGTAGCCGCGCCGCCGGAGATCCTCGCGCACCCAGTCGGGGACCTTGTCATTGAGCTGGATGCGGCCCGGCCGCGCATCGTGCAATCCGAAGCTCGAGCGCATCTGGTAGCTGTGGAACCCGGGATGCTCCGCCGCCTGCTGCGGGGTCTGCCCGAACTCCACCATCGCGAGGAAGAACTGCAGGAGATCCTGATCCTGCGTGTCGCCCCCTTGGACGGAGAAGGCCATCCAGGGCTGCCCCTCTTTGAGCGCGATCGTCGGTGTCAGCGTCACGCGCGGACGTTTCCCAGGCTCGATCACGTTGAACGGCCCATCCTCGGCGCGGGTCACGAACGACTGTGCGCGCTGGGAGAGCCCGATCCCGGTGCGTCCCGCGATCACCGCTGGCACCCATCCGCCGCTCGGGGTGATCGAGACCATCCATCCCGACTTGTCCGCGGCCTGGATGCTCGTCGTCCCGCGCGTGAAGGCTTCCTTGAAGGCGGCGTCGTCATCAGGTGGGACGTCGGGGCCGCGATACCCTGCACCGGACGCGCCCTGCTCACGTGTGTCGAGTCGCGGTCCGCTGGTCGACCATTTGGCGAGGAGCTCCGTGAAGGGATTCGTCCCGTCCTGGAACGGGTAGGGGTCACCCGGCCTCACCGCGGCATCGTTGCGCATCGGACTCATCTGCGCCCAGCGTGCCTTCGCGTACGCCTTGCTCATCAGCCCCTGCACCGGCTCCTCGGGCGGGAACGCCGGATCACCGTAATAGAAGTCACGATCGGCGTAGGCAAGGTTCATCGCTTGGTAGATCGTGTGGATGTACTGCGCGCTGTTGTAGCCGAGCCCCTTGAGATCCAGCTGCTCGAGCATGTTGAGCGCCTGGAGCATCACCGGGCCCTGCTGCCAGATGGGAAGCTTGTAGACCTCGTAGCCGCGATACGTGGTCGAGTAGGGCTCTTCGATTTTGACCTGCCAGTTGGCGAGGTCGGCCTTGGTGAAGAGCCCACCCTCCTCACGGACGCCGCGGACGAGCTCGTCGGCGATGTCGCCCTTGTAGAAGCGGTCATACGCCGCCATGATCGCCGCCTTGCGCGACTTCTTCTGGCGCAGCGCCTGCTGCTCCGTCTCGACGAGCTTCTTGAAGGTCGCGGCGAGGTCGGGCTGCCTGAAGATCTCCCCCGCCTCCGGGGCCTCGCGCGTCTTCCCGAGATGCGGGAGGAAGACCGCCGGCGAATACTTCCACTCCTTGATCCGCCTGGCGTTGCTCTGGATGCTTCCGGCGAGCTGCGCCTCGATCGGATAGCCTTCCTCCGCCATCTGGATCGCCGGCGCGAGCACCTGCGCCAACGACATCGTCCCGTACTCGGCGAGCATCACCATCATCCCGCCCGGGGTGCCCGGCGTGACGGCCGCGAGGGGGCCGAACTCCGGTGGGAAACGGAAGCCTTTGGCGAG
>CAXRBM010000100.1:0-3212 GCA_964228675.1 Gemmatimonadaceae bacterium
CGGGCGATCCGAGGAGTCTCGACCTGAACGCCGATCTGCAAACCAGCGACTGGGCATCAAGCATTCAGCATTAAGCCTTCAGCCGGAGTTCTGCCTCATGCGAATCCTCAGTAGCGCCACCATCGCCCTCGCGATCCTCGCCGCCCCCCTCGCTGCCCAATCCGTCCCCTCCCAGGAATGGGAGGTCCCCTACGGCGGCGCCGAAGGGCGCCCGCGTGACCCCTACGTCGCCCCCGACGGCCGCGTCTTCTTCGTGGGGCAGAACGGGAACTACATCGCGCGCCTCGACCCCCGCTCCGGGCAGTTCACCAAGTTCGAGATCGACCCTGGCACCAATCCCCACAATCTGATCGTCGACCCCTCGGGGATGGTCTGGTATGCCGGCAACCGCAACGGGATGATCGGAAAGCTCAATCCCGCCACGGGGGAGATCACCCGCTACCCGATGCCCGACGCGAAGGTGAAGGATCCACACACGCTCATCTTCGATGCGCGCGGCGACATCTGGTTCACCGCGCAGAACTCGGGCGCCGTCGGACATCTCGAGACGAAGACCGGGAAGATCCGCCTCGCCTTCACCGGAGAGCGCACGCGCCCCTACGGGATCGTCATCAACTCCAAGGGGACGCCCTGGTTCAACCTCTTTGGCGTCGATCAGATCGCGTCGATCGATCCCGCGACGATGCAGGTCACGACCTACAAGCTCCCGAATGAGCGCTCACGCGGGCGGCGGATCGCGGTCACCTCGGACGACATCATCTGGTACGGCGACTACACCCGCGGCATCCTCGGCCGACTCGACCCGCGCACCGGGAAGATCGAGGAGATCCCCGTCCCGGCCGGCGCGGGGGCCCTCCCCTACGGCCTCGCCTCCGACGACAAGGACCGGATCTGGGTGACGCAGAACGTCCCGAACCAGGGGACGTCTCTCGTGGGCTACGACCCCAAGACGAAGCGCTTCTTCGGGCAGACCGCGATCGGGAAGCCGGTCAACAACACCATCCGGCATATGTACTTCGACAAGAAGACGGGGCTGCTCTGGTTCGGGACCGACCAGGGGACGATCGGCCGGGCCGAGGTCTCGAAGCTGCGGGTGACGATGTAACCCACCCGCGGTCCGAAAACCGTCCCTATCTCTCAGTCCAGCGCGGGGTTGGCACCATGCCAACCCCGTTCGCGTTTATTGAATCCCGGGGTATTTCCGAGTACTTTACTAGTCTATATCAGACACCCCGCTGGACCCGCCCAACCCCGCCGGACCATGACCGCAAGCATCGAGACCCTCGTCAACAAGGAATACCAGTACGGGTTCGTGACGGAGGTCGACACCGACACGATCCCCCCTGGCCTCACGGAAGAGACAGTCCGTCTCATCTCCAAGAAGAAGGAGGAGCCGGAGTGGCTCCTCGAGTGGCGCCTCAAGGCGTTCCGCCGCTGGCAGACGATGACGGAGCCGCGCTGGCCCAACGTCACCTACGAGCCGATCGACTACCAGGCGCACACCTACTATTCGGCGCCCAAGAGCGTGAAACCGCTCCAGTCGCTCGATGAGGTCGATCCGGAGCTCCTCAAGACCTACGAGAAGCTCGGCATCTCCCTCACCGAACAGAAGCGGCTCGCCGGCGTCGCCGTCGACGCGATCTTCGACTCGGTCTCGGTCGGCACCACGATGAAGTCGGAGCTCGCCAAGGCGGGGGTGATCTTCTGCTCCTTCGGCGAGGCGGTGCGCGAGCACCCCGAGCTCGTGCAAAAGTTCCTCGGCTCGGTGGTCCCCTACTCCGAGAACTTCTTCGCCGCGCTCAACTCGGCGGTCGTCTCCGACGGCTCCTTCGTCTACGTGCCGAAGGGCGTCACCTGCCCCCTCGAGCTCTCGACCTACGTCCGCATCAACGCCGCCAACACGGGGCAGTTCGAGCGGACGCTGATCGTCGCTGATGAGGGTGCCTCGGTGAGCTACCTCGAGGGATGCACCGCGCCCAAGCGCGATGAGCACCAGCTCCACGCCGCGGTCGTCGAGATCGTCGCGCTCGACCGCGCGACGGTGAAGTACTCCACCGTGCAGAACTGGTACGCCGGCGACAGCGAGGGGAAGGGCGGCATCTACAACTTCGTCACCAAGCGCGGAAAGGCCTTCACCGACGCCAAGATCTCCTGGACGCAGGTGGAGACGGGCTCCGCGATCACCTGGAAGTACCCCTCGGTCATCCTGCAGGGGGACAACTCGGTCGGCGAGTTCTACTCGGTCGCCGTGGTGAATGGGAAGCAGCAGGCCGACACCGGGACCAAGATGATCCACATCGGGCGGAACACGCGCTCGACGATCATCTCCAAGGGGATCAGCGCGGGTCAGGGGCAGAACTCCTACCGCGGGCAGGTGAAGGTCCTGCCGAAGGCCGAGGGCGCACGCAACTACACCCAGTGCGACTCGATGCTGATCGGTAACAAGTGCGGGGCGCACACCTTCCCGTACATCGAGGTCGCCAACAATTCGGCGACCCTGGAGCACGAGGCGAGCACGTCGAAGATCGGGGAGGATCAGATCTTCTACTGCAAGGCGCGCGGGCTCAACGCGGAGCACGCGATCAGCCTGATCGTCGCGGGCTTCTGCAAGGAGGTCTTCAAGGAGCTGCCGATGGAGTTCGCGCTCGAGGCGCAGCAGCTGCTCGGGATCTCGCTCGAAGGCTCGGTGGGTTGAGTCGTCCTCCCACCCTCATCTCTTCTCTTTCCATTCCATGCTGAAGATCACGAATCTCCACGCCGCCGTCGGCGAGAAGGACATCCTCAAGGGCATCTCCCTCACCGTGAACGCGGGCGAGGTCCACGCCATCATGGGGCCGAACGGCTCCGGCAAGTCGACCCTCGCACAGGTGATCGCGGGGCACCCGGGCTATGAGGTCACCGCCGGCTCGATCGAGTACGAGGGACAGGACCTCCTCGAGCTCGAGGCGGAGGAGCGCGCGCAGGCCGGCGTCTTCCTCGCCTTCCAGTACCCGATCGAGATCCCGGGTGTGACCAACGCCTACTTCCTCCGCGCGGCGTACAACGAGATCCGCAAGGCGCACAATCAGCCTGAGCTCGACCCGATCGAGTTCCTCGACGTCATGGAGGAGAAGCTCAAGGTCGTCGAGATGGATGCCTCGATGATGCAGCGCTCCGTGAACGCCGGCTTCTCGGGCGGCGAGAAGAAGCGCAACGAGATCCTGCAGATGGCG
>CAXRBM010000101.1:0-8615 GCA_964228675.1 Gemmatimonadaceae bacterium
GGACGGCGGCTCAGACGACGACGTTCAGCAGGCGCCCCGGCACCAGGATAACCTTCTTGGGCGTGCCGGTCACGAACTTCGCGAGCCCCGGCTCGGCCATCGCGGCGGCGAGCGCGGCCTCCTGCGTGACATCCGGCGCCACCTGGATCGTGCCGCGCGTCTTCCCGCCGATCTGCACGACGAGCGCGACGGTGGCCGAGGTGAGGAGCGCGGGATCGTAGACGGGCCACCCCGCGTCGAAGACACTCGCGGTGTGCCCGAGCATGGCCCAGAGCTCCTCGGCGATATGTGGCGCGAACGGCGCGACGAGTTGCACCACCGGGAGGACCTCGTCGCGGTGACACCGACGCTCCCCCTTCCGGAGCACATTCATGTACTCCATCATCGCCGCGATGGCGGTGTTGTAGCTGAGCGCGGGGATATCCTCGCCGACCTTCTTGATCGTCGCGTGCAACTTGCGGCGCACCTCGGGGTCGACCACACCTTCGGTGGTGCAGTCGCGCACCGAGGCCCAGAGCCGATCCAAGAAGCGTCGTACCCCGCTGATCCCCGCGTCGCGGAAATCGCCCCCCTCCTCAAAGGGACCGAGGAACATCAGGTAGGTGCGGAAGGAGTCTGCGCCCCACGTCTCGATGTACTCATCGGGGTTCACGACATTCCCCTTCGACTTCGACATCTTCGCCCCCTCGCGGATGATCAACCCATGCGCGCGGAAGCGGGTAAAGGGCTCCTCGAAGTCGAGGAGGCCGATGTCGTGAAGTACCATCGTGATGAAGCGCGAGTAGAGCAGGTGGAGCACCGCGTGCTCGTTCCCACCGATGTACGTCGTGACAGGGAGCCAGCGCTTGGTGAGCGCGGCGTCGAACGCCACATCATCGCGCGGGACGCTCGGATAGCGCAAGAAGTACCAGGCGCTATCGAGGAAGGTGTCGCTCACATCGGTCTCGCGTCGCGCCGGCGCGCCGCAGGCCGGACACGCGACCTCGAACCACTCGGCGTGGCGCGCGAGCGGGGAGATCCCCGAGTCGTCAGGCTTGAAGTCGGCCACATGCGGGAGCGCCACCGGCAGCTGCGACTCGGGGACCGGCACCGTGCCGCAGGCATCGCAGTAGATGATCGGGATCGGGGGACCCCAATAGCGTTGCCGCGAGATGCACCAGTCGTGCAGCCGATAGTTGGTCACCGCCTCGGCGGCCCCGCGCTCCGCCAACCACGCCGTCACCGCCGCCTTTCCTTCGCTGACACCAAGACCATCGAAGGTCCCGGAGGCGACGAGACGTCCATCGCCCACGTATGCCACGCCATCGAGCGGTGTGGAGGCGTCCTGCCCTTCTCCGGCTACCACGCGTACGATCGGCAACCCATACGTGACGGCGAACTCGTGGTCACGCTCGTCATGCCCCGGCACCGCCATGATCGCGCCGGTGCCGTACTCCATCAGCACGTAATCGGCGACCCAGATCGGGATCGCTGCCCCCGTCGCTGGATTCGTCGCATAGGCCCCGGTGAATTGGCCGGTCTTCTCCTTCGTCGACTTGCGACTCACGAGATCCTGTCGCGCCGCACGGGCGCGATAGGCCTCGACCACGCCGCGCTCGGAATCCTTGGTGAGCACCTCCACCAGCGGATGCTCAGGCGCGAGCACCAGGTAGGTCGCACCGAAGATCGTGTCGGGCCGCGTCGTGAAGACCTCGATCATCTCTCCACCAGGCGCGTCCTGCACCGCGAAGCGCACCCGCGCGCCGTCGGAGCGGCCGATCCAGTTCCGCTGCGCCTGCTTGGTGGTCTCCGACCAATCGAGGGTCTCGAGATTCTTGAGGAGCCGCGGCGCGTACTCCGAGATCCGGAAGAACCACTGTTCGAGGAAGCGCTGCTCGACCGTGGTCCCACACCGCTCACAGGTGCCGCCCTCGACCTGCTCGTTGGCGAGCACCGTCTTGCACGATCCGCACCAGTTGACCGCGGCCGCCTTCTTGTAGGCGAGCCCGCGCTGGTACAATTGGAGGAAGACCCACTGCGTCCACTTGTAGTAGGCGGGATCGGTCGTATCCACCGAGCGATCCCAATCGACCATCAACCCCGCCCGATCGAGCTGCCGACGGAAATTCGCGATGTTGCTCGGGATGAGCTCCATTGGGTGCTTCCCGACCTTGAGCGCGAAGTTCTCCGAGTGGATCCCGAACGCGTCATAGCCCAACGGCTCGAAGACGGTGTGCCCCTGCAACCGATGGAAGCGCGCATGGATGTCGCTTCCCGTGAACGCGAAGAGGTTCCCCACGTGCAACCCCTCGGCCGAGGGGTAGGGGAACATCATGAGGTTGTAGTAGGGCCGCGGGCCATTCGCGAGGTCGACGCGATTGGTGCCCCGCTCGGCCCAGCGCTGGCGCCACCGCGCCTCGACCGTAGCCGGGTCGTAGGCGAGTGGTTCGTCTGGTGCGGTCATACCGAAAGCTAGCGACCCCGGGGATAGAGGAAGACGCACTTCTCGAGGCGCGGCCCCTTCTCGTCACAGACCGCGAAATCAGCACCCTCGTAGAGCGAACCAGCGGCGTATCGCCCGTCCTTGGCCACCGCGTAGAACTGGATATCGAAGTTCGGACGACCATCGGTACGCAGGAGCCGCGACTCGGTCATCGCCACGAGGCGCTCGAGCGTCCTGAGGACCGCCTGCGCCGGCGCCATCCCCTGCCGCATGTGCTCCACGGTGAGGAAGCCGCCGCAGACCTTGATGTTCGCCTCCCCGCGCCCCGTCGAACCCGCGGCGCCCACCTCGTTGTCGCAGTACTGCCCCGCCCCGACGATCGGCGAGTCGCCGAGCCGCCCTGGGATCTTCCACGCCATCCCACTCGTGCTCGTGCAGGAGCTGATCTCCCCCTTGGCATTGACGGCGTTCATGTTGATCGTCCCGGTCGAGAACTTGATCTTCACGTCGTCGTCGTGATCGAGCCAGAAATCGTTCGGATTGAGCCGCGCCTTCCACCGCAGCCAATCCTGGCGCGTCTTCTCCGTGAGGAGGGGCTGAGACCTGAACCCCAGGTCGAGGGCGAAGCGCTTGGCCCCGGCCCCCACGAGCATGATGTGATCGGTGTAGTCCATCACGGCCTTGGCCACGAGGCTCGGCGTCGCGATATCCTCGAGGCACCCGACCGCGCCGGCCCGTTTCGTGGGGCCATGCATGCAGCTGGCATCGAGTTGCACCACGCCGTCGGCATTGGGGAATCCCCCGAGTCCGACTGACTGATCGTCGGGATCGAGCTCCTGGATGTTGATCCCGGCGATGATCGCATCGAGGGTGTCGGTCCCGCGGACGATCTGGTCGTAGGCGACCTTGACCCCGCGGATCCCGTTGCCGGAGGCGATGATGACCGGGCGAGGGGCGAGGGGCGCCCCGGGGCCGACCGGGGGGGCGGACATCGCCACGGGCGTATCGCCCTGGGCACCTGCCGGGAGGATGGTGAGCCCGGCCGCCGCAGCGGCCGTCGAGGTCAGGAAATCGCGACGGGTGGTCATGGATGGACTGGTCGGAGGATCCGGCGAAGGTACATTCTGCAGGGACTGTCTGCCACGAAGGTGGACGGCGCCGGCGCCGCCAAGCTTCGCACCCTCGATGAGGCCCTCCTCTCGGTTCAGACCCTGCATGGGATGGTCGAGCGGATGGCGCTCGACGTGAAGGCCCACCGCGGTGCGGGCGTCTTCCCCCAGCAGATCAAACGGAACGCCGCTCCACTCCATGGGCTCCTCAAGGGGCAGTTCGGTCTGATTGCGGATCAGGTGTCCAAGCTGATCCTCGACGCCGGCCGCGGCTCCGAGATGCAGCGCGTCCGACTCCTCCGCGAAGGGATCGCGCAGATCCGGACCGCGGTCGAGCAGACGCGAGATCGGGTCAAGATCCAGCACCGCGTCACCATGGAGATGCCGGCGCAGGACCCCCCGGTCCTATAGTCGACAAGATTCTTGCCCCCACCCTTTCGGGTAGGGTAGGTTTCGGGCGCTCATCTGCAGTCGTCCCGTCGGTGGTCGCGGCCCCTGCTTCTCGGGCCGCTGCCTTCCCCCCAGCCTCATCCAACCGATGCCGAAGCTGTCGCTGCGCCAAGCAGCCACCACTGCGCTCACCACGGTGGCCCTGTTGGCGCTCTCCGGGTGTGGGTTCACGGAGTATCCCAACTCCACGTTCAACCACCACACCGACTTCAACACCGCCATCGACGCGCTCTTCCAGCGCCTCCTCTTCTGGGGGACGATCGTCTTTGTCGTCGTCGAGGCAGGGCTCGTCTACACGATCATCAAGTACCGGAAGCGGCCCGGCGGCCCGAAGCCCCGCCCCATCCATGGCAATGCGGCACTCGAGATCACCTGGACCGTCATCCCGGCGCTGATCCTCGTCCTGATCGCGATCCCGACGGTCAAGACGATCTTCCAGACGCAGGCCGATGCCCCAGCCGGCGCCCTCAAGGTGCAGGTGATCGGGCACCAGTGGTGGTGGGAGTTCCGCTACCCCGAGCTCGGCATCGTCACCGCCAACGAGCTCTATGTCCCGGTCGGTCGGACGGTCGAGTTCGAGCTCACCACGAAGGACGTGCTCCACTCCTTCTGGATCCCGCAGATGGGCGGGAAGCGCGACCTCATCTCCAACAAGACGAACTACCTCTGGTTCACCCCGAACGCCGACCTCGGCACCTCGGCGTGGAATGGGTTCTGCACCGAGTACTGCGGGTCGAGCCATGCGAACATGAAGTTCCGGCTCTACACGGTGCAGCCGGACGAGTTCGACGCGTGGGCGAAGCATCAGGCCTCCCCAGCCGTCTTCTCAGCCACCCCGGCGCCGGCCGCGGCGACGACGCCGGTGACCCCGGTGGCGCAGGTGAGCGGGGTGGACAGCACGGCGCCCGCCACCGCGACGACCGCCGGCTACGTCTTCCCGCGCGAGCGGCTCGAGACCGAGTTCCCCCATGTGATCCCGCAGACGCCGATCCCCACGGGACTCACGTTCGATGATGCGCTCCTCGCCGGCGGCGATCCCACCCGCGGCGCGAACGAAGGGTTCATGCTCGGCGGGTGCATCGGCTGCCACGCGATCAGCGGCGTGCCGGGCGCGGTCTCCGAGATCGGCCCGAACCTCACGCATATCGCCTCGCGCCACACGATCGCCGGCGGCCTCTACAAGAACGATGCCCCGACGCTCGCGCGCTGGATCAAGAACGCGCGGCACATGAAGCCCGGCTCCCTGATGAACACGATCGGCCGCGGCGAGTACGACCCCATCCTCAAGACGACCAATACGGGCGGGCTCGATGATCGGCAGATCGCCGACGTCGTCGCCTACCTGCTGGCGCTCAAGTAGACCGGAGACCGACCCATGGCCACCCTCGCCGCCCCCGCCCGCGCCACCGCGCCCGCGAGCACGCAGTCCGGGCTCTGGAGCTGGATCGCGACCACCGATCACAAGCGGATCGGGACGCTCTACCTCTGGACCGCCCTCGCCTTCTTCCTCATCGGCGGGCTCGAGGCGGTGCTCATCCGCACGCAGCTCGCGCGCCCGAACATGGGGTTCGTCTCCGCCGAGACGTACAACCAGCTCTTCACGATGCATGGCACGACGATGGTCTTCCTCGCCGTCATGCCCCTCTCGGCCGCCTTCTTCAACTATCTGATCCCACTCCAGATCGGGGCGCGCGACGTCGCCTTCCCGCGGCTGAACGCCTTCTCGTACTGGGTCTATCTCCTCGGCGGCATCTTCATCACCCTCCCGATCCTCTTCCAGGTCGCGCCGGACGGCGGCTGGTTCGGGTACGCGCCGCTGACGACCACGCAGTTCTCGAGCGGCCCGAACATCGACTTCTGGGTGATCGGCCTCCAGATCCTCGGCGTCTCCTCGCTGGCGGCGGCGTTCAACTTCATCACGACGATCATCAACCTCCGGGCCCCCGGCATGACGCTCATGCGCATGCCGATGTTCACCTGGATGTCGTTCGTCGTGCAGTTCCTCCTGATCCTCGCCTTCCCACCGATCACGGTCGCGCTCGTCTTCCTCCTGATGGATCGCTTCTTCGGGACGACCTTCTATGCGATCGCGCAGGGCGCCGACCCCCTTCTCTGGCAGCACCTCTTCTGGGTCTTCGGGCACCCCGAGGTGTACATCCTGATCCTCCCCGCCTTCGGCCTCGTGTCGGAGGTGCTCCCGACCTTTTCCAAGAAGCCGCTCTTCGGATACAACGTGATGGTCTATTCGGGGATCATGATCGGCTTCCTCGGCTTCGGCGTCTGGGCGCACCACATGTTCGCGGTGGGGATGGGCGCGGTCGCCGACTCGATCTTCTCGCTGATGACGATGCTCATCGCGATCCCGACCGGCGTGAAGATCTTCAACTGGATCGCGACCATGTGGGCGGGCGAGGTCCGCTTCACCGTGCCGATGAAGTTCGCCATCGCCCTCATCGCGATGTTCACCATCGGTGGGATCTCCGGCGTGATGCACTCCTCGCCGCCGGCCGACCTCCAGCAGACCGACTCGTACTTCGTCGTCGCGCACTTCCACTATGTGCTCTTCGGCGGGTCGATCATGGGGATCTTCGCTGGGATCTACCACTACTACCCGAAGATCACCGGGCGCTTCCTCGACGAGCGCCTCGGCAACGTGCATTTCTGGCTGAACTTCATCGGGATGAACCTCACCTTCTTCCCGATGCACTTCAGCGGGCTCCTCGGCATGCCGCGCCGTATCTACACCTACGACGCGGGCCAGGGCTGGGATCTCTTCAACCTTCTCGCGACCTACGGGACCTATCTCCTCGTGATCGCGACGGCGGTCTTCGTCTGGAACTTCGTGCGGAGCCGGACACGCGGCGCCATCGCCGGTGGCGATCCGTGGGGCGCGGCGACCCTCGAGTGGTCGATCCCCTCGCCGCCGCCGGAGTACAACTTCGCGCAGATCCCGACCGTGACCTCGCGCTATCCGCTCTGGGACCTCAAGGACCCGAGCTGGCATGAGGGCGAGGACAGCCATGGCGACACCGGGACCCCCGGCCCCTCCCCGCTCCGCGAGGAGACCGAGACCCACACCGCCAAGGCCCTTGGCATCCCGATGCCCTATCCGACGGCGAAGCCCGCCTTCACCGCGCTCGGGCTGGTCGTGATGTTCAGCGGCCTCCTCTTCCTGCGCAACGACCTCTTCGCCGTCGCGATGACCGTCACCCTGAGCGGCGCCGCCATGCTCATCGGCGGCCTCTACGCCTGGCTGACCTCCCCCCTCGAGTAATCGGAGACCCTGACCTCATGGCATCCCACGCCATCGCCGGGCACGACGACGGCCACGCGCATACCCACCACACGACCACCGGGCTCGACAACCGGAAGATCGCCATCTGGGCGTTCATCGGGTCCGAGTGCATGCTCTTCGCCTCACTGATCTCGACCTACCTGATCTACAAGGGGAAGTCGCTGGTCGGGCCCTATCCGCACACGGAGTACACCGACGCGGCTGGTAAGGTGTTCCCCGCGATCCTCGACATCCCGGTGACCTCGGCGTCGACCTTCGTCCTCCTGATGTCGTCGCTTGCGATGGTGCTCGCGTTGCAGGCGGTGCAGCTCAAGGGGACCCCGCTCCCGGCGAACGCCGGCTGGTGGACCCGTGTGCAGCGCTCCTCGCAGCTCTGGCTCGGGGTGACCGCGCTCCTCGGCGCGACCTTCCTCGGGTTCCAGGCGTACGAGTTCACCGCGTTCGTCCGCGAGGGGCTCACGATCAAGACGAACCTCTTCGGCTCTACCTTCTTCACGCTGACCGGCTTCCACGGCGCGCACGTGACCGTCGGTGTGCTCTGGCTCATGAGTCTCCTCTGGATCGACCGCACCCGCGGCCTCGGCCCCAAGGACGAGCTCGTCGTCGACATCGCCGCCCTCTACTGGCATTTCGTCGACGTCGTCTGGATCGTGATCTTCACCCTCATCTACCTCATCCAGTAGCGCGAGGCCCTCATGTCACACGACACCAAGTCCCCCGCGCACGCGCATCCCACCGGCGCGACCTATCTCAAGGTCGCCGTGATCCTCACGGTCATCACGATCGTCGAGGTTTGGGCCTACTACATCCCGGCCCTCGTCGCGTCGCCGCTCTTCAACCCCTCGCTCATCATCATGAGCGCAGCTAAGTTCGCGATCGTGGTGCTCTTCTACATGCACCTCAAGTACGATCATAAGCTCTTCAAGGCGCTCTTCACCGGCCCGCTGATCATCGCCGGGGCCACGATCTTGGCCCTCCTCTTCCTCTTCGCGAAGATCTCGCTCTGATCGGGATCCCGGCGCTCTGTCTCCACCCGCAGGTCGACCTCTCCCAGGGCGGCTTCACCGTCCACTGGAGCACCGTCATCGGGCTCCTCACGCTCGGGGGGCTCCACCAGTGGCGCGGCCGCGCGCATCGCGCGGCGGGGGAGCACCTCACCCTCGGCCAACAGGGCAGCTTCGCGGGGGGACTCCTCGCAATGTTCCTCACGCTGAACGGGCCGATCCACGACATCAGCGACTACTACCTCTTCACCGGTCACATGGTGCAGCACCTCGTGCTCACCTTCGTGACGCCGCCCTTGCTCCTGCTCGGCACCCCGGGGTGGATGCTCCGGCCC
>CAXRBM010000102.1:0-2656 GCA_964228675.1 Gemmatimonadaceae bacterium
GCAGACCTCGGCCGGTGGCTCGGAGGCGATGGTCCGTCAGCGCGGGTGGGTCGGCCAGGCGCAGCTCGGCCACCTCAACCGTCGCTTCCTCCAGGTCGGCGTCCGCGTCGACGAGTTCTCGGTGTTCGGCTCCGAGGCCGACCCGGCGATCCTGCCGAAGGTGGGTGGGTCGTGGGTCGTCTCCGACGAGAACTTCTACGGCGGGATGGCGTCGTTCATGAACACCCTCCGCCTCCGTGCGGCGTGGGGCCAGACCGGTCGTGCCCCGGGCGCGGGTGCCGCACTCATCACCCTCGCCGCTGCCCCGAGCATCTCGGGCACATCGGCGATCGCCGGCGCGGTGCCGGCCAATCCCGGCAACGCGAACCTCAAGCCGGAGCGCGGGACCGAGATCGAGATGGGCTTCGATGCCAGCTTCTTCAACGAGAAGCTCGCCCTCGAGGTGACCTACTTCGACAAGACCACCAACGACCTCATCCTGAGCCAGCCGCTGCCGCCGTCGCTCGGCTTCACCCAGAACCCGCAGGTGAACGTCGGGTCGGTGACGAACAAGGGGCTCGAGGTCACGCTCTCCACGACGCCGATCGAGATGCGCAACTTCCGCTGGGACCTCCGCGGCGGCTTCGCGACGCTCGAGAACAAGCTGACCGACCTCGGCGGCATCAACGCCTTCGGCACCCTCAATCGCTTCACCGAGGGGTACCAGCTTGGCTCGTGGGTCTCCAAGACCATCCGCAGCATCGATCAGACCACCGGCGTCGTCACCGTCTCCGACACGCTCGAGGTCGTGGGCAACGTCTTCCCGACCCTCGAAGGGACGCTGACCAGCACGATGACCTTCTTCAATCAGCTCCGGGTCACCGCGCAGGTCGACACCAAGCAGGACTTCATGGTCTACAACAACACGGAGTACTTCCGTGAGACGCAGCTGGTCCGCTCGAACAACCGGTTGGACACCCTCGTCCTCCCGCGCCTCGAGCGCCTCCGTCGCTACGGCAACCCGACCGCCGGCAAGCCGGCCTTCGTCCAGCAGAACGGGACCGCCACCACGGTCGCCGAGGCGCGCGACGGCTTCCTGCAGCCGGGCGACTTCGTCCGCCTGCGTGAGGTCGGGGTGACCTGGGATCTGCCGAAGGGCCTCGTCGGCTTCCTCGGTCCGGTCCAGACCGCCTCGCTCGGCTTCGCCATGCAGAACGTGAAGCTCTGGAAGGACAAGGGCTTCACCGGCGCCGATCCCGAGGTCATCTCCAACGGCGCGACCCAGTTCGGTCGCGACGACTTCCTGACCCTCCCCAATCCACGGACCACCGTGGTGCGGCTCAACCTGACCTTCTGAGGCCTGCCCAACATGCGATTCACTCGATTCTCTAGGGCGACCGCGCGACTGGCCGGTACGGCCGCGCTCCTCGCCTCGACCGCGTGCAGCGACTTCCTCACGGTGAAGAACCCGTCGGTCATCGACGCCGGGTCCGTCAATCCGGTGGACGACGCCGTCACCCTCGCCCTCTCGGGGCAGCAGTCGTACTCCTCGGCCCTGGGCTGGCTGATCATGTACGGCTCCTGGTTCACCGGTGAGGCGCTCGTCTCCGAGACCTTCCCGACCCGCAACGAGGATGGGCTCCGGGCGGTACTCAACACCAACACCTCGCACTCGGGTGATGTCTGGTTCCCGCTCTCGCAGGCGGCGGCTGGCAACCACCTCATCCTGGGGCTCGAGCTGCCGACCCCGGAATCCAACATCAGCTACGTCCGGGCGCACACCTGGCTCGGCTACTCGTTCCAGTTGATGGCGGAGCAGTTCTGTCAGGGCGTCGTCTACGGTGGCCCGCTCCTCACCACCAACGACATGCTCGACTCGGCGATCGCCAACTTCACGGCGGCGATCACCAAGGGGACGGCGAACGGGACCACGGCGGCGGTGCAGCTCGCCAACGTCGCGCGCGTCGGTCGGGCACGTGCCTACCTCCAGCGCGGGAACAAGACCTCGGCCGCGGCGGATGCCGCCTCGGTGCCGGCGGGCTTCTCGTTCTCCTTCACCCACCTCGACGATCCGACCAACCGGACCCGGTTGAGCAACCGGATGTGGCAGTTCACCTTCGATCGTGGGTCGATCTCCGTCGCGCCGGCCTTCCGGATCACGGATAACCGGATCTCGTATCGCGTCCCGGGTCAGCACTCGCTCGTCGCGCAGGACCCGAACTCCGGGGCCTTCGTGATCCAGCAGAAGTACCCGACCTACGCCTCCCCGGTGCGCGTCGCCTCGAAGCTCGAGGCCGACTACATCGCCGCCGAGGCGGGGACGACGGCCGATCAGATCACTCTGATCAACGCCCGCCGTGCTGCCGGTGGTCAGGCGGCGTATGCCGGCGCCACCGATGCGGCGAGCGTCCTCACCGAGCTCATGACGCAGAAGTCGCTCGACTTCTACCTCGAGGGCCAGCGCTTCGGCGACTGGCGCCGCAACCCGACCAGCGTCCTGAACGTGCCGGTCGCGGGGGCCACGTACTTCAAGCCCGGGTTCCCGGCGATCGGGACGCAGACCTGCTACCCGCTCCCGCTCTCGGAGACGGATAACAACCCGAACATCCCGAAGGGCTGATCGGACCGATGAGGCAGGACGAAGCGGGGGGGGGGGGGGCCGGCGCCGCCCCCCCCC
>CAXRBM010000103.1:0-15865 GCA_964228675.1 Gemmatimonadaceae bacterium
GCACATGTATTTCAAGGGGACGCCGACGCGTGGGGTGGGGCAGATCGCGCGCGAGACCAAGGCCGCCGGTGGCTACCTCAACGCCGGGACGATCTACGATCACACGCACTACTATGTGGTGCTCCCGTCGGCGGGGTTCGCGGCGGGGCTCGCCGTGCAGGCGGATGCCTACGCCAACAGCGTGCTCGACGCGGGGGAGCTCGCGCGTGAACTCGAGGTCATCATCGAGGAGACCAAACGGAAGGCCGATACCCCAGCGGCGCTCGCGCTGGAGACCCTCTTCGAGGTGCTGCACGATCAGCATCGCATCCGCCGCTGGCGCATGGGGCGAGAGGATGGGCTCCGCGCGCTGACGCGTGACCACCTGCACGCCTTCTATAAGCGCTTCTATCGGCCGTCCAATACCGTCCTCGCGATCGTCGGGGATGTCGATCCGGATGAGGTGATCGCCCTCGTGGCCACGCACTACGGGCATCTCCCCGATGCGCCGGTCGGACGGTCGCTGAGCCCGCAGGAGCGCACGCCGGCCGGCTTCCGCTCCCGCGAGTGGGAAGGGGATATCGCGCAGACCGAGCTCCTCTTCGGTTGGCGCACCCCGCCGCTCGAGCACCCCGACACCCCCGCGCTCGACGTCCTCGCCACCGTCTTGGGTGTCGGCCGTGCGTCACGCCTCGCGCGCGCGGTGCGGGATCGTCGGCTCGCGTCGAGCGTCACCGCGTACGACTACACCCCGACCGAGCTCGGCGTCTTCGTCATCCATGCGGGCACCCGTCCGGAGACGATGCGCGACGCCGCCGGCGCGATCTGGGATCAGGTGCGACGCATCCGCGCCGGCGAGATCACCGCGGCCGAGGTCGATCGCGCACGCGCCGTGGTCGAGGCGCAGGCCCTTCGACGCTTCGAGTCCCCCGAAGGCCAGGCCAACTTCCTCGGGGCCTGGGAGCTCCTCGGCGACTGGCGACAGGGCGTCTCGCACCATGACGCGTTGCTGCGCGTCGATGCCGCCCGACTCACCGCCGTCGCGACGCGCTGGCTCGATCCCGAGCAGGCGACGGTGCTCGCCTATCGCCCACGCGGCACCGCGCCGTTGGGCACCGATCCCGCCGCCGTGCGCGCGATGCTCGACGCGGCGCATCCCGCCCCGATCGATCCGATGGGGACCCCACTCGCCGCGCCCGCCATCATCGGCGACGGCGCACGGCGCGAACGTGAGGTCGATGGGATCCACTGCTTCCGTACCACGCACGATGTGCCGATCCTCGTGCAGCGTCGCCCCGGCGCCTCCCTCGTCCATCTCGGCGTGGTGATCCCCGGCGGCGCGGTCGAGGAGCGTCCGGACGAGTCAGGGCTCACCACCCTCATGGCGCGCACCGCGCTGCGCGGCACCGCGCGGCGCTCCGCCGCGCGCATCGCCGAGGACGCCGAGCGGCTTGGTGGCGTGCCGGCCGTAGGCGTGGGGAGCGAGGTCTTCGAGTGGACGATGGGGGGCTCGACGCGCGCCTTCGCCGAGGCGGCAGAGCTCCTCGCCGATGTGGTCCTCGCGCCGACGTACCCCGAGGACGGTCTCGAGGCGGAACGTGCCGTCGCGCTCGCCGCGCTCGGCACCCTGCGAGACGACATGTATCGTCAGCCGATGCGACTCGCGAGCGAAGCGGCCTGGGCGGGGCACCCGTACGGCCGCTCCCCGCTCGGCGATGAGTCGGTGATCCGCGGCGCGACCGTCGATCGCGTGGCCGCGTGGCATGCGGCGCGCGTGAACGAGTCGGCCGCCGCCCTCGTGGTGGTCGGCGATCTCGACCCGCAGGAGGCCGCCGACACCCTCGCGCGGCGATTCGCGGCGCTCCGCGCCGCGCCCGCGCCCATCATCGCGCCGACGGTCTGGCCCGCGGCTTTCACGGAGCGAGTCGATCAGCGCGACCGCGCGCAGACCGCACTCGCGATGCTCTTCCCAGGCCCCGCGCGGACCGACGAGGCGCGCGTCGACGCCGAACTCCTCGCGGGGATCGCGAGTGGACTCGGCGGGCGGCTCTTCGAGGAGCTACGCGATAAGCGTTCGTTGGCCTACACCGTGCTCGCGCGCCCCATGCTGCGTCTTCGTGCCGGGGCCATCGCGGCGTATATCGCGACCTCGCCGCATCGCGAGGCCGAAGCGCGCGAGGGACTCCTGCGTGAGCTCCAGCGCTTCATCGACGCGCCCGTCACGGCCGAGGAACTCGAGCGCGCGCGGCGCCATGCGATCGGGGCGTGGCAGATCCGTCAGGCCTCGGGGAGCGCGGTCCTGGGTGCGATCGCCGAGGCGTGGGTGCATGGGACGCTAGAAGAGGTCGCCCGCTATCCGCATGATCTGGCGCGCGTGACGCCCACGACCCTGCAGGGGGCCGCGCAGCGCTGGTTCGACACCGCGCGCCGCGTCGAGGGGATCGTGCGCGGTCGCACGACGTGACGCGGCACGTCGACAGCACGCGAGGCCCGACCCGGTGTCTCGCGATCGGGCGCCTCGCGATCGGGCGCCTCGCGATCGGGATCCTCGCGATGGGACTCACCCCCGCTGGGGTCGTCGCGCAGATCGGCGCGACGAACCGCTCGTCCGCGTTGGCGCAATGGGAGCGCCGCATCGAGGTGGCGTCCACCCCGGAGGCGGGCATCGCGGTCGGCCTCGGGATGAATGTGCGCGCCGGCTACTATGCTCGGGTCGGGGTCCATGCCGCGGCGGGGCTCGCGCGGCGCGGCGAGGGGGTCGGTGGGGTGCAGCGCCTCGAGGCGGTCTCCCGCTTCCTCTTCGATCCCTTCGGCGAGTTCCCGCGGGGGCTCTACGGTGGGGGGGGGTTCGCCGTCCGACATGCACCCGGGGATCCGCTCCGCGGTGACCTCGTCGTGGTAGTGGGGATGGAGGGACCGCTCGGGACGCGACGGACCATCCCCGCGGTGGAGCTCGCGCTCGGCGGCGGGGCGCGGCTCTCGATCGTCTATCGCCAGCGACGATCCGTCGGACGCTGAGCGCGGCACCGGGACGGACGAGGCCCCGCGATCCATCGGATCGCGGGGCCTCTCGTCACATCGTCCATCGGTGGATCAGGCGGTCGCGGGTTCCGGCCGCTTGGTCGGCGCCGCGAAGCGCTCGCCCAACAGGCGAAGCTCCGTGATCTGCCGGGTGCCGAGCTCGTGGTAGCGCTCGGTCAGGTACTTCATGGTCTCGTCGAACCACTCCTTCTGATGCTCGGGCTCGGAACCGATCACGCCGCAGCTGATGACATGCTGGAACAACTCGTCGCGGGCCTGATCGAAGGCGGATGGGGTGGCCGGACCTGCCGGTCCACGGGTACGCTGTCTGCTCATCTCGTCCGGTTATGGGGTCGGAGGAACGAGCCATCGGGCTCGTGGAGGGAAGATAACCGAACCGGGCCCGAACTCCTACCCCGCCCCCGGCACGGGATGACAGATTATCCCCAGTCCTCGTTCCCCTCCTCCCGTCCGTCGTTCAGGAGTCCCCCGTGGCGAAGAAGCAGCAGGCCAAGAACAAGTCCTTCGGTGCCCTCCTTGCCGTGGTCGCGGTGGTCGGCGTCGTGATCCTCGGGTACCTCGGGTCGCGTCCGACCCCGGTCATCACCCTCGACGCCGCGGCGGCGGCGTCCCTCGCCCCCGGGGGGATCGTCATCGGGAGCCCCGACGCCCCCGTCGAGGTGATCGAGTTCGCCGACTTCGAGTGCCCCGGCTGTGGCTACTTCGCCACCCTGCATGCGCCCGATATCAAGGCGCGCCTCGTCGCCACGGGGCAGATGCGGTTCCGCTTCATGGACTTCCCGCTCGATATCCACCGCAACGCGGTCGCGGCCCACAACGCCGCGCACTGCGCCAATGCGCAGGACAAGTTCTGGCTGATGCACGACATGCTCTTCGCCTCGCAGGAGCGGTGGAACTCCCAGGCGGCACGGGATCCCAAGAAGGTCCGCAAGATCATGATCGAGCTCGCCGAGTCGCTCGACCTCGATGGGAAGGCCTTCACCGCCTGCTATGACTCCGGCGAGATGCTCCCGCAGATCGCCGCCAATCGGCGCGAGGCGGAACGACTCCGCATCCAGTCGACCCCGACCTTCAAGATCGGGAACAAGGTCTACCCGGGGAGCCTCACGTACGACCAGATGCGGCTCTACGTCGAGACCGAGAAGGCTCGCCTCGACTCGGCGGCGGCCCCCCTGACCCCTGACCTCTGACGTTCACCCCTCCTGGTCCGCGTAGCGGGCCTTGAGGGACTCCATCACCGTCGGGTCAGCGAGCGTCGTCACGTCACCCAAGAGACGTCCCTCCGCCGTATCGCGGAGGAGGCGCCGCATGATCTTCCCTGACCGCGTCTTCGGGAGGTCGGCGGTGAAATGGAGCTCATCGGGCCGCGCGAGCGCCCCGATCTTCTGCACCACGAAGGCGCGCAAGTCGTCGCGGAGCGAGAGCGACTCCGCGTGCCCATCGCGCAACGTCACGAAGGCGCAGATCGCCTGGCCCTTGATCTCGTGTGACTTCCCGACGACCGCCGCCTCGGCCACCGCCGGATGCTCGACGAGCGCCGACTCCACCTCCATCGTCCCGATCCGGTGCCCCGCGACGTTGAGCACATCGTCCACGCGGCCAAGGATCCAGAAGTCGCCATCGGCATCGCGCTTCACGCCGTCGCCCGGGAAGTAGAGATCAGGGCGTCCCGGCCACTGTGAGAAGTAGGTCTGCACGTAGCGCGCGTCGTCCCCCCAGATGGTGCGGAGCATCGAGGGCCAGGGCTGGGTGATCGCGAGGAGCCCGCCGCCGGTCGCGATCCGCTCCCCCTTCGCATCCAAGAGCTCGGCGCTGTATCCCGGGAGCGGCTGCTGCGCGCTCCCCGGCTTGGTCGCCGTGAGCCCGGGGAGCGGCGAGATCACGATCGAGCCCGTCTCCGTCTGCCACCAGGTGTCGACGATCGGGCAGCGCCCACCACCGATCACCTCGTGATACCAGATCCATGCCTCGGGATTGATCGGCTCGCCGACGGAGCCCAGGAGGCGGAGCCGTGAGAGGTCGTGCTTCTGTGGATGTTCATCCCCCCACTTCATGAAGGCGCGGATCGCGGTCGGGGCGGTGTAGAGGATCGTCACGCCATGCCGCGCGCAGAGATCCCAGAAGCGATCGCGTTCCGGCCAATCGGGCGCCCCCTCGTACATGAGGATCGTGGCGCCGTTCGCGAGCGGTCCGTAGACGAGATAGGTGTGGCCCGTGATCCACCCCACGTCCGCGGTGCACCAGTACACGTCATCGGGGCGCAGATCGAAGACCATCCGCGTCGAGCTCGCGGCGCCGACGAGGTAGCCCCCCGTGGTGTGCACGATCCCCTTCGGCTTCCCCGTCGTCCCCGAGGTGTAGAGGATGAAGAGCACATCCTCCGCGTCCATCGCCGACGGGGGACAGACATCGGAGACCTGATGCCGGAGGCGGTGATACCAGTGGTCCCGCCCCTCCTGCATCTCGAAATGCGCCTCCCCGATCGGCCCGGCACCCTGGCGCTGGATCACGAGGCAGTGTTGCACGCTCGGACATTCGGCGAGCGCCTTGTCGGTGTTCCGCTTGAGCGGGACGATCTGCCCGCGCCGATAGCCGCCGTCGGCGGTGATCACCACCTTCGCCTGCGCATCGTTCATCCGATCGCGCAGCGCCTCCGCCGAGAAGCCACCGAAGACGACGGAGTGGATCGCCCCGATCCGCGCGCAGGCGAGCATCGCGATCGCCGCCTCGGGGATGAGCGGGAGGTAGATCCCCACGCGATCCCCCTTCTGCACGCCGAGATGCTTCAGGACATTGGCGAAGCACCGGACCTCACGGGCGAGCTCCCAGTAGGTGAGGGTGCGCTGGTCCCCTGGCTCGCCCTCCCAGATGATCGCCGCCTTGTTGCCGAGTCCCGCGGCGATGTGCCGATCGAGACAGTTCTCCGAGACGTTCAGTTGGCCGCCGACGAACCATTTGGCGTGGGGCGGGGTCCAGTCGAGGGTCTCGTCCCATGCGCGCTGCCAGAGCAGGGTGCGCGCCTGATCGGCCCAATAGCCGACGGGATCCGCCTCGGCCCGATCATGCAGGGTGCGGTCGCGCACGAGGGCGGCGTCGCGGAAGGCCGACGGCGGTGGGAAGACCCGCGTCTCGGTGAGCAGGACGTCGATGTCGGTCATAGCGAGAAATCCTATGGGACGGGGGACGGGGACGGCAGGGCCTTCGGCATCGCGTCGATCTGGGGGCGCGGCGCCGCCCGCGAGACGGTATCTTTGCTCGTGGTTCCCGTCCTCCCCCAATGAGCCCATCCCACCCCCAGCAAGAGGTCCTCGTCGCGCCGGCGCAGATGACCGTCGGCTCCCTCGACGACTTTCGACTCGAGGTGACCGCCGCGGTGACCCGCGCGGACACGGCGTCCACCTCGCATGTCGCGGTCGACCTCAGCGGTACGCAATCGATCGACGCGACCGGCCTCGGGGTCCTCTTGCTCCTCCACAAGCACGCCCGCGAGAAGGGGCTCGGCGTCCGGCTGCTCGGCCCCTCGCCCTCGGTGCGCGAGGCATTGCGCACCATGCGTGTCGATCGCCTCTTCGATATCGAGGCGACAGGCGATGTGGCGCATCCCACGGTGGCTGACCCCGAGAGATCGACTTCCGAAGCGACCCTCGAGGCCGCCGCCACCCCGCCCCCGGTCGACGAACGATGCTGCTCCGACTGTGGGCGTGCGTGGCCCGTCGATCGCGAGGTGCAGTTCTGTCCCTGGTGTGGGACGGGGGATCCCTCCGCGCCTGATCCCGCAGGGATCCCCGCCCCCGTCCCTGTCGACGTCATCCCAGCGCCGCCCGCTATATTCCTGGGGAGAGATTCCATGGCCTCGCATCCTGACGACTTCCGCGCCCTGCTCGGCGCGACCGCGCTCTATCATCGGATCGATGAGGATGGGAATGCGCGCATCATCTTCCCGCTCGAGAGCGGCCGGACGCAGACGGCGTGGATCACCCGCAACGTCGACGCGATCGGCGAGTACGCCTTCCGGTATGTCATGAGCTTCATCGCTGACGCCGGGGAGATCGCGGGCAATTTCGCCCTGATGGGCTCACTGTTGGAGCAGGTCAGCTCCAAGAAGGGCGGTGGTCTCGTGACCCGTGGCACGATGCTCCTCTATCGCATCCCGGTCTCCACGCAGGCCTCCCCCGAGAGCTTGGCGGGTGCGGTCGCCCTCGCCGCCGGGATCGCCGACGAACTCGAGACGGCGATCACCGGGGAGGCCTGACTGGGCGCCCGCCCCCCCGCATGACGCCGCGCGTCGAGGCCCATGACCTCGTCCGGGTGTTCGGTGGGCGGCGCGCCGTCGATGGCGTGAGCTGTTCGCTTCGGGCCGGAGAGTGCTTGGCGCTCTTCGGCCCGAATGGCGCCGGGAAGACCACCACGCTCCGTCTGCTCGCCGGGTTGCTCTCCCCGACCTCGGGGGAGGCACGGGTCGCCGGGGTGCGCCTCCCGGCCCCTGAGGCGCGGCATCATATCGGCCTCATCTCGCATCGCTCGATGCTCTACGAGGCGCTCACCGCACGCGAGAACGTCGGGTTCGGCGCGCGCCTCTATGGACTCGCCGATCCCGAAGGCGCCACCGATCGGGCCCTGCGTGCCCTCCGCATCGCGGACCGCGCGGATCTCCCCGTGCGCCAGCTCTCGCGTGGGATGCAACAGCGCGTCGCCATCGCCCGGGCCATCGTTCACGGCCCCGATGTCCTCCTCGCCGACGAGCCGTACACGGGGCTCGACGAGCAGGGGGCCACCGCGCTCACCGCCCTCCTCCGCGAGCGGCGCGAGGCCGGCGCCTCCATCGTCGTGGTCACGCACCATCTGCACGAAGGGCTCGCCCTCGCCACGCACGCCGCCATCATGCAGGGGGGACGCGTCGTCCGCCATGAGTCGGCGCATGGCCTCGATCCCCTCGCCTACGCCGACACGTATCGGGCCCTCGTCGCATGAGCGCCCCCGGTCTCCTCGGCTCCGCCTGGTTGATCGCGCGGAAGGACCTCGCGATCGAGTTCCGCACGCGGAGCGCCTTCCTCTCGGCGCTCGTCCTCTCCCTGCTCGCGATCGTGATCTTCTACTTCGCCTGGGATCCCACCGCGGTCGGGGCGGGAGACCTCGCGCCGGGCGTCCTCTGGGTGACCTTCACCTTCTCGGGGCTCCTCGGGCTGCATCGCTCCTTCGGGGTCGAGGCGCAGGACGGGGCGATGGATGCGTTGCTGATTGCTCCCGTCCCGCGGCAAGCGATCTTCGTCGGGAAGGCGCTCGCGAATCTCGCCTTCGTCCTCGGGGTGCAGGCCATCGCGCTCCCCGCGATGGTCCTCTTCTACGATGTCGGGGTGGGGGCCGCCTGGCCCGCGCTCATCGGCGTGATGGTCTTGGCCGCGATCGGCCTCGTCGCCGTGGGGACCCTCTTCGCGGGGCTCACGGCCAACACGAGGCTCGCTGAGCTCCTCCTCCCGGTCCTGGCGCTGCCGTTCTTCGTCCCCATCGTGATGCCCGCCGCGCAGGCCACCGCCAAACTCCTCGCGGGACGCCCCCTCGCCGAATCGTTCGCCTGGTTGCGTATCTTGTTGGCATTCGATCTCGTCTTCGCGTACGCCTGCATGCTCGTCTTCCCTGCGACCCTCGATGACTGACGTCTCGTCCCCTCCGCCGGCCACGCGCCGCATCGATCCCGTCGCCCTCGTGGCACTGGTCGCGGTCGCGTCCGCCTATGGGCGCGCGATCTGGTTCACCCCGCCCGAGGCGACCCAGGGTTTCGCGCAGAAGATCCTCTACGTGCACGCCCCCGCCGCCTGGGTCGCCTTCCTCGCCTTCGGCGTGACCGCGCTCGCTGGCGCCTTCTGGCTCTTCCTCAAGGACCAGCGCCTCGATCGTCTCGCCGAGAGCTCGGCGGAGGTCGGCGTGATCTTCACCACGGCGGTGCTCGTGACGGGGCCGCTCTGGGGGAAGCCGGTCTGGGGGACCTGGTGGACCTGGGATGCGCGGCTCACGCTCACCCTCTTCCTCTGGTTCATCTACGTGGGATACCTCGTGCTCCGTGGGGTGATCCCGGGACGCGAGCAGCGCGCGCGCTATGCGGCGGTCGTCGGGATCCTCGGCGCGTTGTTGATCCCCTTCATCCATCTCAGCGTCTATCTCTTTCGCACGCTACATCCCTTGCCGGTCGTGGCGCGGCCCGAGGGACCGGCGATGCCGGCCGTGATGGTCACGACCTTCTTCCTCGCCTTCTTCGCCTTCACGCTGCTCTACGTGGCCTTCGTGCGGGCGCGGATCGCACTCGCGGTGGAACGCGACACACTCGACGACGCGGCGGTGGGGGGCTGATGCCGGACAACGCGCTGTACTATCGCCTCGCCTACGTGGCGACCCTCGTGCTCTACGTCGGCTATACGATCTCGCTGGTCGTGAGGGCCCGCGCGCTCGCGCGTCGTCGCCAGCGCCAGCGGGACGGGCGCGCGTGATCCATCCCTGGCGCGATCTCGAGCCGGGGCGGGCTGCCCCCGAGATCGTCACGGCGGTCATCGAGATCCCGCAGGGGGCGCGGAACAAGTACGAGCTCGACAAGGAATCGGGACTCTTCCGCCTCGATCGCGTGCTCTATTCCGCGGTGCATTACCCCGGCGACTATGGGCTCATCCCGCGCACGCTCCATGAGGACAACGACCCCCTCGACGTGCTCGTGATGATCAAGGAGCCGACCTTCACCGGCTGCCTGATCGACGTGCGCCCCGTCGGCGTGCTCAAGATGCTCGACAAGGGCGAGCCCGATGACAAGATCCTCGCCGTCCCCGTCGACGATCCTGCGCATGGCGAGTACTTCGACATCGCCGACCTCCCGCAGCATACGCTGCGCGAGATCGAGCACTTCTTCGCGATCTACAAGGATCTCGAGGGCAAACGCGTCGAGATCCTTGGCTGGGGAAAGAGCGAGGAGGCGATGCGCATCATCCGCGAGAGCATCGACCGCTACGCGGCGAGCTATCTCTCGCAGGGGCCCTGAGCCCGACGCACCTGGCGCTCAGGGGGTCTGGGCCAGACGCCCGTACCGCCCACGGAAGTAGAGCAGGGGCTCGCCGATCGCGGCGACCGTCACCCGCTGGGGACGTCCCACGATGATGTGATGATCGCCCCCCGGATGCCGCGCGACCGCCGTGCATTCCATCCGCATCAGCGTGTCGGGGAGGAGCGGGGTCCCATCAGGCGAGCGCTCCAGCGTGAGGTTCGCAAAGCGATCCCCCGTGGTGGCGGCGAAGCGGCGCGAGAGATGCTCCTGGTCCTCGCGTAACACATGCACCGCGAACGCGGCGCCCTTCGTCAGCGGGGCCGCCATCGTCGCCTTGGCATCGACGCAGACGAGGATCAGCGGCGGGTCGAGCGAGAGCGAGGTGAAGGCGGTCGCGGTCATCCCCAGGTCGGTTCCGGCGGCATCACGCATGGTGAGCACGGTGATGCCGGAGGCGAAGCGCGCGAGGGCGGCGCGGAACTGGGCGGGGTCGATGGGCACGGACATGCGAGACGGCGTCAGGCGTTCGGGTGCTGGGCGTCGCGTGCGGCCTCGCGCTGGAGGACACTACGGATGCGATCGCGCAGATCGAGGGGAGCGATCACCGCGTCACCGAGCCGTCGCATCATCCGTCGGTAGGCATGGCGCGCGGCTACCCAGGCGAGACAGGGAGGACAGTGGCGGAGATGCGGAGCCGCCCGCACCAACTGCAGGGCATCGGGCGAGCCATCGAGCCGCTCGTCGACCGCCGTGCGAAAGGCACGACACGGCACGTCGGGAGCGTGGGGGGAGAGGGTCACGGGCGGTTGTCGGAAGGGGGGGAGACCGGGCCCCGAACCGTGGCGGACGCGATGCCCGCGACGATCCAGACCGGACCTTCCATCCGATGTAACGCGGGGTCCCACGATTTCGTGCCGTGCGCCCCGTTCTCGTCACGGTTAGCTTGCCGCCAGCCCTCGACCGTCTCTCGTCCCGCCATGTCCACCACCGTCGATCCCCTCGTCCCGCTCGTCCTCCTCGAGGCCGTCCGCACCGTCGATCTCCCTGATGACGCCTTCGAGGCGGAGTTCGTCGAAGAGCTCCGGTCGAAGCGGTTCGGGTTGAGCGAGACCGTCCGCGCGCAGATCATCCGGTACCGCGAGGCGGTCAGGAAGGGCCAGCGACTCCCGTTCGAGGAGGCGGCTGGGATCGCGCGCCTGATCGGGCGCCGGCCTGATGCCGAGGCGGTCTTCCGTGAGGCGGGGCGTCAACTCGCCCGCGTCACCTACGGCCGGATCCTCGGCATCAGTCGCGGGATCATCCGCGCGATGCCCGCCTTCCTCGCGCGTCCCTTCGCCCTCGGACACGTCCGCCACATCGCAGGGCGCTACGCCCTCGGCACGGTACGTCGTGTCGGCTCCACCGTCTTCCTCGAGGTCCGGCAGTCGGTTTCTCTCGACACCGCGCCCAAGTCCGCCGGGTGCGCCCTCTACGAATCGATGCTCGCCGAGCTCATGCGACAGCTCATCGGCGCCGTCGGGGTGGTCGACCACGTGCGCTGCGCCTCGCGCCAGGAAGGGAGCTGTGAATGGCGCGCCGAATGGAGCAAGGTCCGTCGCTGAACCGGAGTCGCCATGACGATGCTCACCCCCGCCTCGCTCCCCACGCTCCAAGCCGCCCTCGGCGAGGCCGGCCTTGACGGCTGGCTCCTCTATGATTTCCGCGGCCTGAACCCCGTCGCCACCGCCCTCACCGGATTCGAAGGGATGGCCACGCGGCGCTTCTTCGCGTGGATCCCATCGCACGGCACCCCCGTGGCCATCACCCATGCGATCGAACAGGGGCCGTGGAAGCACTGGCCCGCGAGCTGGACCAAGGTGGTCTATAGCGCGTGGGGGGAGATGGAGTCCGCCCTCGCCACCCTCGTGCGGGGGAAGCGGATCGCCATGGAGTACTCGCCCGGCGATGCCGTCCCCGTCGTGGACCGAATCCCCGCGGGGATCCTCGATCTCGTGCGTGCCAGCGGGGCGACCGTCGAGACCAGCGCCGAACTCGTCACCCGCTTCTTCGCGCTCTGGTCCCCTGCGCAGGTCGCCTCCCATGAGCGGAACGCCGAGATGTTGCGCACGATCGCGCTCGCCGCCTTCGATCGGATCGGGGCGGCGGCGCGCACCACGACCCCGCTCCACGAGCACGAGGTCGCGGAGTGGATCCGCGCGCGCTTCGCCGCCGAGGGGCTGTTGGTCGATCATGGGCCGATCGTCGCCGCGACCGAGAACGCCGCCAACCCGCACTACGAGCCCTCGGCCGAGCATCCGCGCGCCTTCCGTGTAGGGGATGTGGTGTTGATCGATCTCTTCGCGACGAGCACCGAGCCCGGCGCGATGTGGGCCGATCAGACCTGGATGGCGCATATCGGGACCCCGACGGCGCGGGCGCTCGAGGTCTGGGGCGCGGTGCGCGATGCGCGTGATGCGGCGATCGCACGGCTGCAGGAGCGGTTGGCGAGCGGGGCGCCGGTGGTCGGTGGCGAAGCCGATGACGCCGCGCGCGCGGTGATCACCGCGCGCGGGTTCGGCCCCGCCTTCACCCATCGCACCGGTCACTCCATCGATGCGCGCGGCCTGCACGGGATGGGGCCCAACATCGATAACCTCGAGACCCGCGAGACCCGCCGCTTACTCCCCGGCGTCGGCTTCTCCATCGAACCCGGGATCTACCTCACCGGGGAGATCGGGATGCGCTCCGAGGTGAATGCCTATCTCACGGCGGAGGGTGCGCTCGTGGTCACCCCGCGCGAGATCCAGCGCGATCTCTTCGTGGTCTGATCAGCCGATCGGCAGCGCGTGGTCGATGACCATCGCGACGAAGAGGAGGGCGAGGTAGAGCAGGGAATAGCCGTAGACCCACCACGACGGCTTCACGTAGTCGCTCGCGTGCTTCACGCGCCACACTCCGCGGAGCAGGAGCCCGCCGAGGACGAGCGCCGAAAGCAGATAGACGAGACCAAAGGCGCCGAACGCGACGGGAATCACCGTCAGCCCCACGAGCAGGATCGTGTACCACCACATCTGCTCGATCGTCTCGCGCTCTCCCCAGACGAGGGGCGCCATCGGGACGCGCGCATTGCCGTAGTCGCGTTGCTTGTTGAGGGCGAGTGCCCAGAAGTGCGGCGGCGTCCAATAGAAGACGATCAGGAAGAGGAAGCACGCGGTGAGATCGAGCGACCCCGTCACCGCCGCCCACCCGACGAGCGGAGGAAAGGCGCCCGCCGCGCCACCGATCACGATGTTCTGCGGGGAGCTCCGCTTGAGCCACCGCGTATAGATGAAGACGTAGAAGTAGAAGCCGCCCAGCGCGAGCGCCGCGGTCGGCACGTTCACGAAGGTCGCGAGCATCCAGGTCGCCGCCGTCGCGATCCCTACGCCGAACGCGATCACCGCGCGCGCCTGCATCCGTCCACTTGGGATCGGCCGCAGCTTGGTGCGCGTCATCACGTCATCGATGTCCTGATCGAGATACATGTTGACCGCGTTCGCCCCGCCGGCCATCAGGTATCCGCCGAGGGCGACGAGGAGCACCGTCCCGAACGAGGGCCGCCCCGCGACGAACATCGGGGCGATCGTCGTCACGAGCAGCAGGGAGATGATGCGTGGCTTGGTGAGCGCGATGAGATCGCGCCAGAGGCCCTGCGGCGTCGGCACGACGTCGGTCGCGGGGGCGGGGCTCGGCGTCATGACCGGATCTCCCCCGGCGTGGCTGGCACCGAGAACTCGAGGACCGGGGGGCGCACCGTGGCACGCCAGCTCGCCACCAGCACGATGACCAACACGAGCGCGGGGACGAGGGCGAACGCCCACTCCAGCGCGGGGCGGGCGGGGGCGGCGGCGCGGAGGACGCGACGCGTGGAGCGGAGGATCATCACCTGCGCGAGGAGCACGGCCGCCACAGCGGCCCAGAAGACGATGGCGATCAGCAGAGAGGGCATGACGGGGAATGATCGCCGACTGCCCCTCGCTGACGGGAGTCCTCCGGCGTAGCTTCGGCAGATGTCCGCGACCCCCACCTCCGGCCTCGAGCGCCGCATCGGCCTCTGGAGCGCCATCGCCGTCGTCATCGGTTCCACCGTCGGCTCCGGGATCTTCCGCTCCCCCGCCGGCATCGCCGACAAGCTCCCGGGCCCCGTCCCGATGCTCATGTCGTGGGTGGCGGGCGGGATCTTCGCCCTCTGTGGCGCCCTCACCCTCGCCGAGGTCGCCAGCGCCCTCCCGCAGACCGGCGGCATCTATGTCTTCTTGCGCCAGGGGTGGGGGCGGATGACCGCCTTCGTCTTCGGGTGGGGGCAGCTCGCGATGATCCGCGCCGCCTCGCTGGGGGCGATCTCGATCACCTTCGCGGAGTACTTCTGGCGCGTCGCCAAGGGCGCCGAGGCGTCACCCGAGGAGGCGATGACGGTGCGCTTCATCGCGGCCGGCGCGATCCTCCTCACGGGGACTTTCAACATCGTCGGCGTGAAGGTGGGGGCGGCCTTCACCAACCTCACCGTCGTTGCGAAGTACGGCGGGCTCCTCTTCATCGTGATCGTCGCCTTCGCGGTCGGGCTCCCGCAGACCGGCGGGGGATTCTACACCCCGGCGATCCCCCCGGGCTCCTTCACCATCCCCGCCTTCGGGCTCGCTCTCGTGAGCACCCTTTGGGCCTTCGATGGGTGGGCCGACATCGTCTACAACGGCGGCGAGGTCCGAGACCCGCAGCGGAATCTCCCGCGCTCCCTGATCGGTGGGACCCTCCTGATCATCGCGATCTATCTGCTGGCCAACCTCGCCTACCTCGCGGTGATGCCGATCGAGGAGATCCGGGTCTCCAAGCTCGTGGCCGCCGATGTGGCGCAGCGGGTGATCGGTCCCCTGGGGGTGGCGTTCGTCTCCGTGACGGTCATGATCTCCACCTTCGGGACGCTCAATACGGTCCTCTTCACGAGCCCACGGATCTTCTTCGCCATGGCGGAGGATGGGCTCCTCTTCCGAGGGGTCGGGGCGGTGCACCCGCGCTTCGGGACCCCCTATGTGGCGATCGCCCTGACGGCGACCATCGGCGCGATCTTCGTCCTCCTGCGGAGCTTCGAACAGCTGGCCGACGCCTTCGTGACCGCCTTCCTCCCGTTCTACTTCTTGGCGGTGGCCTCGATCTTCCGGCTCCGCGGGCGCCCCGAGTACCAGCCCAGCTTCCGGTGCCCTGGGTACCCGGTGGTCCCCCTCATCTTCATGGCCGCCGTCCTCTATCTCCTGGGGAACGCCCTGATCGACCCGTCGAGCCGGTGGCAGACGGTCGGGGTGCTCGGGGCCTGCCTGGTGGGGGTCCCCCTCTACTACGTGACGGTCGGCCGGAAGGCCCCCGGTGGTACCCCCGGGGGTGCCCCAGGGGCCGTGTAACGGTCCGGTCGCAGGGCACGTTGCCGGGCCCTCCCGCGTTGGACTCCAGGGTCCTCCTGTACTAATTTCTTCGTGTTGGACCCCCCCGTAGATACCCCTACAGAGGATCACCCATGTTCCGCAGTCTTCGTTCACTGGCCATCGCTGGGGCGCTCGCCCTCGTCGGGGCCGTCTGGACCGCCGAGGTCTCGGCCCAGGTCACCACCGGCTCCATGCGTGGGTCGGTGCTCGACTCGGCTGGGACCCCGATCCAGGGCGCCCGGGTCACCGCGACCCACACCCCCTCGGGCACCATCTATCAGTCGACGACCCGTGCGGATGGTGGCTTCATCATCCCCGGCATGCGCGTCGGCGGCCCGTACACCGTCGAGGCGACCCGGATCGGGTTCGCGCGGCAGTCGCGGAGCGG
>CAXRBM010000104.1:0-8421 GCA_964228675.1 Gemmatimonadaceae bacterium
GCGGTCGGCACCGCCCAGGCGCAGACCGGCACCGTGGCCGGCCGGGTCACCCAGGAAGGGGGCACGACCCCGGTCCCGGGCGCCCAGGTACAGATCGTCACCGGGGCGACCCGGGTGGCGGTGGGCACGACCAGCGAAGACGGCAGCTACCGGGTCGGCAACGTGCCGGCTGGGACCTACGCCGTGGTCGTCTCCCGCATCGGCTTCTCGCAGAAGCGGGTCGAGGGGATCCGCGTCGCGGCCAACGCCACGACCACGGTGAACGTCTCGATGTCGGAGCTCGCGGCCCAGCTGAACCAGGTCGTGACGACGGGCACCCGCGGCGCCGAGCCGGAGAAGATCCTCGACTCGCCGAACGCGATCTCGGTCGTGACCTCGGAGCGCATCGCCGAGCGGCCCGCCGCCTCGATCGTCGACCACATCAAGGCGGTCCCGGGCGTCTCGATCTCGAATGGCGGCATCGTGCAGGCGAACATCGTCTCACGCGGCTTCAACAACGCCTTCTCGACCTCCATGCTGATGCTGCAGGACTACCGGTTCGCCGGCGTCCCGTCGCTTCGCGTGAACGTCCCCTTCCTCTTCACCGGCACCGGTGACGACATCGATCGCATCGAGGTCTTGCAGGGTCCGGCCTCGGCGCTCTACGGCCCGAACTCCGGCGCCGGCGTCCTCCACGTGATCACCAAGTCCCCGTTCACCTCCAAGGGGAGCCAGATCACCCTCGACGGCGGGGAGCGCTCGCTCGCCCGCGTCGGCCTCCGGCATGCCGGCACGCTCGGCGAGAAGTGGGGCTACAAGTTCTCCGGCGAGTACTTCACCGCGCAGGACTGGGAGTACAGCGACCCGAACGAGACCGACCTCGGCCCGAACGCGACCCCGCAGGCGCGTGCCAACTACGCCGTCTGGGGCCGCACCGCGACGGGCGCGGTGAACCCGGGCGTGCCGGCGTCGCGCAGCGGCGTCGCCAAGTTCCGTGACTACGGACTCGAGAAGTACTCCGGTGAGGCGCGGATCGACTACCGTCCGAGCGAGAACACCGAGGCGATCACGACGGTCGGTTACTCGAACGTCGCCAGCGCCCTCGAGATCACCGGTACCTTCGGCGCCGCGCAGGTCAAGAACTGGAGCTACCTCAACGTCCAGCAGCGCTTCCGCCACAAGAAGTTCTTCGCGCAGGTCTTCTACAATGGGTCGAACGCCGGCAACGCCGATGCGGGCGACGACAACGGCACCTATTACCTCCGCACGGGGCTCCCGGTCGTCGACAACTCGACCGTCCTCGTCGGGCAGCTCCAGCAGGGCTTCAACTTTGGCGATACGAAGTTCACCGCCGGGGCGGACTACATCGCGACCACGCCGGTGACGGCGGGGACGATCATGGGCCGCAACGAGGAGGACGACAACATCACCGAGATGGGGACCTACCTGCAGTTCACCCGCAACCTCACGGAGAACGTCGAGTTCACCGGCGCCGTCCGCGGCGACATGAACTCGCGGATCGAGGGGACGCAGTTCTCGCCACGTGCCGCCTTCGTCTGGAAGGCGACGCCGACGCAGAACTGGCGCCTGACCTACAATCGCGCCTTCAACTCCCCCGCCTCCTTCTCCTTCTTCCTCGATCAGTTCTCGGGACAGAACGTGAACCTCGGGCCGGCCCTCGGGAACACCCAGGTCCGGATCTTCGGTAACCCGGCGAAGGAAGGGTGGAAGTACGATCGGAGCTGTGACGCCGCCATCAACGGTGGTCTCTGCATGCGCTCGCCGTTCGGCGGGCCGAACCCGGTGACGGCCAACGGCCACGTGATGGTGCCGGGGATCATGCAGGCCTTCGGCGGTCAGCTGGCGGGTGGCCTCGCGGCCCTCGGCCTCCCGGCCGCACAGGTGGCGAACGTCGCCGCCGCGCTCCGTGGGCTCCAGCCGACCGCGACGCAGGTCCGCGGCGTGCTCCGCAACCTCGGCGCCGCCGGCTCCCCGATCGTCCCGTGGACCAACCCGGTCGATCTCAGCGCCCTCACCGCGAACTTCTCGAACACCTGGGAAGTCGGCTACAAGGGGGTCTTCAACAACAACCTCCGCCTCGCGGTCGACTTCTGGTATCAGATCCGCCCGGCCGATCCGGCCACGCAGGTCGTGAACCTCGATGACGCGGTCTTCCTCGATCCGACGACCCTCGGCTCGTACCTCGGCACCGCGATGGGCCCGACCCTCGTCGCCAACGGCGTCCCGGCGGCGGCGGTCTCGACCGTCATCACCAACTGGGTGACCTCGCTCGCCCAGGTCCCGGGTGGGCTCCTCAACTTCAACAACCCGCTCTACGACCAGAACTATCTGGTCTTCACCTACCAGAACGCTCAGGGCCAGATCGACGTCCGCGGTATCGACATCGCCGCCGACTACCTGATCAACGACACCTACTCGATCTCGGCCACCTACTCGAACCTCAACCGCAACGTCTGGGAGAAGGCGCCGAACGCGACGCCGCTCAACCCGGTGACGGCCAACGCCGCGAAGCACCGCGGCACGGTCACCATGCGCTACGACGACCAGACCAGCGGGATGACGGGCGAGCTCCGCGTCCGCTACACCGGGGGCTTCCCGGTGAACTCGGGCGTCTACAACAGCTACAACGTCGGCACGCCGATCCCGTACGCCGAGGTCCCGGAGAACCTCTTCTTCGACGCCGGGGTGTCGATGAAGCTCCCCTTCCTCGCGAACGCGCGCTGGTCGCTCAACGGGCAGAACCTCCTCGACAACCGCGTGAACTCCTTCGTCGGGGTCCCGGCGGTCGGCCGGATGGTCACCACCCGCATCTCGTACACGTTCTAAGACCCCCCGCGGGTCTCCGGTTGGGCGAAGCGGGGTGGGGCGAAAGGCCCACCCCGCTTCGTGTATCTTCCCTCCAGCGACTCCACCTTGGCCCGATCCACCGCGATGCCTCCTGCCCCTGCTGAGAAGCGCAAGACGAACTACACCGCCGCCTGGGCGGAGACGAAGGTCCTCGTCTGGCAGCATCGCGGGGCGCTGGGGATCGGGCTCGTCCTGATGTTGATCAATCGCCTCGCGGGGCTCGTGCTCCCTGGGAGCGTGAAGTGGATCATCGATGAGGTGTTGGGCCGCGGGCGCACCGAGCTCCTGGCGCCGATCGCGATCGCGGCGGGGGTCGCGACCCTCCTGCAGGCGAGCAGCTCCTTCGCCCTCTCGCAGGTGATCTCGGTGGCGGCGCAGCGCGCGATCACCGTCCTCCGACGCCGCGTGCAGGCGCGGCTCCTGCGGCTCCCGATCAGCTTCTTCGACGCCACACAGAGCGGGGTGCTGATCAACCGCGTGATGAACGACGCCGAGGGGATCCGGAACCTGATCGGCACGGGGATCATCCAGTTGATCGGCGGGATGCTCACCGCGGTGATCGCGCTGGGGTACCTCTTCTATCTGAATTGGTTCCTCACCCTCTGCACCTTGGGCTTCCTCGCGATCTTCGGCGGGGTGATGGCGTACGCCTTCAACAGGCTGCGGCCGATCTTCCGCGACCGGTCGAAGATCCAGGCCGAGGTCTCCGGACGGCTGGGGCAGGCGATGGGGGGCGCGCGCGTCGTGAAGGTCTATACCGCGGAGAAGCGCGAGGAGATCGTCTTCTCCAAGGGCGCGCACCGGCTCTTCCGGAACATCGCCTCGCCGATCACGGGGACGAGCGCGATCGCCGCGATCTCGACGGTGATCATCGGTGCGGTGGGGGTGCTCATCCTCACCGTCGGGGGGCGCGCCGTGGTCGCGGGGACGATGACGTTGGGTGATCTCATCTCCTACATCTTCTTCGTGGGGCTCGTCTCCTTCCCGGTGGTGCAGATGGCGTCGATCGGGACGCAGATCACCGAGGCCTTCGCGGGGCTCGATCGGATCCATGAGATCTTCACCACGCCAACCGAGGACGATGACGACGCGCAGCGCGCGGCGCTCGCGCACCCCGACGGCGATGTGGCGTTCGATCAGGTCTGGTTCGAGTATCGCGAGGGGATCCCGGTGCTGCGCGGCGTCACCTTCACCGCCAAGGCGGGGACCACGACGGCGCTCGTGGGATCGAGCGGCTCGGGGAAGAGCACACTCATCTCCCTGATCCTCGCCTTCGCGCGGCCGACGTCGGGGCGCGTGCTGATCGGCGGACAGGACCTCGCCCACCTCAAGCTCCGCGACTACCGCTCACGCGTCGGCGTGGTGCTGCAGGACAACTTCCTCTTCGACGGGACCGTCGCCGACAACATCGCCTTCTCCAAGCCGGGGGCGACGCTCGATGAGGTGAAGGCGGCGGCGCGGATCGCGCACTGCGAGGAGTTCGTGCAGGGGTTCCCCGACGGGTATGACACCATCGTAGGGGAGCGCGGGGTGAAGCTCTCCGGCGGGCAGCGGCAGCGCGTGGCGATCGCGCGCGCGATCCTCGCCGACCCGCAGATCCTGATCCTCGACGAGGCCACCTCCTCGCTCGACTCCGAGAGCGAGCGGCAGATCCGCGAGGCGCTGCGTGCCCTCCGCGCGGGGCGGACGACCTTCGTGATCGCGCACCGGCTCTCGACGATCCGCAGCGCGGACCAGATCCTCGTCCTCGAGCAGGGCCAGATCGTGGAGCGCGGATCCCATGCCGACTTGATGGCGTTGGGCGGTCGCTACCGCGAGCTCCATGACACGCAGCACGAGGTGGAGACCGATCTCTTCATCAACCCCGGGGAGGAGTTCACCTCGGGGCCGGGACGTGAGTGAGCGGGACTACCTGTTCCGACGCCCGACGACCTTCGAGCCGTCGCCCGCCATCGTCCACTCCCCCTGCGCGGCATCGCCGTCGAAGTCGAGGGTGATTTTGGCGGGGTCGCCGGTGGGGGCGACGAACGAGATCACCATCCGCTTCCCGGTGAGGGTCGCCTCGGCGATCGGGAAGGGGGGGAACATCGCGCTCGAGACGGTGCCGGCCCACTTGCCGTCGGAGAGCCGGTAGAGGTCGAGGGCGACCTCGAGCTGCTGGCCCATGGCGTTGAGGCCGAGGGACCACTTGCCGGCGGGATCGTAGGCCGCCGAGGCCGCAGGCGCGGGGGCTGGCGCGGCAACGGCAGCCGGTGCCGCCACAGGGGCCGGGGCAGCGGCTGGGGAGGGCATCGTCCCCGCCGACTGACAGGCGGCGAGGGCGAGGAGCGCGAGCGGGGCGATGGAGAGGGGACGCATAGGGAGCTCGGGGTGGGAGTGAATGCGTGCATTCTGCTAGATTGCCGCGATGTCCGATACCCCCCGGACCTCGCCACGGCTCGGTGCCGTCGCCGCGGCGACCTTCCTGACGCGGGTCCCCGTCACCCTCCTCGTCCCGGCGCTCACCGAACTGGTGGTCGACCGCCACGGGGGGACCCGGTTCCAGGCGCACCTCTTCGTGGCGCTGAACCAGCTCGCCGGGGTGGTCGCCGTCCCCTTCGCGATGACCTGGATGCGCCGCCGCCGCGAGGCGGGGCACGATGCCACCGGGACGGAGACCCGCCGCTGGATCGCGATCCTCCTCGCCCTCGATGCCCTCGCCTTCCTCGGGATGGGGGCCGCCGATTCTCTCGGCGCGCTCTTCGCCTGGCGCGCCGTCGATGGGCTCACACATCTGCCGGCCCTGAGCTTCCTGATGATCGCGGCGAACCGCGCGGGGGGCGAGCGACGCGGCGCCTCCCTCGGGATCGTCGCGACGGCGCTCATGATCGGTGTCGGGGTCGGGCTCCCCGTGGGCGGCATCCTCGCGAACCGTGACCCGCATCTCGTCTATCCCGTCGGCGCCGCGCTCCTGGGGCTCGCCGCGGTCACCGCGCTCGGGACCCCCACGGCAGCGCTCCGCAGCGATCGCCCGCGCTCGCGCTACGTCTGGGATCGCCGACGCCTCGCGAGCTGGATGCCGCTCGCCTACGGCTTCGCCGATCGCTTCCTGATCGGGGTCTTCTCCTCGACCTTCGCGATCTTCCTCACCGAGGTCCATGGGCTCGATCCCGCCAAGCGCGGGATGCTCATGTCGCTCTTCCTCTTCCCCTTCGCCCTCCTCTGCTGGCCGGCGGGGCGCGCGGCGGACCGCTTCGGCTGGTTCGGGCCGATCCTCCTCGGGAACATCGGCTTCGGGCTCCTCTACGCCATGTACGGTGTGATCCCCCTCGGCTGGCTCCCGGTGGCGATGGTGGTCTCCGGCGCACTCAGCGCATTGATGTTCTCGCCGAGCTTGGTGCTCGTGAGCGAGTTCGCGAGGCGCGGCGCCGGCGAAGGGCTCTTCGGCGTCTTCCAGGTGGCGGGGTCGTTCGGATTCCTCGCCGGGCCTATCATCGGCGGGCTCCTCGTGGAGACGCTCCGCACCGCCGAGGGGGTGCCACGCTGGGCGACGATCTTCTCCAGTGTCGGGATCGCGCTCGTCGTGCTCGGGCTCGTGAGTTGGCGGGTCCTCGGCCGACTCCATCGTGAATGGGAGACCGCCTGAGATGCGCGTCACCGCGACGCCGAACCCGGGTGCGATGGTCCCTGCTGAGCGGATCGGTGGGCGCGTGAACGTCCCACGGATCCCCACGGGGACGCCGCGGCGCGGGAACCCGATCCTCCAGCGGATCATGATCGCGTTGCTGCGCCTCACCGGGTGGCGCTTCGCCGGCGTCGACTTCCCCGACGTGAAGCGGATGGTGCTGATCGTCGCGCCGCACACCTCCAACTGGGATTTCCCGCTCGGGGTGATGGCGATGTACGCGCTGCGGATCCGCGGCACCTACCTCGGAAAGCACACGTTGTTCCGTTTCCCGCTCGGGATCCTCATGCGCTTCCTCGGCGGTGTCCCGGTCGATCGCGGCTCGAGTCAGGATGTGGTGGGGCAGACGGTGGCGCTCGCGCAGGGGATGGACCGCGCGATCATCGTCCTCTCGCCCGAGGGGACGCGCAAACTCGCCCCCAAGTGGAAGACGGGGTTCTACCGGATCGCCCAGCAGGGGGGGATGCCGATCTTCCCCGTCGCCTTCGATTTCGCGCGGAAGGAGATCCGCTTCTTCCCCCTCTTCCACCCGACCGGCGACCTCGACGCCGACCTCGCGGCGCTCCGCGCGAACTTCACCCCCCAGATGGCCAGGTATCCCGCCCAGTACGCCTAAGCGGTAGAATCTCCCGATGACCTCTCGTCGCCACTTCCTGCTGGGGCTCGGCGCCACGGCCCTCACCCCGCTGGCCCTGCGAGCCCTCCCTTCGACGGAGCTGCTGGAGATGACCGAAACCGATGGAGCCCCGCTCAAGGGCGTGGGGGTACAGCTCTACATGTTGCGCGATGCGATGCGCACCGATCCCGAGGGGACGCTGAAGCGGATCGCCGAGACGGGGTTCAGCGAGATCGAGTGGTGGGGCCGCTGGGGCCGCACCCCGCAGCAGCTCCGCACGGCGCTCGACACGCATGGCCTTCGCTCCCCCTCGGCGCACTTCGGGCTCGACGATCTCCTCCCCGATCGCCTGCCGACGGTGTTGGAAGCCGCCGAGGTGATGGGGCAGAGGACGTTGATCGTCGCGTCCACGACCGAGGCGCAGAACGGGACGCTCGAGGCGTGGCAGCGGACGGCAGCGGCGCTCACCGCGGCGGGACGCACCGCGGCGGCTCGCGGGATCCGTGTGGGCTATCACAATCACGACTACGAGTTCCAGCGCTTCGGCGATCGCACGTTGATCGAGATCCTCCTTGCGGAGACCGATCCCGCCGTGGTGGATCTCGAGCTCGACTGCTTCTGGGCGTTCAAAGCGGGGCAGGATCCGATCGCCTTCCTCACGCGGTATCGCGACCGGATCACGATGCTCCACGTGAAGGACTCCACCGCCGCGCCGGAGTACGCACAGCGTGATGTCGGCGCTGGTGTGATCGATTGGCGCACCCTGCTCCGCACCGCGCTCGCCGGCCGCGTCGCGCATCTCTACGTGGAACACGATACTCCCGCCGATGGGTGGGCCACCGCGCGCAACGGTCGCACCTATCTGCAGTCGCTCGGCTACTGACCCTCTTCCCCCCAGCCATGACTCAGTCTCGCTCCACCACGTATGACGTCGCCATCGTCGGCTCGGGCGCCGGCGGCGGGATGGCCGCCTATCAACTCACCAAGGCGGGTGCGAAGGTCGTGATGCTCGAGGCCGGGAGTTGGTGGGACAACGCCGACCCGAAGTACTCGGCGATGCTCAAGATGCCGTACGACTCGCCGCGGCGTGGCGCCTCGACCCCCGACCGGCCGTTCGGCGAGTGGGATGCCTGCATCGGGGGGTGGACGATCCCCGGCGAGCCGTACACCAAGGCCGAGGGGACCAAGTTCGATTGGTGGCGAGGCCGCATGCTCGGGGGGCGCACCAATCACTGGGGGCGCATCTCGCTCCGCTTCGGCCCCGACGACTTCCGTCGGAAGACGCTCGATGGGA
>CAXRBM010000105.1:0-5163 GCA_964228675.1 Gemmatimonadaceae bacterium
CGCTACATCGTCTGCCTCTTCGCCCTCACCCTCGGGATCCAGATCCAGGGGACGGTCGTGGGATGGCAGATGTACGACCTCACCAAGGATCCCCTCGCCCTTGGGCTGATCGGACTCGCCGAGGCGCTCCCAGCGCTGAGCACGGCGCTCTACGCGGGACATGTCGCCGACCAGCGTGACCGACGGACGATCTCGCTCATCGCCCTCGGTGTCCTCGTGCTCTGCAGTGTCGCGCTCTGGATCCTAGCCGGTCCTGCGCCGCTCGGCGTCGCGGCGCTCGCCAGTGGACGGGTGACGGCGATCTACGGCGTCATCATCGTGAGCGGAGTCGCGCGCGCCTTCCTCCAACCCGCCCGCCAGGCGCTCTCCGCCGAACTCGTCCCACGCACGCTCTTCAAGAATGCGATCACCTGGCGGAGCGGCACCTGGCAGCTCGCCGCCGTGGCAGGGCCGGCCCTGGGTGGGGTGCTCTACGCGGTGGGTGGGACCGTGCTCGCCTACGCAGTCGATGCCGCGCTCATGGTGATCGCCGTCCTCGTACTACTCTCGATCCGGCATCGCTCCCCGGTGCGCGAGGGGAGCGGGGAAGGGGTCTGGGAGTCGGTCGCGGGCGGGGTGCGCTTCGTGGTGCGGGAACCGGTGATCCTCGGGGCGCTCACTCTCGACCTCTTCTCGGTGCTCTTCGGCGGGGCGGTGGCGCTCCTCCCGATCTTCGCGGCGGAGATCCTGCATGTGGGACCGATCGGGCTCGGGGTGCTGCGGGCTGCCCCGGCGGCCGGGGCGGTGGCGATGAGCCTCGTCCTCGCGCGGCATCACGACTTCGAGCGCACCGGCCACACCCTCCTCTGGGCGGTCGCCGGGTTCGGGGTCTGCATGATCGGCTTCGGCCTCTCGACGACCTTCTGGCTCTCCCTCGCGCTGCTCTTCGTCTCTGGGCTCTGTGATATGGTCAGCGTCGTCATCCGGAGTACCCTCCTGCAGGCCCGTACCCCTGAAGGGATGCTCGGGCGGGTCTCCTCGGTGAACCAACTCTTCATCGGGTCCTCCAACGAGATCGGGATGTTCGAGTCCGGGGTCACGGCCCGGTGGTTCGGGACGGCGCCGAGCGTGGTGATCGGGGGGTGCGCGACGCTCGTGGTGGTGGGGTCGGTGGCGTGGTTCGTCCCAGTGCTGCGGCGATTGGGGCGTCTCCATCCGGAGGAGCGGGTCGGGGTCTGATCCACCCCTCGAGCTCTCGAACGCAGCGGTCCCCATTGCGATCGCTCTCGGCTCACGTTTGAATCCTTCACCGATGCTATCCGAGCCGACCCAGTGACGACCGTCGCCCGCCCTCGCGGATCTGCGTCGTCCCCGCTCGTCTGGGTGCTTGTCCCCGTCGTCCCCACCGACGATCCCAACCTCGCCTGGTATAGCGATCACTCGATGGCGCACGCCGAGTTCGCGCGGGCGTTCGAGGCGCTGAAGGCCGAGTGGCGCTGGCAGCCGATCTCGATGAAGGATCACAAGCAGGTGATCGCGCGGATGGCGAAGGAATCCGCTGGGCGCGATACCACCGTGCTCAACCTCTGTGATGGCGACGAGATCAACGGCTCGCCGGGGGTGAGCATCATCCGGACCCTCCGCAAGCATGGGCTCCGCTTCACCGGTTCTGACGAGCGCTTCTACGACCTCACCACGTCGAAGATCGTGATGAAGCGGCTCTTCGATGACGCCGGTGTTCCGACGGCTCCGTGGGCGGTGGTGCCGCGGGATGGCGTAGGATGTGCGCCGCTCTTTCGGTCGATCGGCTCACCGTTGATCCTCAAGCCCGCGATCTCCGCTGGAAGCCTCGGCATCGGACTCAAGTCGGTGGTGCACTCGCATCAGGCGTTGCGCGCGCAGCTCGCGCGGCTGCACGATGGGTATCGCGGGTGGAGTCTCGCCGATGGTGGGGCCTTCGTGGAGCGCTTCATCGATGGCCCCGAGTTCACGACCTTCATCGTCGGGTCGGCGGAGGATCGTCGGCGGGCGACGATCTACCCACCGGTCGAGCGCTTCTTCAATCCGACGATCCCGCGCACCGAGCGCTTCCTCTCCTTCGATCGCCTCTGGGGGCTCTACGAGGAGGAGTCGGAGATCGACGGTGGGGATGGTGAGCTCTGGCGCTATCGCCCCGCACGCGCCGATCTCGTCGAGCGCATCACTGAGGTGAGCTGGCAGGCCTATCAGGCGGTGCACGGGCGCGGGTACGGGCGCGTCGATCTCCGGCGCGATCGCAAGACTGGGGCGTTCCACGTGCTCGAGGTGAATGCGCAGTGCGGGCTCTCCGAGGACGAACTCTACACCTCGATCGGGGCGATCCTCCGTTTCGCGAGGATCCCATACCACCGCGCCGTCCGCGCGATCCTCCAGGCGGCGAACACCCCATGAAGGTCTGCGTCCTCCAGCCGGATTACTCGTCCTCCGGTGTCGATTATCGCCATTACGATCCGGCGCGTGATCTCTCGTCCCTCCTCCCGGGGCACGAGGTCCATCACGTCCTGATTCACAAGCTCTCGACCTATCGGCAGCTGCAGGGGCTCGCCTCGCAGGGGTACGACATCTTCGTGAACCTCTGTGAGGGCTATCACGAATGGGACACCCCGGGGGTCGATGTCTGTCACGCCCTCGCGGCGCTCAATCTCCCGCATACCGGCCCGACCGCGACCTTCTTTCACGTTCCGAAGCCGACGATGAAGTATCTCGCGACCTCGGTCGGGGTCGCGACGCCGATGCATATGCTGCTCGACGCGCGTGCCCTCGCGTCCGCACATCGAGCGGGGGATGCCGCGACGGTCGAGCGGCTCCTCGGTCCTGTCACGGCCCTTCGGATGCCCTGCTTCGTGAAGCCTGCGCACGCGGGAGACAGCCTCGGTGTCGACGAGCACGCGGTGGTGCGCGATCGCGCCGCGCTCATGGCGCAGGTGCTGCGCCTCGCGGACGAGTTCCCTGAACTTCTGATCGAGGAGTACATCGATGGGCGTGAGTTCACCGTCCTCGTCGTCGGGGATCCCGATCGTCGAGGGAAGGGACGTGCGCTCACTCCGGTCGAGTATCGCTTTCCCGAGGGGTTCCGCTATAAGAGCTACGCGCTCAAGACGAGTGCGATGCATCCTGCCGCGAATGTCGCGGTCGATGATCCCGCCGTCGAGGCACGCCTCCGCGAGGCCGCCGAGCGGATCTTCACCGGTTTCGGCGCGATGGGCTATGCGCGGATGGATTTCCGGATGGACGCCGAGGGGACGCTCTGGTTCCTCGAGGTGAACTTCACCTGCTCGGTCTTCTATCCGGGTGACCTCGCCGCCTCCGCCGACCACATCTTGCGGCTCGATCCGATGGGCCCGCAGGGATTCCTCGAGCGGATCATCGCCGAGGGGATCGCGCGGCACCGTGAGCGGCAGCCGCTCCACGAGATGAAGGGCAATGCGATCGCCGGCTATGGCGTGGTCGCGCGTCGTGCGATGGCGCCCGGCGAGGTGGTGTTCCGCGGGGAGGGACGCCCGTATCGCTTGGTCACGCGCTCGTATGTGCTGGCGCAGTGGGAGGCCGGTGATCAGGAGTTCTTCCGGCACTACGCTGTCCCGATCAGCGATGAGGTCTATGCGATCTGGGATGAGGATCCCACGGCCTGGGCGCCGATGAACCACAGCTGTGCGCCGAACACCGGCTATCGTGGGCTCGATGTCGTCGCGCTGCATGCCATCGCGACGGGGGAGGAGCTGACCCTCGATTACGCGCTGATGCTGAATGAGCACAGCGCGAGCTTCACCTGTCAGTGCGGGGCGCCGACCTGTCGTGGGACCGTACAAGGACGCCCCGGTACGACGATCGGACGGCCGTCTCGCTGACGGTCAGACGCTCCTCGGCTCCCGCCGCAGGCTGAAGGTCCCCTCGATCGCATCGCACGCCCCTTCCACCCCACGTTCGGCGCGCACCTCGGCCGCGACGCGCGCCGACGCCGCTCGATACGTGGGATCCGAGAGGAGTCGATCGAGTTCCATAGCCACGCGCCGTCGGCGGTAGCGCGTGGCCGAGACGATCCGCGCCACGCCGAGCTTCGCGGCGCGATACGCATTGTCCGGTTGATCGTTCGCGAAGGGGACCGCGAGCGTCGGCACGCCCGCTCGCAAGGCCTGCATCAACGTGCCGACGCCGCACTGCTGGACGACGACGGCGCACCGCGGCATGAGCAGGGAATGCGGGGCCCGTTCGACCACGAGCACCTCGGGCGGATAGCTCGCGCGCAGCATCGCCGGATTCTCGGGTCCGACGAGGCAGATCGCGCGCTGGCCGAGCGCGAGGACCGCCGCGAGACTCTCCTCCCAGAATCGTCCGGGAGTGAGCACCGCGGAGGACCCGAGGGTGAAGAGGATCGGGGCGGGGCCGGCATTGAGGAACCGCTCGATCTCCGTCGAGAGCGCCGTCCCATGCGAGGCATCGTGGAACATCTGTCCGGTGACGACCACCTTCGCGGGCCAATCGGACTGCGGTGCCCCGAGCACCTTGGAGAAGAGTGCGAGCACGAGATGCGGACTGTGCTGTCCCTCGAAGAGCGGACTCGGCGCGGGTGGGAGCCCCTCGCGGCGTCGGAGCGCCGCCACAGGCCGCGTCCACCACTGCGAGATCACCCGTGCCGAACGCGCGAGGAGACGGCCGGGCCAGGCGCCCAGTCGTTCGACATGCCGCATCCATGGCGCCGGGGGGAAGATCGGGAGGTCGGTCGCTGAGAAGAGGGAGATGGGGGAGAGCACCGTGCTCGCCCAGGGGATGCCATATCGCTGGGCGAGGATCGGGACGGCGAAATCGAGGGGGTGACTGATGAAGAGATCGGTGTCGCGCACGCGTGGGAGCAGCGCGGCATGCATCGCCGCAACCTGCGGAGCGACGAGATCCTTCACGATGTACTCCGCTCCGCGCCATCGGCTCATCAGGCGCGACACGATCGCCGTGTCCGTCGGGCTGATGTCCGGTGGAATCGGATGGAAGTCGAGTCCCTCGGCGGTGACGATCGGCCCGAAGTAGGGCATCGTCGCGATCGTGACCGCGTGGCCTCGGGCGCGGAGCCCGAGGCCGAGGCCGATCGAAGGGTCGACATCGCCATGCGAGCCCCAGCAGGCGATCAGGATGCGCGCCATGGGTGAATGA
>CAXRBM010000106.1:0-3320 GCA_964228675.1 Gemmatimonadaceae bacterium
GTGGCGCCGGTGCGGATCTCGCGTCCGCCGACCACGACGGGGATATCGGGGCGCTCGTGTTCCATCCGGGCGTGGCGGGCCTGGAGGGCGGCGCGCTCGGGGGTGCCGGGGGGGGAGGAGCGGATCGGTTCGTTGAGGGTCGGCGGGAGCTGGCGCACGCCGCTGGGCGAGAAGGTCGGCATCGTCGAGTGGGCTGAGAGGTGGGACTGGGTGCAATCTAACTCCCACGGCGGTGATACTTCGGGATGTCGTCTGCCCCTCGGAGTCTCGTCCTAACGCTCATCGCGGTCAGCGTCGTGTTGATCGCCTGCGTCCACGTGCCGGTCGAGTGGGGGACGGGGACCCGCCACACCGATGGTGCCCTTGCCGATTCCCTGCGGCTCGCGCTCGGCGCCGATGGGGCACCGGTCTTCGTCGCGGCGTGGACGCCACCGACCTGGCCCGAGGAGCCGGGGCAGTGCCTCGTCTCGCGGCGCGCGGGGCGCACCGTGACCGATACCGCGTACGCGAGCTGGTTCACGGTGCGCCCTGATTCGAGCGTCCTCCTGCGGGCGGCGCGCTCCGACGACGGCGGCCTCACCTGGAACCCTGCGGTGACGGCGGACTCGGTCGATGTGGGGCGCACCGGGTGTGCGCGCCCCGTGCCCTTCCTCGCGGTCGATGCCCTCAACGGGTATATGCACCTCGCCTATCACCTCGTGGCGCGCGAGGGGGCGGGGCTCTTCTTCACCCACGTGATGGATACCGGGATGCTCTTCCACGAGCCGGTGCCGATCGTCTACGGCGAGCGGCCGTCGGCGACGGCGCTCGCCTCGCGCGGCGACACCGTGGTGGTGGTCTACGAGGATCCGAACAGTCGGGTCCCGCGGCTCGGGATCGCCGTCTCGCGCACGCAGGGGCACATCTTCGAGGGGCGGATGCCGGCGTCGGACGAGGTCGGGGAGTCGCGCCGCCCCCTCGTGGCATTGCGCGGCGACCGCGTGGTGATCGCCTGGGATGCCTCGGAGCGCGGGGGGCGCGTCCCGCGCGTGATGCTCCGCGAGGGGCGGATCCAGTGGTGAGCGCTTCGGTATGACGCGCCTCTTCGGCGTCCACCCCGCCGACGACGGCGGCCTCCCGATGGCGGTGCGTCGCGCCGCCGATGCCGGCGCGCGCGCCCTGCAGTGCTTCACCGCGCCCCCGACCTACTACAACGAGAAGGTCGGCTTCGCCGCGGCGAAGGCGGCGAAGGTGCACGCCGCGCTCGACGCGGTGGGGATCGAGCGGCGCCACGTGCTCGTGCACGCGGCGTACGTGCTCAACACCGCCTCTCCCGAGGAGACGAAGGCACTCCGCGCCCGCGCGGGGCTCGCCAAGGAGCTCGAGCGCTCCACCGCGCTCGGCGCCCTTGGCTGCTGCTTCCACCCCGGCTCCGCGGGGGAGAGCGATTCCACTGATGCGGCGGTGCGGGTGGGGCTCGCCATCCGCCACGCTCTCGAGACGGTGCCCGAGAGCGGGGCGGGGACGCGTGTGCTGATCGAGAACACCGCAGGGGCGGGACGCACGATGGGGCGCACCCCCGAGGAGATCGCCCTCATGCTCGCGCAGGTGCCGGACGCGCTGCGGCATCGCACCGGCTATGGGCTCGACACCTGTCATCTACACGCGGCGGGGCACGACCTCACCTCCTCCCCTGAGGCGCTGCGCGCCACCCTCGACCGATTCGAGCAGGTGATCGGGGAGCGTCCCGCCTTCCTCCACCTGAACGACAGTCAGCATCCGGCGGGGTCGAACAAGGATCGTCACGCCCTCCTGGGCGAGGGGACGATCGGCGTCGCGCCGTTCGGTTGGCTCCTCGCCGATGCGCGCTCCGAGGGGATCCCACTCATCCTCGAGACCCCCTCCGAGCGGGAACAGGTGGTGGAGGATGACCCCTCCGCCGACCCCGCCGATCGGCGGATGGTCGCCCTCCTCGAGGGACTCCGCTCGGGGTGAGGGCTATTGCGCTCGAGAGCGAGCCCCTTACTTTCGAGTCAGATCGCGCACGTGCTCGACCGGGCGCAGCACGCGATCATCACAATCCTCGAGGAGACACTCGAATGGCTGCCAAGAAGAAGAAGGCTGCGAAGAAGCCGGCGAAGAAGGCCGCGAAGAAGCCGGCGAAGAAGGCCGTGAAGAAGGCGAAGGTGAAGCGCAAGCCGAACGCCGCGTTCATGAAGCCGGTGACCCCGAACGAGAAGCTCGCCGCCGTCGTCGGCGCCTCGCCGCTCCCGCGCACCGAGCTCACCAAGAAGCTCTGGGCCTACATCAAGAAGAACGGCCTGCAGGACAAGAAGAATCGCCGCATGATCAACGCCGACGACAAGCTCAAGGTCGTCTTCGGTGGCAAGGGTCAGGTGTCGATGTTCGACATGACCAAGCTCGTCTCGAAGAACGTCAAGTAAGCGACGTCGCTCGACGGGTCGGTCCGGAGGGGCGCGCCAGACGGTGCGCCCCTCTCGTCTTTCCCGGGGGCGGTCCCCAGATTCCCTCTGGCGTCCGTTCCCGATCCCTCTCGCCCTCGCCTCTCGCTCGTGACCCCCAAGAAGCGCACCTCCTCTGTCGCCGCCGCTCGTGGCCGCTCGGGCGACGCCTGGCGCCCCGATTGGCAGAAGCTCTGGGAGGGGTTCAAATCGCTCGCGGCCACCGTCGCGATCTTCCTCGTCCTGCGCACCTTCCTCGTCGAGGCATATCGCATCCCGTCGGGGTCGATGATCCCCTCGATGCTCATCGGTGACTGGCTCTTCGTGAACAAGCTCCGCTACGGGCCGCACCTCCCCTTCACGCGGATCAACCTCCCGGGATACGCGGAGCCACAGCGCGGGGAGATCGTCGTCTTCCTCTCGCCGCCGCAGATCGATCAGCCCTGGGATGCCACCCCGATCCTCGTGAAGCGCCTGATCGCGGTCGCGGGGGATACCGTGCATTCGCGCGGCGGGATCGTGCACATCAATGGCGAGCCGGAGCGGCAGGGGTACGCGGCGGGACTCCCCGGGACCCCCGGGGATTACGTCGATCCCCTCTTCGACTGGCAGAAGCGGGTGCAGCTCACCGACTCGCGCTTCGGTCCGGCGCCGGCGCAACCGACGCTCGAGGACTGGGGCCCCCTCGTCGTCCCCGAGGGCTACCTCTGGATGATGGGGGACAACCGCACCAACTCGAAGGACAGCCGCTACTGGGGCTTCGTCCCGCGCGAGAACGTGCGAGGGCGCCCGATGTTCGTCTACTATTCGTGGAACGCCGATGATTCCGATCGGCCCCTCCCCTTCCTCCTCGACATCCGGTGGGATCGGATCGGCCAC
>CAXRBM010000107.1:0-17941 GCA_964228675.1 Gemmatimonadaceae bacterium
GCGCTCCGCGGCACGGGCCATGCGCCCGCGGTCGATGGTCGACTCGACCGTGTGGTCGCAGTGGAGACGATCGGCGGTCAGGGTGGGCAAGCCGCTGCTCCTTCGATCGATCTCGCCGGCGGGCTCGCCGATCTCTCCTCGGCGCAGTTGGAGACCTTCTTGCGGGAACTCGATCAGGTGGAGGCCACGGTTCGCGCCGAGCCGGTCACCATCGCCCTCCCGCTCATCGATTCCCCGGAGCTGCTCTGATGCGTACCACCAGGAATCGACGGTTGTGGTGCATCCTCACCCTCGCGGTGAGCCTGACCGCGCCGGCCGTGGTCCGGTCTCAGGGGCGCACCCTCGTCATCGACCAGCGTGAGGGGCGGCCGCGCGAGGGCCAGCGCCCCGTCACGGCCGCGCAGCGCGATTCACTCGAGGCACGGGTCCGGGCCCGGATGGCCCAGGTGCTCCAGCGGCAGTTGGAGCTCACCGACGACCAGTCGCGTCGGCTCAGCGCGCTCTCGCAGCGCCTCGAGCCGCGTCGGCGCTCACTCGTCGCCGAAGAACGCGCGGTCCGTGCCGCATTGCGAGCGCAGATCGCCGCCGGGGATTCGGCGCGTGATGCCGAGCTCACCTCGCTCCTGAATCGGATGATCGAGGTGCAACGGGCACGGGTCCTCCTCCTCGAGACCGAACAGCAGGAGCTCACCGCGTTCCTGACGCCGCTCCAGCGGGCCAAGTTCCTCGGGATCGAGGAGCAGATGCGGTTGCGCGCGGAGCAGGTGCAGGGCCGACCGATGCCGGGGCAGGGCCCCCCGCCCGGGATGATGCCAGGGCAGGGCCCGCCGCTCGGGCGACCGCGACTCGAACTCCGCCGGCCCCCCGATCCGGAGTGACCTCGAAGGTGGGGTGGCGCTATCGTTCGCGCGATGACGCGCCCGACCTTCGATCCCGCCGCCCCTGAGGTCGCCGCCGACCTCTACGGCACCTACGCGCGCCTCCGTGAGGCGACGCCGATCGTGCACCTCGCCGGTGAGGCGTGCTGGATGCTCACTCGCCACGCCGACGTCCATGCCGCCTGGCGCGATCGTCGACTCGGCTCCGATTTCTCCCACCGGTTCGCGGCGGACGAGTTCACGCGACCGGAGGCGCTCGAGCCCTGGCGCGACCCGCGCTATCCGCACTTCGCGGCCTACGCGCGCTGGGATCTGCTCGCGATGGAGCCCCCGGACCACACCAAGCTCCGTCGCCTCGTCTCGCTCGCCTTCACCCCGCGGACCGTCGAGGCCCTGCGTGCACCGACCCGCGCGCTCGTCGATGCGGCATTGGTGCGGGCGGCCTCGCGTGGGCAGCTCGATGTCGTGCAGGACCTCGCCGAGCCGCTGTCGTTGGGCATCATCTGTACGCTGATCGGCGTGCCGACGGAGCAGCACGCCGAGGTGCTGCGCCTCTCGCACGCCGTGGTGCAGATGTACGAACCGGCGGCGTCGGAGGCGCAACGAGCCGAGGCCGATGCTGCGGTCCGAGCGTTCAGCGCGCTCGTCGCTGGGCTGATCGCGGCGCGCCGGGCGGCACCGCAGGAGGATCTCCTCACCGGACTCCTCGACGCGATGGTCGACGCCGAGCGACTGACCGATGCGCAGATCACGAGCACGGTGATGGTGCTGTTGATGGCGGGGCACGAGGCCTCGGTCAACGCCGCCTCGAATGGCATCGCCGCCTTCGCCGCCCATCCGGTGGAATGGGAGGCACTGCGGGCGGGGCAGGTCCCGGTCGATGCGGCGATCGAGGAGATCCTGCGGTGGGACCCCCCGCTGCAGCTCTTTCGGCGTTGGGTGCTCGAGGCGGGGGTGACGTACGGTGGGGTGGAGATCCCGCGGGGCGAGCGGATCGGTCTCTGCATCGGCTCGGCGAATCGCGACCCGCGGCGCTTCGACGCCCCCGATGCCTTTCGCATCGCGCGTGGGGAGCCGTCGCATCTCTCGTTCGGCGGGGGGATCCACTTCTGCCTCGGTGCTCCCCTCGCGCGGCTCGAACTCGCGGTGCTCTTCGCGGCGTTGGCGGAGCGGCTCCCGACGCTCACCACGCTCCCGGGTGCGATCCGCCGGGCGGGCTTCCAGTTTCGCGGCTATACCTCGCTCCCCATCGCATTGCCCTAGCGGCATATTCTCCGCATCGCGCGCTGGACCTCACTATCTTTCGGAGTAGCCCGGATGGCGGAACCGGCAGACGCAGGGGACTCAAAATCCCCCGAGGGCAACCTCATGTGGGTTCGATTCCCACTCCGGGCACTACGATGTGCGGCGCTCGTCCTCATCGCCGCCTGCGCCGCGCCGACGGCCCCCTCGACGCCGCCGTCGCCCGGGGATGACCTGCCCCCCTTCGTCGTCCCCGCGATCGAGCGGGAGTTCCGAGGGATGTGGATCGCCACGGTCGCCAACATCGACTGGCCCTCGCAGGCCGCGCTGCCGGTGCAGACCCAGCAGCAGGAGCTCATCACCCTCCTCGGCGTCGCGGAGCAGACGCGACTCAACGCGGTGATCCTGCAGGTGCGCGCCGCCGGCGATGCGCTCTATCCCTCGCCGCTCGAGCCCTGGATGCGGTCCCTCTCGGGCCAGCAGGGGACCGACCCGGGCTACGATCCGCTCGCCTTCGCCGTGCAGGCGGCGCATGCGCGGGGGCTCGAGCTCCACGCCTGGTTCAATCCCTTCCGCGCCGGGAACCTCAGTGACACGATCCGTCTCGCGGAGAGCCATTTCGCGAAGCGGCGCCCCGATCTCGTCCGTCGCTACTGCACCCAACTCTGGTTCGATCCCGGCGAGCCCGATGTGCAGGCGCACGCGATGGCCGTGATCAACGATGTGATCCGCCGATACGATGTCGATGCGGTGCACCTCGACGATTTCTTCTACCCCTATCCCAACCCGAACTGTCCGAATCTCGACTTCCCCGACAGCGCGGGGTACGCGCGCTTCGTCGCGGAGGGCGGGACGCTGACCAAGGGGGATTGGCGTCGGTCGAACGTGAATCGGTTCGTCGAGCGGCTCTATCAGGAGGTGCGGGCGCTCTCGCCGCATGTGAAGGTCGGGATCAGTCCCTTCGGGATCTGGCGTCCTGGGAATCCGGCGGGCGTCACGGGGCTCGATGCGTATGCGTCGATCTACGCCGATTCGCGGCGCTGGTTCGCCGAGGGATGGGTCGATTACTTCGCGCCGCAGCTCTATTGGTCGATCGCCTCCACGGGGCAGAGTTTCCCGGCACTGCTCGACTGGTGGCGGGAGCAGAACGACAGGCGACGGCATCTCTGGCCCGGTCTCGCGTCGTATCGCGTCGCCGACGGGACGAGCTCGGCGTTCAACAGCATGGAGATCCCCAATCAGATCACCCTCGTGCGTCAGCAGCAGGCGACACGCATCGGCGGGGCCTCGGGGACCATCCTGTACAACGGGAGCAGTGTCCGTACGGATCGCGGAGGGTTCCGGAGCACCCTCACCGAGACGCATTACGCCAATGCGGCGATCCCTCCGGCGACGACCTGGCTCGATGCGACGGCACCAGCCGCCCCGGAGCTCGTGGTGACGCGCACGTCGGAGCAGGTGCAGGTGCGTCTCACCGGGGCCACGGACGCCTATTGGTGGTTCATCCGGTGGCGGGACGCCGGGCGATGGCAGGCACGTCTGGTCCGCGCGTCGCAAGGGATGGTGACGTTCACCGGCTCGCGGATCGATGGGGTGGCGGTCGCCTCGGTCGACCGCCTTGGGAATGCCTCCCCTGATGCCGTCTGGCGGCGGTGAGTCCGTTATCGTGCTTGCCGCATCGCCGGCCCGGCCTGATAGTGGAGGGGTGCGAGTCCATGCCCGGATCCCCCTCGTGATGTTCGTCAGCCTGCTGCTGGGGCTCATCGCCCCGGCGGTGATGGCGCAGGCGCCTGCGAGCGGCGCTCCCATCGCGACGGGGGCGACCCTCGTGCAGACGATCCCGGCGCATCAGTCCGCGGTCGCGGGTGTCGCCTTCAGTCTCGATGGGCGGTTCCTCGCCTCCGGCTCCGCCGATAGCACGGTGCGCGTCTGGGACGTGGAGTCGGGCGACCTCCTCCTCACCCTCGGTGGAGATGGGGGCCCCGTCTCCTGCGTCGCCTTCAGCCCTGACGGGCGGTGGCTCGCCAGTGGTTCGGCGGACAACGTCATCCGGATTTGGGATGCCGCCAGCGGCGAATTGGTGCGGACCCTCGCCGGCCACTCGGCGCTCGTCTCGGCGCTCGCGTTCGGACCGAATGGGCGGCATCTCGTGAGTGGGGCGGCGGATAACACCGTCCGACTCTGGGATGTCGTGACCTGGTCCCCCATTCATACCTACCGTGGGCATGCGGGGAAGGTGACCAGCGTCGCGGTGAGCCCGGATGGCGAGCGGATCGCGAGCGGGTCGTGGGATCAGTCGGTGCGGCTCTGGCGCACGGATTCCGCTGAGGTCGCGGGACGGACGCTCTCGTTGAGCGCCGACGCGCTCTTCGATGATGTCACGGTGACCTTCAGCACCGATGGGCGCTTCCTCGTGGCTGGTTCACGAGACAAGTCGGTGCGCATCTGGGAGACGCAGCGCTACACCGAGATCCGTCGGCTCAGCGGGCACGATGACGCGGTCGTCGCCCTCGCCGTCAGCGCCGATGGGCGGCTGCTCGCCAGCGCCTCGGACAGCACGATCCGCATCTGGGATGTGGAGAGCGGCGCCTCGCTGCAGGTGATGCGCGGGCATACGTCCCAGGTCTACGGGGTGGCATTCAGTCCGGAGGGCTTCCTCGCCTCCGGTGCGCAGGATGCCACCGTCCGACTCTGGCTCCCGTACATCGATCCCGAGGTCATCGCGGGAGATTCCGCACTCCGTGCGGCCTTCGCGCCTCGGGATCAGTTCGAGTCGACGGACGTCTTCCGTCAGCGACTCGGGCGTGCCCAGCGCTCGTATCCCATCCAGAGTCGTCGCGTCTATCGCCGACGCGCCAACCTGCGCGCGATGCGGATCCTTGCGAGCCGCCAAGAGGTCGAGCTCGGCGACTCGGTCGTCGTCCTCCAGAACTACGACGCGGATCGCGAGGAGTATCGGCTCACCGTCCTCGGGACCGAGGCCGTCCTGAAGATGCCGCCGGATTCCGCGCGGCAACTCTTCACGCGCAAGGCGGAGGTGCGCGTCCGCGCGGTCGAACAGCTCGGCACCGACGGGGTCACCGTCGAACGCTCCGATCTCCAGCTCAAGCTCCCTGGGAGCGACTCTCTGATCCCGGTCGGGCCACAGCGTGGGGAGGTCGCGGTGGATGGCCTGGTGCCACGGGCGATGCTCCCCGCGGGGGTCGAGGTGGAGGGGCTTCGCCTCTCGAGTGCCTCGGGGGATTCGTCGCTCACGCCGAATGACACCGCCTCGCTCCGTCTCACGATCCGCAACGTCGGGCGTGGGCCGGCGATCGCGGTGCGCGTCACCGGGACGGCGTCCGCGCCGGTCAGTGGGCTCGCCACCTTCGTCGGCCGACTCGAGCCGGGGGCGTCACGCGCGGTGACGCTCTCCCTGCTTGCCGGGGCGCTCCCCGATTCGGTCGCCACCCTTCGGCTCCGTGTGCGCGAGGCCAATGGCTTCGACGCCGAGCCGATCGAGCTCACGGTGCGGACGCGGCCCCTCGTGCCGGCGCTCCCCGTCGTACCGGCGGTCGATCCGCCGATCGTGATCCCTCCGCCGGTGATCCCACCGAGCGTCCCACCGCGTCGATGAGGCGCCTCAGGTCCCTCGCCGCGCTCGGGCTCACCATGGCGGCGTGCGACACGGCAGGCCTCCGTCCGATGCAGGCCGCGCTGACGGTGCGGTACGACGCGTTGCACGCTGCGCTCTCGCCGGCCGCGCGCGATTCGCTGCAGGCGGGGCAGGACCTCTGGGTCGCCTTCTGGCCGCGCGCCTGTGATCAGGACGGCGGGGATTCACTGACCTTCGCCTGTGCTCGCCGGAGGTTCGCCGAGCGGCTGGCGCTGCTCGAATCCTCCGACGAGATCGCGCTGGGTGTCCGTACCTATCCGCAGAGCATCTATCGCATCGTGAAGTCGGCCGCCGGCGTCGAGGCGCATCCGCAGGCGATCATAGAGTGGCAACGGGTGGGGCTCGACGCCATGATGACGAACGATGGAGAGCGCGCACTCGCCGAGGCGCTCACCCGGTGGCTCGAGGCGGAACAGGGGACGCTGACCATCGATTCCGTCGTCGACCTCCACGTCGAACGCTCGCTCCGACGCACGCGTGCGCCGGGGCTCCTCGTCCTCGAGACGAGGCGCGACCGGCTGGAGCACCGCACCGACACACGCGTGGCGGACACCACCCGCGTCTATTTCTCGATCGATCTCGCGCGCCCGCTGGCCCCCGACGAGGTGCCTGCTATCGATCCCCGGGGCGCTGTGGATCGAAGATGAGGTCGGCCGCGAGCCAGACCGTGCGCGTGAAGGGGTAGAGCACGAGCGGCGCGATCAGCATCGCGACCACGGCGACCCGCTCGACGAGATCCCAGGGGACGTCAGGCCACGCGGCGAGGAGCCAGGCGCCGAGTCCGACGGCGAAGAGCAGCTCGGCGATGATCAGGTTCACGAGATACGCGCCCACGAAGTGACCGGGGGTGCCACGGTCCAACTTCAGCGCACAGCCTGGGCAGCGGGCGCGCAGCGTCAACCAATTCCGGAGTATGCCGGGCATGCCACAGGCTGGACACCGGAGCAGGAGCGCCCGGCCGATCAGCTGCGCCGGCCTCGCCGCCGGGGGGAGCGCGATGGGCGGCGCGAAGGGCCGCGCGGGTTCGCGTGGGGGCGCGGTCATGGGGTCAAGCTACTAATTTTCGACTCTTCCCCCAACCGACACGCGACATGACGACCTACAAGTTCGCGCGCGTCCCCGCGAAGGGTGAGCGCATCGAGGCCTCCGGCGGCGAGTTCCGCGTCCCCGACCAGCCGATCATCCCGTTCATCGAAGGCGACGGCACCGGTCCCGACATCTGGCGCGCCAGCGTCCGCGTCTTCGACGCCGCGGTGGAGCGCGCCTATGCTGGGAAGCGCCGGATCCACTGGATGGAGATCCTCGCGGGTGAGAAGGCGCACACCACCACCGGGGAGTGGATGCCCGCCGAGACGCTCGAGGCGGTGCGCGAGTTCAAGATCGCCATCAAGGGTCCGCTCACGACGCCGGTCGGTGGCGGCATCCGTTCGCTGAACGTGGCGCTGCGGCAGGAGCTCGATCTCTACGCCTGCATCCGCCCAGTGCGGTACTTCGAGGGCGTCGGCGCACCGGTGAAGGATCCCGGCAAGGTGAACATGGTCATCTTCCGCGAGAACATCGAAGACGTCTACTCCGGGATCGAGTTCAAGGCGGGGACCCCCGAGGCGGAGAAGCTCCGCACCTTCATCGAGAAGGAATTCGGCAAGAAGATCCGTCCGCAGTCGGCGATCGGGATCAAGCCGATGTCGGCGTTCGGCTCCAAGCGCCTCATCGAGATGGCGATCCGCTATGCGATCCGCCACAAGCGCCCCTCGGTCACGATGATGCACAAGGGGAACATCATGAAGTTCACGGAGGGTGGCTTCCGGGACTGGGGCTATGAGCTCGCCAAGGAGAAGTTCGTCGGCCAGGTGATCGCCGAGAACGACGTGCAGGGTGCCGTGCCGGCGGGGCAGGTGCTCCTCAAGGACCGGATCGCCGACTCGATGTTCCAGCAGATCCTCCTCCGTCCCGACGAGTACTCGGTGGTCGCGACGCCGAATCTCAACGGCGACTACATCTCCGACGCGCTGGCCGCCGAGGTCGGTGGGCTCGGGATCGCGCCGGGCGGCAACGTGGGTGATGCGGCCGCGGTCTTCGAGGCCACGCACGGCACCGCGCCGAAGTACGCCGGCCTTGATAAGATCAACCCGGGGTCGGTGATCCTCTCCGGCGTGATGATGCTCGAGCAGATGGGATGGGATGAGGCGGCGCAACTCATCATCCGCGGGCTCGAGCAGGCGATCACCGCGAAGACGGTGACCTACGATCTCGCGCGGCAGATGCAGGGGGCGACCGAGGTCTCGACCTCTGGGTTCGCTGACGCGATCATCACGGGGATGGCCTGATGTCGATCGCCTTCAGCGTGAAGCGCGGGGATCCCGCGCGCACGGCGACCCCGCTCCTCGTGGTCGCGTTGCCCTCGGAGCCGAGTCTCCCGGCCGCGCTCCGCGCCCTCGACACGAAGTTCGGTGGCGCGCTCGGGCGCGCGCTTCGTCGTAAGGATTTCCAGGGCGGGAAGGACGAGACGCTTCTCCTCTTCGCGCCAGGCACGGGGGGACCGGAGCGACTCCTCCTCGTTGGCACCGGGACAGGCGATCGCGTGAAGGGACTCACTCGTGCCGCGACCCTCGCGGGACGTCGCGCGCAGGGGCTTGGTGTCGGGAGCTGCACCGTCTGGGCGGCTGACCTCACCGAGGCATCGCTCGAAGGCGCGGTCGTCGGGCTCTCGCTCGGGAGCTGGGAGTTCAAGGAGCTCCACGCGCCGGTGCCGGCCGCGAAGCGCAAGCAGGCGCTCACGAGCGTGACGCTCTTCGTCGATGACGTCGCGGGGGCCAAGCGCGCGCTCACCGCAGGGATCGCCGTCGCCGAGGGGCAGCGGATCGCCCGGCGCCTCGCGATGCTCCCAGGCAATATCTGCACCCCCGACTATCTCGTGAGGACCGCGAAGGAGGTCGGGAAGCGGCATCGGCTCACGGTGAAGGCCTATGGCCGCGCCGAGATGAAGCGGATGAGGATGGGCTCCTTCCTCGCGGTCGCGCAGGGGACGCGGCAGGACCCCAAGCTGATCGTCCTCGAATACAAGGGCGGAAAGAAGGGCGCCGCGCCGGTCGCGCTCGTCGGGAAGGGACTCTGCTTCGACACCGGCGGCGTCTCGATCAAGCCCGCCCCCGGCATGGAGCTCATGAAGTTCGATATGTCGGGCGCCGCCGGTGTGCTCGGCGCCATGGAAGCGATCGCGCGGATGAAGCTCAAGATCAACGTCGTGGGTCTCATCGGGTCCACCACGAACGTCGTCGACGGTGATGCGGTGCGCCCCGGCGATGTCGTGCGCGCCTCCAACGGAAAGACGATCGAGATCCAGAACACCGATGCCGAAGGGCGTCTCGTCCTCGCCGATGTGTTGCACTTCGCCAAGCGCTTCCGTCCGCAGGCGACGGTCGATGCCGCGACCCTCACCGGCGCGGTCGTCATCGCGCTCGGGCATGTGGCGATGGGGGTGATGGGGAACGATCAGGCCGTGATCGACGAGGTCCTCGCCGCGTCGAGGCGCGGCGGGGAGACCGGGTGGCAGCTCCCCCTCTTCGATGAGTACAGGGAGCAGCTCCGCTCTGACTGCGCCGATCTGCGCAACATCGGCGGGCGCGATGGCGGCAGCATCACGGCGGGGTGCTTTCTGGCGGAGTTCGCGGAGGGGATGCCCTGGGTCCATCTCGATGTGGCGGGTACCGCGTATTCGGAGACGGATCTTGTGGTGATGCCGAAGGGGCCGACCGGGCTCCCGGTGCGCACCTTCGTCGAATTCGTGCGCGGGAGAGCGCGCTGATCGCCACGCGCTGGCTCGTGGCGGCGATGCTCGGCGTCGCCGTCACACTCCCGGCGCAACAGGCGCTGCGCGATTCGTCGCGTGCCGCGCTGCGCGACACCGTGCGCGATACGATCAAGGCCCCGTTGGCCGTCGCACCGCGCGGGGCGCTGCCCGAGGTGCGTGGGCGCCGCACGGTCTGGGACCGCGAGGCGATCCTCGCCGATGGCGCGGTCACCCTCACCGATCTCCTCGCCGATGTGCCGGGCTTCGTCGCATTCGCCTCGGGCTTCATCTCGGCCCCGACGGCAGGCGCGTGGTATGGTGGCACCGGACGCATGCGCGTCTTCCTCGATGGCGTGGAGTGGGATGGTCTTGATCCGCGCGAGGGTGGGACGCGGGACGTCGCGACGATCCCCATCTGGTCGCTGGAGGAGGTCGCCGTCGAGCGGGCCGCAGGCGAACTCAGAGTCCATCTGCGGTCGTGGCGCGTGATCCGCACCACGCCGCAGACGCGCACCGATATCCTCACGGGGTCGGAGCAGGTGAACCTCTACCGCGGGTTCTACGGCAAGCGCACCGATGCGGGCGGGGTGGTGCAGGTCGCTGCCCAACAGTTCTCCACGACGAGCGTGCGCACGCGGGGCGATGGCGATGCCTTGAGCGCCTTCGGTCGCGTCGGGATGGCACGCGGGCGATTCTCCGTCGACGCGGTGGTCCAGCGCTACGGCCGTATCCGTCGGCCCCTCGATCGCTATGTGATCACGGGGACGCTGCAGCGAGATGCCATCGGTCGCTTCGAAGGGGATGATGCCCTCGGGTATGTGCGGGCCGCCTGGGGATCCCCCGATACCACTGGGCTCTGGGCGCAGGTGATCGCGGCCGGACTCCGACATCAGGAGACGGGGGACAGCACCGCTGGCGCCGATACCGCCGTGGCGCAGACGCAGTATCTCCTCACCGTCGGTGGTCGGCGCTGGGGCCTCGACCTCAGCGGGACGGCGCGGCTCCGGGCGCAGGGGGGGGATCAGCGACTCGCCACGGCGCTTCGCGCCGGATGGCAGTCAGGGTGGGCGCAGGTCGGGGCCTATGCGGAGACCGGTGGTCCCGATTCCACCCGGCGGCTGGATCTCACCGTCGCGGTGACGCCGCTCTCCTTCGTGCAGATCGTGGGCGCGCATTCCATCCACACCCCGGAGGACGCCGCGGTCGGCGGTCCCTCGCGGTCGACGACCCGACTGACGGTGGCGACCACGCTCTGGCGCCAGACCCTCAGTGCCGGGGTGGTGCAGCAGTCCGCGAGCCTGCTCCTCGGCGTACCGGTCTTCGATGCCCGATTCGCCGCGACCGAGGTGGGGTCGTCGACCGGTCTCGAGGGAGGTCTCTCCGGGCCGATCCGCGGCCCGTTCTCCTTCGCGTGGCGTGGTGTGCGATGGCAGGAGGAGGCCCCGTACCGCCCGCGGGTCGAGTCCAGGGCGGAGCTACGGGTGAGCACGGGGTTCGAGCGGCAGATCGTCCGCCGGACCTTCCAGCTCTCGGCCGCCCTCGTGCATGAATACCGGGGCCCGGTCACCTTCCCGCTGGCGGCGGGTGGGGCGCTCCGCACCGAGGGGGCGGGGGTCTACGGCTCGATCCTGGACATGCGGATCGGCTCGGCCCACGTCTTCTGGCACAATCGCAACGCGCTTGGCCGGGTCTACGAGACCGTCCCGGGGTATCTGATGCCCCGATTGGTGCAGCTCTACGGGGTCCGCTGGGCGTTCTGGAACTAGGTTCCTGGAGCTTGCTCAAGTGCCTATCGTAGCGTAACTTATGGGGCTACGATGATTCGGTCCATGACGGGGTTCGGCGCGGCGGATGGCGCGGTCGGCAACGTGCGCGTGAGCGTCGAGTTGCGGGCCGTCAATCACCGCTTCTTCAATCCCAGCGTGAAGCTCCCCAGTGCGCTCGCGCACTGGGAGGCGGAGGTGCGTGAGGCGCTGCGTCAGCGGATCGCGCGCGGGCATGTCACCGCCTTCGCTCGGATCGAGCAGGGGGTGTCGTCGGGCCCGGCGGTGGACGAGGCGCGCTTCGCCTGGTACGCCGCGGAGCTCCGTCGACTCCAGACCGCGCATGGGCTGGGCGGTGAGGTTGACGTCGCGGCGATCCTGCGGATGCCGGACGTCGTGCGTGCCGCGCGGGACGAGGAGGCGTTGGGCGAGGCGACGGCGGCGCAGTTGGTCGCGATCGTCGAGTCCGCGGCCGATGCCCTGCAGGGGATGCGCACCGCCGAGGGGGCGCGTCTCGCGGCGGTGATCGGGGAGCGGCTCGGGCTGATCGAGGCAGCGGTGGCGCGGATCGCGCAGCGGGCGCCCGAGCGGTTGGCGGCGCAGCGGCAGCGACTCCGCGAGCGGGTGGAGGAGCTGGCCGGCGGGGTCGCCATCGACCCGCAGCGGTTGTCGCATGAGGTGGTGCTGTTGGCGGACAAGCTCGATGTCGGCGAGGAGCTCGATCGCTTCGCCGCCCACATCGCGGCCTTCCGCGAATCGTTGGAGGCGACGGGAGCCGAGCCGGTCGGCAAGCGACTCGGGTTCTTGCTGCAGGAGCTGTTGCGCGAGGCGAACACCACCGGGAGCAAGGCGAACGATGCGCCGATGCTGCAGGAGGTGGTCGCGATCAAGGAGGAGCTTGAGCGGATCCGCGAGCAGGTGGAGAATCTCGAGTGAGCGGGATCGTCTTCCCAGTGGTACTCTCAGCGCCATCAGGGGCGGGGAAGACCACGATCGCGAAGCGGTTGTTGGCGACGCGGCCGGACCTCGGGTACTCCGTGTCCTGCACGACGCGGGCGCCGCGGGCCGGTGAGGTGGATGGGCAGGACTACTTCTTCCTCTCGCGTGCGGAGTTCGACGCGCGGGTGGCCCGTGGGGAGTTCGCGGAGTGGGCCGAGGTGCATGGCCAGCGCTACGGCACCCTGCGGTCGGAGGTGGAGCGGATCCTGGCGAGCGGGCGGCACGTGATGTTGGACATCGATGTACAGGGGGCGCGGCAGGTGACCGCCGCCTTCCCGGACGCGGTGACGATCTTCGTGGTGCCGCCGAGCGTCGAGGTCTTGGTCGCGCGGTTGTTGGGCCGGAAGTCGGAGGACGCGGCGGCGTTGGCGCTGCGGCTCCGGAACGCTCGGATGGAGTTGCTGGATGCGCCGCGGTATCAGCATCTGGTGGAGAACGACGATCTCGACCGCGCCACGGCGCGGGTGGCCGAGATCCTCGCGGAGGAGACCCTGCGGCGGGAGCGGTTGCCGGCGTTGGGGGCGCAGGTCGAGGGATCGATCGGTCACCTGCTCGCTGGACTCGAGCAGGCGCCGTCCGCATAGTGTAGGATCACCGTTTCACGCACCGAGGCAGCCATGCAGGTCTTCACGCCCAGCGATGTCACCCAGCACGCGACCAACAAGTACCTCTCGGTGCTCGTGGCCGCGAAGTTCGCCCGTGTCCTAAACGATTTCCCCCGCGACCGCTCGAAGGCGGAGAAGAAGCTGACGACGCGGGCGCTCGAGGATCTCTCGCGCGGCGACATCGAGTACCGCGTGGTGCCGCGCCGCCGCCCGCGCGGCGAGTAAACCGCCCACCGAAGCGGTTCGACGCCGATGCGGCCCTTCGACGGGCGTCGCATCCTCCTGGGCGTCACCGGGGGGATCGCGAGCTACAAGACCGCGTGGCTCGCGCGACTCCTCACGCAGGCGGGGGCTCAGGTCGACGTGGTGATGACGCGCTCGGCCAAGGAGTTCATCGGCGCGGTCACCTTCGAGGCGTTGACTGGCCGCCCCGTGCACTCGACCCTCGTGGGCGAGGGGCACGCCCTCGACCATATCCGGCTCGCGAAGGCGGCCGAATTGTTGATCGTCGCGCCCGCGACCGCCGACTTCCTGGCGCGCGCCGCGCATGGGCATAGCGATGACCTCCTCCTCGCCTGCCTGCTCGCCACCACCGCCCCCGTGCTGGTGGTCCCCGCGATGAACGACGCGATGTGGGCGAATGCGCAGGTGCAGGCGAATGCGCAGCAGCTTCGTGCCGCCGGGCGGATCGTGCTCGACCCCGGGGTCGGACCGCTCGCGTCGCCCGACGAAGGGTCGGGGCAGGGTCGCATGCAGGAGCCCGAGACGATCCTCGCCCATGCGGGCCGGCTGCTCGAGGCCAAGGGGAAGCTCGCTGGGCGCCGCGTGCTCGTCACCGCTGGCCCCACGCGCGAGGCGCTCGATCCGGTGCGGTATCTCTCCAATCAGAGCACGGGGAAGATGGGACTCGCGCTCGCCGCCGCCGCGTGGCGTCGCGGAGCGGAGGTCGCGCTGGTCCATGGGCCGCTCACGGTCCCGCTCCCGCCGGGTGGTGGGATCTGCGCCACCGCGGTCGAGACCACGGCGGAGATGGCGGCTGCGGTCGCCAAGGAACTGCCGCAGAGCGACATCCTCGTGATGGCGGCGGCACCGGCCGACTTCCGCCCGGTGGAGGTCGCCTCCGCCAAGCGCAAGAAGTCGGGAAGCACCCCAGCGCCGATCGCGCTCGAGGAGACGCCGGACATCTTGGCGAGCACGCGCGCCGTACGGCCGGCGCCGTGTATCGCGGTCGGGTTCGCGCTCGAGACCGATGACCTCGAGGCCAATGCGGCGAAGAAGCTCGCGGCCAAGTCGCTCCACCTCGTCGTCGCGAACAGCGCGCGTGAGGCGGGAGCCGGGTTCGGCTACGACACCAACCGCGTCACGATCATCGATCGCGACGGTGGGGTCGAGGCGCTCCCCTTGCTCTCCAAGGCGGAGACCGCGGATCGGATCCTCGACCGGATCGAGGCGCTCCTGTGAGCGACGCGCACGAGCGGTTGCGGCAGTACCTCGCGCAGCGGAAGGAGATGGGGGAGCAGGAGTTCGTGCTCGACTCGCTCTCCGTGGACGAGGCGCTGCAGGTGCTCGCCTGTGGCGCGACGCCACCGGCTGGTGCCACGCCGAGCGCGGCGCGTTCGGTCGACGCGCCTCTCCCGGTGCGTGACTCGGAGAAGCGGCGTGCGGCGGAGGCGCTGGCGGGGGATGGCGACTGGCGGAAGGCGCTCGCGTCGATCGATGCCGGCGCGCCATCGACGTCAGCGGCACCCGCACGGAGCCCGGAGCCTGCGCCGTCCTCGCCGGCTCCGGTCGCACCGGCGGCCTCCAGCGAGGCGAACACCACCGAGCCCCCCGAGCGTATCGCGCTCGATGTCGGCGGCGGGAGCACCCGCAGCGGGCGCGAGGATCTCGACACGCTGCAGGCGGTCGCCGCCGCCATCGCGGCCTGCTCGGCCTGTACGCTCGCCTCCACGGCGATCAACCACGTGCCGGGGGAAGGGAATCCGAACGCGGGGTTCGTGATCGTCGGGGAGGCGCCTGGGGCCACCGAGGACGAGCTCGGGCGTCCCTTCGTCGGGAAGTCTGGGGACCTCCTCACCAAGATCATCGACGCGATCGGGTTCCGGCGGGAGGACGTCTTCATCTGCAACGTCCTGAAGCACCGCCCCCCGGGGAACCGCAATCCGAGCCCCTCGGAGATCGTGGCCTGTCGGCCCTTCTTGTTGCGGCAGTTGGAGTTACTCCGTCCGCGCGTCATCCTGGCACTCGGGACGTTTGCCGCGCAGACGCTCCTCGAGTCAGATTCCCCCATAGGAAAGTTGCGGGGCATCGAGCATCGCTATCACGGGATCCCCCTCGTCGCCACGTACCACCCCGCAGCGCTGCTGCGGAACCCCACTTGGAAACGCCCCGCCTGGGAAGATGTCCAGCTCGCCCGTCGAATTTTCGATCGCGCCTAAATCGGCGTCCCCTGATGCCTTCCGCGACCGTCGGCCCCCGTGGTCGGAGGACGCGGAGCGCGCCGTGCTCGCGGCGATGCTCCTGTCCGCCGACGCGATCGTCACCGCGGCGGAGTTCGTCACCGAGGACATGTTCTATCGGGAGGGGCATCGCCGACTCTTCCGCGCGATGATGGCGGTGCACGCGCGCGGGGCGGTGGTCGACCCCCTCACGCTCTCCACCGAACTCGAGCAGCGCGGGGACCTCGCGGCGGCCGGCGGCAAGGAATACATCGGGGGGCTCCTCGACGAGGTCCCCACGGCGGCCAACGTCGAGCACCACTGCCAGATCGTGCGCGAGAAGGCGCTGCGGCGACGGCTCATCGAGACGGCGACCACGCTGGTCCGCGAGGGCCACGAGAGCCCCGCCGACGCGGCGGAGCTCCTCGATCTCGCCGAGCACAAGATCCTCGAGCTCAACGAGAGCCGTGGCTCGGAGGGCTTCGTCAAGATCAAGTCGCTCCTCTGGTCGGCGATGGAGCGGATCGAACAACTCCGCACCGCCGGCGGCGCCCTCACCGGCGTCCCCTCGGGGTTCAAGGACCTCGATCAGATGACGCTGGGCTTCCAACCCTCGGATCTCGTGATCGTCGCGGCCCGCCCCTCCATGGGGAAGACCGCCTTCGTCCTGAACATCGCGCAGTACGCCGCCATCGAGGGCAACGTCCCCACGGCGATCTTCTCCCTCGAGATGAGCACCGAGTCGCTCCGGATTCGCATGCTCGCATCGGAGGGCTATGTGGACGCCCAGCGGCTCCGCTCCGGGGCCCTCACGGCGCAAGACGCCTCGAACCTCGCGAAGGCGGCGGCGCTCCTGGGACAGGCACCGATCTGGATCGACGACACGCCGGGCCTGAGCGTGCTCGAGCTCCGCTCCCGCGCGCGGCGGCTCAAGTCGCAGAACGACATCAAGCTCCTCATCGTCGATTACCTGCAACTCGTGCAGGGGCCGGCCAACTCCGAGAGCCGGCAGCAGGAGGTCTCGATGATCTCGCGCTCCCTCAAGGCGCTCGCGAAGGAGCTCAAGATCCCGGTGGTCGCGCTCTCCCAACTCTCGCGCGCCTCCGAGCAGCGTGGCGGGGAGAATCGCAAGCCGCAGCTCTCCGACCTCCGCGACTCGGGTGCGATCGAGCAGGACGCCGACGTGGTGCTCTTCATCTACCGGCCGGAGATGAACGAGCGGCCGTATGACGAGGCGGGGAACCCGCGCATGGTCCCCGGCACGAGCGACATCCCGCTCGATGGCTACGCCGAGGTGATCATCGGCAAGCAGCGCAATGGGCCGACCGGCTACGTGAAGATGCACTTCCGGAAGCAGCATACGCGCTTCGAGAACTGGACCAGCCGCCAGCCGGAGGGGTGAGATGGCGGTGAAGACCAAGTCGGTCTACCGCTGCACCGAGTGTGGGGCCGAGTCGCTCCGGTGGTCGGGCCAGTGCGCGACCTGCCAGGAGTGGAACACCCTGGTCGAGGAGCTGGCCGCGCCGAAGGTCGCCGCGGGGAAGGGTGCGGGGGCCGCGCGGCGACGCGCCGGAGCGGCCGCGTATGGCGAGGGCGGGCAGGTGGTCGCCACCCCGCGCCTCAGCGAGGTCGCCGGCGAGGAATCCCATCGCCTGACCACGGGGATCGCCGAGTTCGACTTCGTCCTCGGCGGTGGGATCGTCCCCGGATCGATGGTGCTCGTCGGCGGGGAGCCGGGGATCGGGAAGTCGACGCTCCTCCTGCAGGTCGCGGCACGGCTCCAACGGGCGGGCCACGCGGCGCTCTATGTCAGCGGGGAGGAGTCGCCGCTCCAGGTGAAACTCCGCGCCGATCGGCTCGCCTCCGATGCCGGTGCGGTCCAGCTCCTCGGCGAGACCAACCTCGAGACGATCCTCGCCACGGCGGCGTCGGTCGCGCCGGCGGTGATGGTCATCGACTCGATCCAGACCGTCTTCACGGGGGACCTCGAGGGAGCCCCCGGGAATGTGGGGCAGGTCCGTGAATGTGCCGCACGTCTCATGCGGTTCGCCAAGGAGACGGGGACCGCGGTCTTCGTGGTCGGTCATGTCACCAAGGGCGGCGGGATCGCCGGCCCCAAGACCCTCGAGCACATCGTGGACACCGTGCTCTATTTCGAGGGGGAGGGGACGGGGGATCACCGCGTGCTCCGCGCGACCAAGAACCGCTTCGGCTCGGTCGACGAGCTCGGCGTCTTCCGGATGACCACCCAGGGATTGATCGCGGTGGAGAACCCGAGCGCCCTCTTCCTCGCCGAGCGCGGGGAGGTGCAGGCGAGCGGCTCGGCGATCACCTGTCTCCTCGAGGGGTCGCGCCCGATGCTGCTCGAGGTCCAGGGCCTCGCGGCCAAGGCGGGGTTCGGGACGCCGCAGCGCGTGAGCACAGGGTATGACGGTCGCCGGCTCGCGCTGTTGCTCGCGGTGCTCGACAAGCGCGCAGGGCTCTCGTTCGCGCAGCTCGACGTCTTCCTCAACGTGGTCGGCGGGATGCGGATGCAGGAGCCCGCGGGGGACCTCGCCGTCGCCGCCGCGC
>CAXRBM010000108.1:0-4900 GCA_964228675.1 Gemmatimonadaceae bacterium
GCGCGCGTTCTCGAGCAGGTTCATCAGCACATCGCGGAGCGCGCGTTCCTGCGCCGCCACCAGGATCGCCCCCTCGGGGATCTCGCTCTGCCACATCACCTCGCTGGTGCCGAGTCGCTCGAGCGCGATCAGATCCCGCGCCACCACGGCGAGATCCACCGCCACCGGGGCGGCGTCCTCGAGTGGCGCGAGTCCATAGCGACTGAAGGTACGCGCGATCTCGTCGAGTCGGTCGATCTCCGCGAGGATCCGTGTGGTGTTGGTCTCGAGCACCGCATCGAAGTCCACCCGCCCATCCTGCCTGGCGCGACGCAGATGCTGCACCCCCAAGCGAATCGGGGTGAGTGGGTTCTTGATCTCATGCGCCACCTGTCGCGCCATCTCCCCCCAGGCGAGCACGCGCTCCGCGCGCACCAGTTCGCGCCGACTCTCCGCGAGCTCGACCGTCATGCGGTCGAAGGCGTGGAACACGGGCACGAACTCCGACGGCGGCGTCTCCACGGGGGCGGGAGCGCCCTCCCCGCGTGCGAGGGCGAGGGCCCGCTGGCGGAGCACGCGGATGGGCCGTGAGAGCTGCCGCGCCCCGACCCCGCTCGCCGCCAACGCGATCAGCCCACCGAGGCTCAGCGCGAAGAGGAGGAAGATCGCGAGATCGTCGCGCTGGCGGTCGAGGAGGCGATCGTCGAGCCGGGCCGGCGCCGCGAGGACGAGCGCGGTCCCATCGGGGGCGAGCGCGGCCCGATACCCGAGTCGGACCACCTCGCCCCCCACCGAGGTGAGCGCCCCTGCGGAGGGCTCCTCCCCCTGCGCGAGCGTCAGCGCCACCTCCGCGGGGAGCAGGCGCCCGAGCGGGGCGAGGGCATCGAGCAGGGGATCGCTCGTGGAGGCGAGGATCCCGTCGGCATAGAGGAACAGCGGCGTCTCGAAGCGCGTCGCCGCAGCCGAGAGCTCATCGGCGGAGGCGGCGGCCGCGATCCCACGCAGCGTCTCACGGACGACGAGGTCGCGTCGCTGCGCATCCTCCACCTGCAGTCGCTGGAACGACCACCACCCGAAGAGCGCCGAAGGGATCACGAAGGACGCGAAGAGCGCGCCGGAGAGTCGGAAGCGGAAACTCCGCAGCAACTGGGGACGCCGTTGACGCCACCACCGCGGAAGCAAGCCATCGGCGACGAGCACCAGGATCCAGAGCGTCCCGAGGATCGCGAGGTCGAGGAAGACGAGGAGCGTGCCGCGCATCACGAGGGCATCGAGGGAGCGCAGCTCGACGGTGGCGTGGATGCGTCGCACCGCGCCTGCGTCCGCCGGCAGATACCAATCGCCATGCAATTCGGTCCCATCGCGCTCCCAGCGTTGCGCGGTCTCGGCGGGGACCGGGAGCCGCGGGGTCTGGCCGAGGGTCAATCGATAGGGCGGATCGATGGTGGGGGGCGCCGAGAACCCGAGGAGCGCGCCGAAGGCATCGGGACGCACGAGTGAGGTCGCGGGCGCGAGGACCACGGTGGTCACCGTCCCGTCGGCGTGCGGCACGGCGAGGACCAGATGTCGCCCCGGCTCACCGTCGACCTCACGGATGAAGGCGGCCCCCGTCTGACGTGCCTCGTCGGCGAATCGCTCGACCCCAGCGGTGATCCCAGGGGCACGGCGCACGCGGAGCTCCGCGAGCAGTCCCCCCGAGGGGTCCCACGCGGCGACCTCCGCCGGGCGCGCGGCCGCCGCGAGATCCGTCGTCGTATACGCCTCCAACAACTCGACACGTGTCCGGGCCGCGCCGCCTGGATCGAGCCGCTGCGCATAGCGCTCCAAGAGGGTGATCCCCGTCGGATCGCTCGCGGTGAGACTGCGGATATCCGCCGCGGCGAGCGTCACCCGGTCGCGCACGGTCGCGGCCCAGATGGTCGCCACCGATCCGCAGGCGGCCACGATCGCCACCGGGAGCACGAGGGTGCGACGCCGCTTCGTCAGGGCCAGCGCGACGATCGCGGCGATCCAGAGGAGCGGGAAGGTCGCGGGGAGTCGACCCGGCCCCGTAAGGACGAGGGGGGTGAGGATCGCGGCGACGATGGCGATCACCGGGGCGACCCATCGCGGCATCCCGATCCAGTCGCGCACGATCGGCCGGCCAGCCGCCACCCCGGCGAGCAACACCGTCACCGCGGCGAGGAAGATCGGGACCTGCCAGGCGACCCAGAGGGCGAGGGGGATCCCCGTGGCGGGCACCTGGATCCCCCGCGCGAGCTCCCGGAGCACGAAGGGACCGATCCCCGCGACGAGGAGCACGAGTCCCACCGCCATGCGGCGGCTCCGAGGACGGATCCCTTGGCGCCGTACGGTGAGCAACCCGAGGAGGGCGAGCGCGCTACTGATCGCGAGTGCCGCCGCCGTCCCCGTGAACGGCCCACCGAACGACGTGAAATAGACGACCGGATCGAACCAGACCGAGCGGTTCGAGAAGGTGTTGAACGGCATGAGGAGCACCACGCCCACCAGGACGCCAAGCGTCGCGACCCGTGGTCCCACCCCACGACCCCGATGCCAGACCTTCGCCACGGCGACGAGTGCGAGGAGGGCGAGCATCACCAGCACCTGCCAGCGCACCCGCTCGGTGGTCACGAGCTCGCGGGCATCGCGTGAGGCGACCTCCCCGCGCGCCGCGAGGATCGGTCGACCGCCCAGCTCGAGCACCACCGCCCCCGGCACCCCAGCCGCCGCCGCGACCTCCCCGTACACGAAGTCCTCGGCGTCCACCGAGGTCAGCGTCCGATCGAGCGGACGACTCAACCCGAGGGCGGGCGCGGCGCCGTGCAGGAGCGTCGTCGCCACGCCGAGGCGGTCCCCCTCGAGGTGCACGGCATACACCACCACATAAAAGGGGGTGACGATCGCGCCGACCGGGCCCCGCAGCGAATCGAGCGGCACCACGAGTCGCCCGCTCCACGCGAAGGGGCGCCCCCCCTGCGCGACGATCACCGCCCGATCGACGGAGGACGGGAGGAGCCCGCCGATCTCCCGGAACGCCGCCGCCCGGTCCCGCGAGAGCTGCGTGGCACGACGGGCCGCCGCCACGAGACGCTCCCCCTCGGTGGCGACCTCGAGCCGCAGGGCCTCCGCCGGCACCGAAGGCGCCATCAGATCCCCATTCAGGCGCTCCGAGGTGGCCTGATCGCGGTGGCGCTGCTGCTGCACCGTCAGGACGACGAGGGCCCACCCGAGGAGCGTCGCGATCGTCCGACGTCGCCGCGTCACCGCCCCACGGCGCAGCTCCCATGAGAGCACCAGCACCGCCCCCGTGAGCGCACCGACTGCCACGAGCGAGGGGGTGCGGACCCAGAGCGCGCCGGAGAGGAGGATGATCCAGATCGCGAGGAGCGAGGGTGTCACGCGAGGAAGATACCCCACCCCTCATCACCGGGCTCCCGACCCTCGGTCGGTCACCGACCCCACGGCTAGATTTCCGGGATGGTCCGGCGCACCGCGATCCTCCTGCTCACGCTCCTGTTCCCGCTGATGGCGGAGGGCCAGGTCACGGTGGTGGAGGAAGGGACCTTCTCCCTCCTCCAACGGGGGGTGCGCGTCGGGCGCGAGGATTTCAGCATCCGGCGCGTCCAGAGTTCCTCGGGGACGACGATGATCGCGCAGGCGAACGTCACCACCGGGGAGGTGCGGCGCACCGTGGTCCTGAGCGTCGACTCCGCTGGCTATCCCCTGCGGTATTCCCACGAGACCTTTCAGGCCGGTCGCTCCGCCGAGATCGCCACGGGGGAATCCCGCGGGTCGCTCTGGTCGGGTCGCACCGTGAGTCTCCTCGGCGAGTCAGCCCGCGAGTTCCGCCTCCCGCCGGGCACCCTCGCCGGGGACGAGGATATCGCCCATCAGGTCTGGTTCCTCCTGCGCTTCCGCACCGAGGGACCGATGGCTCGATTGGCACCCCGGGCCTTCGCGCTGCAGCCACTGCTCCTCGCCCCGTCGGGGAGCGAGCTCCTCCGTTTCGGGACCGTCGACGTCGCGGCGCAACGCTGGGCGATCCGCTCGGGGGATCAGGGGGTGCAGGAGCTCTGGACCGATTCGCGCGGCCGCCTGCTTCGCGTGCGCTTCCCCGCGCTCGACCTCGACGCGGTGCGTGACGACATCCCCCAGTGAAACTCTGGGCGGGACCCGTGCGTATGACTCTGCGGGACGATCCCCGTTCTTCCTCACGAGACCAGGTACCTGCGTTGACTCGATCGATTCGCCATCTGTTCATCGCTCTCTGCCTCACGACCCCGCTCGCGGCGCAGGGCGCGCGAACGACCCTCTCGCTCGCCGAGGCGCTCGACCTCGCCAAGCGCAACAATCCCGCCTATCTGCAGTCGATCACCGGGCGCACGCGCGCCAGCGCCGCCCTCCGCTCCGCCTATGGGGCCCTCTTGCCGAGCGCCGATGCCTCGATCGGCTCGAGCTATCGTGAGGGACGTCCGCAGTTCTTCGGCGGCCTCGCCTTCGGCGCCACCTCGGACATCGTCTCCTCGAGCTGGGGGCTGGGCGCGAACGCTCGGTTGAGCGTCAATTCGATCAACACCATCCGTCGTGCGAACGCCGCGCTCGACGCCGCCGAGGCGGAGGTCGACGCCGCGCTGTTCAACCTGCGGTCGGGGGTGACGGCGCAGTTCATCGGCGCCCTGCAGGCGCAGGCCCGTGCGGCGCTCCAGGACTCACTCGTCGTGCAGCAGCAACTCCTGCTCGACCTCGCGAAGGCCCGCGCGGGCGTCGGGCAGCTCACCTCTCTCGATGTGAAGCGCGCTGAGGTGGGGCTCGGGACGCAGCAGGTGGCGGCGCTCCGCGCCCGGAACGCCGCGGCGGTGGCGCGACTTCAACTCTTCCAGCAGCTCGGCGTGGAGATGCCCGAGGGCGTCGTGCTCAC
>CAXRBM010000109.1:0-9810 GCA_964228675.1 Gemmatimonadaceae bacterium
GTTGTTCGACCTCCCTGCGGTCATCGAGGGAGCGAAGACACGTCTGGCCCGGCTGGGGCTTGTAGGGCGGGTGGAATTGTCCGGGGGGAACTTTCATCAGGACCCTCTCCCAGTCGGTGCCGACGTGATCACCTTGGTGCGTATCCTGCTCGACCACGACGATGCGTCGGTCCTCAGGTTGCTGCAGAAGGTGAAGCAGGCCCTCGCGCCCGGAGGCGTGCTCCTGATCGTGGAGCCGTTCTCCGGTGTCCGCGGCGCCGAGACGGTCGGCGATGTCTACTTCGGGCTCTACCTCCGCGCGATGGGGCGCGGCCGCGCGCGCCGCGCCGAAGAGCTCCGTGCCCTCCTCAGGCAGGCGGGCTTCTCACGCAGCACCGTGCATCGGACCCGCTACCCCGTGTACGCCGGTCTGATCGCCGCCGAACACTAGATCGCTCCTGATGCGGCTCGCTCGACAGGCGCTGCGTGCGCACGTCGCCCTGCAGGCGTTCTCTGGCATCGCCTTCGCCACCTTCCTCGTCCCGCCGATCCCGGCCTTCTTCCAGCGGCCGATGAATCAGGCGATCATGGACGTCAGCTATCGCTTCGGTGGCCAGCTCACGGTGACCATCGGCGCGGTCGCGGGGATCGCCTTCCTCTCGCACGCCGTCGGCTGGCGCCGCACCCTGCAGGCGCGTGCCCTCGTCTGCGTGATCGCCTTCACCGCCGAGGCGGTCGGGACCGTCACCGGTGCGCCCTTCGGGCCGTACATCTACACCGATCGACTCGGGTACCGGCTCCTGGGGCTCGTCCCCTTCAACATCCCCACCTCTTGGTTCTACATGCTGGTGGCCTCGTTGGGAATCGCGAGCCGTCTGCTGCCGGGACGCGATGATGGGATGAGTCGCTGGTGGTGGGCGTTCGTGGCCGCGCTGATCATGACGGCGTGGGACCTGGTGATGGATCCCGCGATGTTCGAGACCGAGCATTGGCTCTGGCAGGTGCCCGATCTCTCGAACGCCCCGGTCTGGCAACGTCTCCTCGGCCACGACGGATACTTCGGGATCCCGGTCGTGAACTTCCTTGGCTGGATCCTCACCGCGACGATCGTCGCGCGGACGACACTGGCCCTGATCCCGCCGAGCGAGTGGGTCTCGCGCGTGGCGCCGCATGACTTCCCGCTCGCCCTCTATGCCGCGAATGGATTGCTCCCGATCCTGATCTGTCTGCGCTGGGGGATGGTGCCGGCGGGATTGGTCGGTATCGTGGCGATGGGGATCCCGCTGTGGGCGGCGCATCGGGTTGCCAGAGCCTCAGCAGAGTCGTCATCGCAGTAACGGCAGGTCCCTCGTTTCATCCCTTCGTCCTGGAGTTTCTGATGCGTCGTGCCCTCCTGTTGGTCGCGCTGTGCCTCGCCCTCCCTGCGGCCGCCGAAGCCCAGTTCTCCGTCTTCGCCGGCCAGCAGACCTGGTCGTACTCCGGCGGCGGGAGCTACACCGGGACGGGGGGCGGGGTCGGTCTGCGCACCGGGATCCTCCCCATCTTCGACATCGCGGTCGATGCGTCGTACTACGTCTTCGCCGATGAGAACGGGGAGAAGCCCTCGAGCCTCAACTACACCGCGTCGGCGATCCTCGGGAAGAAGAAGGATCGGGTGAACCTCTACGCGGGGATCGGCCGGTACGACCTTCGCTTCGACAACGCCTCGGAGAGTGCGACGGTCGGGGTGCACGGTGGGCTCTCGATCCATCTCCTCGGCCCCATCAGCGCCGATGCCCGCATGGTCCTCCTGCAGGCGAATGATGGGACCTATGATGAGAAGGTCTCGACACGCATCTTCCCGATCTCGATCAAGTTCCAGTTCTGAGTCGAAGCGGCCGGGTCAGGATCCCTCCTGACCCGGCCGCATTGTTTCCATCCTCCTCCGTCCCCTCATGACTGACACCGTCCTGCCCCCGTTCCGTCGTGCGATGCGTCGCATGACGCGGATGCTTGCCTCGGATGGGATGGTGGTCTTCATGTTGACCGTCGTCCTCGTCGAGGCGACGACCCTCCTCATCTATCACCGGTCGACCGGGGCGGGGCCCGCCCCGTGGGAACTTCTGACCTTCCTAGGCGCCGGTGGGAGCCTGATGGTCTCGATGCTTTTCGTGCGCCGGGTCGAGCGGTATCCGCTCCGCTTCGCCTTCGCCTTGCTGGCGGCCCTGGGATTCCACGCCGCCCACGTCGTCCTGCTCTGGAGCCGCTGAGCGCCCTGTCTCAGCGACGGGGCCGCACCCGCATCATGATCTCGTGCCGTGGCCGCGTCGTGAGTCGCGCCGCCGGCCGCACCGTCGCCGGATCGAGCGCCTCGAAGTCGTAGCGGCGCGTGAGTCGTGCGATGAAGAGCGACGCTTCGAGCGTCGCGAACGCCGCACCGACGCAGACCCGCGGTCCCCAGCCGAAGGGGAGGAAGGAGCCCGGGACGATCTCAAGTTCCCGCTCGGCCAAGAAGCGTGTGGGGTCGAAGAGCTCCGGGTCTTTCCAGAGGGCCTGATGCCGATGGATCGTCCATGGCGCGATCATGAGCATCGTCCCGCGCTTGATCGTTCGACCGCCAAGGACGGTGTCCTGGAGCGCCACGCGCGGGAGGAAGGTGATCGGCGGATAGAGCCGCATCGTCTCCTTGAAGACCGCCTTGAGGAACGGGAGGCGCTTGGCGTGCTCGATGGTGATCTCGCCATCGCCGCAAAGGGCCTCGACCTCCGCTCGGATGCGGTGTACGACCTCGGGGCGCTGCGAGAGGAGGAAGAAGACCCAGGTGAGGACACTCGCGCTCGTCTCATGGCCGGCGAGGAAGAAGACGCCGAGTTCGTTGACGAGCTCCTCGCGCGTGAAGTGCTCCCCGGTGACGGGATCGACGGCGGCGATCGCCGCCGCACAGATGTCGTCATAGCTGGGTGCGTCCTGGGCGAAGCGCGGGGCGAGCATCGTATCGATGTGCGACCGGATCCGCCGGCAGGCCTCGAGCACCTGGGGTGGTTGCGTGGTGTGGCTCCACGGCTTGTCGAAGAGGAGCGCCTTCACGTTCACGCTCGCGACCTGCCGTTCGAACACGGTGAAGGCTTCGAAGACGTCGCGCGCGGCCCCTTCATGGAGTGGGATCGAGAAGATCGTCCGCGTGATCACATCGGCGGTGAGATGCCCCATCGCCGCATCGAGGGAGAAGGGTGCATCCTGCGCGATCTTCTCGTCGAGCCATCGCTCGTGATCGGTGACGGCATCGACCATCTGGCCGAAGGCACGGGTGAGGCGCATGTGCGAGAAGGCGGGCTCGATCATCCGCCGCTGCCGCTTCCAGGTCTCCCCACTCGAGACGAACATCGCGTTGCCAATGAGTGGGGCGACGGCATCCACCATCAGATCGTTCTTGGGGAAGATCCCCTCGGCGTCATTCAGGACCTCGACGACGAGCGCGGGGTCATTCAGGTAGAGGATCCCGCGGCGGGTGACGCCGAGTGGGAGGAGCTTCTCGCGATAGGCGAGATCAGGGATGAGGGAGAGGAGATCCCCCTCGCCACTCGCGATCACGCGGAGGAGCGAGCGGATCGGCCCGGTGGGGCGCGGCGCCGGCGGGCGGTAGGGGGTCTCAGGCACGGGCGTCCATTCGGGCGTCTGCCTTGAGCGCGAGGGTGGTCCAGAGCACACCCAGGAGTTCGTTCCCGACGATCCCCAAGAGGAGGACCGGGGCGAGGTCGAGGAGGACGAGCGCCGAGAAGCCAGCGGCCATCGCGAGTCGGCCCCAGAGGGAGGCATGCGCCATGACGGTGAGATGCGCGCGGCCGGCGACGATGTAATAGAAGCCGAGGACCATCGCGCTCATCCCGAGGAGGCGGATCCAGTGCTCGGTGGTGCGCGCGGTGAGGAGGAGGTCGAGGGTCGTATCGGGGGCGAGGAAGAGACCGCAACCGATAGCGATGTCGTAGCATCCGAAGACGATGAGACTGCGGCTGGTGCGGGTCATGCGCCTCGGACGACGACGCGCTGGCTCACGCCCCGGGTATACCATCGCTGGATCTGCACGCGGTGGTAGATGATGATGCTGAGGCCGATGGTGAGGGGGATCGCCCAGGCCATGGGGTTGAGGGCGTGGCTCGGCAGGAGGCGAACGAGCCCGAAGGTCATGAAGGCGGTGTAGACGGAGATCCCCGCCCCGACGAGCGCCTTCATGTGCTCGACGAGGTAGGCCCACTTGGGTGGCGCGGTGCGGAAGGAGAAGAAGAGATTGGTCCCACCGGAGGCGAGGCCGACGATGCTGATCCCGATCATCAGGGGCTGGCCGTCGAGAGCGCCGTGCGCGGCGCAGTTGAGGGCGGCGAGGATCACCGCGATCTGGATGGCGACATCGATCGGGGTGCGATTCGCCTCATGCCGACGCTTGTTGCGCACCACGCGGAGCCCATGCCAGGCGAGGCTCACGGTGAGCGTCGCGAGGTAGAGCATCATCCACCCGAAGATCGCGCGGATGGTGGTGGGGGACCATTCGGCGGGGGGGAGATGCGGGTGGGTGCCGACCGGGTCGAGGAGGGTGGTGATTCCCATCCCCATCGCGACGCAGCCGGTGACGAGCATGCTATAGGCGAAGATGAGTCCCCACCGCCGGTGGGCGACGCCCCCCTTCTTGGTCAGGACAGCGACCCAGAAGAGGACCAGTCCGACCGCTCCCGTGGCGATATGGGCGCCGACGAGGATGGAGAAGAGCGTCATGCGAGGCAATCTGGCGCCGATGTCAGGGTGTGGGCAATAAACCGAATAAAGGCCGAAGTCAAGGGACAGGGGTCAGGGGTCAGGTGATCTGATCCCTGACCCCTCACCCCTGAAACCTGCTTCTTGACGGTTTCGCCCCCCCGTTGCACCTTAGGGTGTCAATGACTCCTTACGGACTGAAGCGTCTAGTACACGTTACTCCACGTTCGTCAAAGCAGATGCCCGATTCCCGATGGTGATGTCGACCGCAGTGGTCTTCGATCAGCCGCGCCAGCTCTCGCTGCGCGAGCTCGCTCTCGCATCGCCAGGTGCGGGGGATGTCGTCGTGGACATCCATTGGTCATCGATCAGCGCAGGCACGGAACGTCTCCTCTGGGAGGGACGGATGCCGGCGTTCCCGGGATTGGGCTATCCGCTCGTCCCCGGCTATGAGTCGGTGGGCGTCGTGACGCAGGCGGGCGCCGATGCCGCGCTCCCGATCGGCACACCGGTCTTCGTGCCGGGCGCGAACTGCTACGGTGAGATCCGCGGGCTCTTCGGTGGCGCGTCGCGTACCGTCGTCGCGCCGGCGCAGCGCGTGATCCCGATCGATGCGCAGCTTGGCGAGCGTGCGACGCTCCTCGCCTTGGCCGCCACCGCGCTGCACGCCATCCGCGGCGGCGCCGTCCTCCCCGATCTCATCGTCGGACATGGGGTCTTCGGTCGGCTCGTCGCCCGACTCACCCTCGCCCTCGGTGGGTCACCCACGGTCTGGGAGCGCGCCTCGGCGCGCCTCGACGGCGCGCACGGCTATCCGGTACGTGATGCCGCGAGCGATGCACGGCGCGACTATCGCTGCATCCTCGATGCCAGCGGCGATGCCTCCCTCCTCGACACGCTGATGCCGCGGCTCGCGCCGCAAGGGGAGATCGTCCTCGCGGGGTTCTACAGCACGCCGATCACCTTCGCCTTCCCCCCCGCCTTCATGAAGGAGGCGCGTCTCCGCGTCGCCGCCGAATTCAAGCCGGCCGATCTCCAGGAGGTCCGCGCGATGGCCACCGATGGCCGGCTCTCGCTCGACGGCCTCATCACCGATGTCGCCCCCGCGACGGATGCCGCCGCGGCCTACCGCGCGGCGTTCGACGATCCCCGCTGTCTCAAGATGGTCCTCGATTGGAGATCCCCCCAGTGATCCACTCCGCCCAGCCGACCACCGACGCCATGGTCCAGCTCCACCGCGCCATCCGAGACGAGGCGGCGCAGGAACCGGACCCCGTGTCGAGCGGTGAGGTGACCAAGGCGACACAGATCATCGCCATCTACGGCAAGGGCGGGATCGGCAAGAGCTTCACCCTCGCCAACCTCTCCTACATGATGGCGCAGCAGGGGAAGAAGGTCCTCCTCATCGGGTGCGACCCGAAGAGCGATACGACCTCCCTCCTCTTCGGTGGCCGCGCCTGTCCGACGATCATCGAGACCTCGTCCAAGAAGAAGCTCGCTGGCGAGGAGGTCTCGATCTCCGACGTCTGCTTCAAGCGGGACGGCGTCTTCGCGATGGAGCTCGGGGGCCCCGAAGTGGGCCGCGGGTGCGGCGGGCGCGGGATCATCCATGGCTTCGAACTCCTCGAGAAGCTCGGCTTCCACGAGTGGGGTTTCGACTACGTCCTCCTCGACTTCCTCGGTGACGTCGTCTGCGGCGGCTTCGGTCTCCCGATCGCCCGCGACATGTGCCAGAAGGTCATCGTCGTCGGCTCGAACGATCTGCAGTCGCTCTACGTAGCGAACAACGTCTGTTCGGCGGTCGAATACTTCCGCAAGCTCGGCGGGAACGTCGGGGTGGCGGGGATGGTGATCAACAAGGACGACGGCACCGGGGAGGCGCATGCCTTCGCCGAGAAGGTCGGGATCCCGATCCTCTCCGCGATCCCGGCGCACGAGGATATCCGCCGGAAGAGCGCGAACTACGAGATCGTCGGGATCCCCGGCACGCAATGGGGCCCGATGTTCGAGACGCTCGCGACGAATGTCGGTGAGGCGCCGCCGGTGCGTCCGCGGCCGCTCTCCCAGGATGACCTGCTCGGGCTTTTCGCGAGCGATGTGGTCGGGCGCAACGTCGTGCTCGAGCCGGCGACGGTGTTCGACATGGTCGGCCGCGACGATGTGCAGAAGCCCTCTCTCGAAGTCGTCTACGACACGGTCTGACCTCGATGCCCACCACCTTGCCCATCGTCGAGACCTCGACCGGCACCCCTGCGGGTGACGGCCTCGGGTGTCACGCGGGGGCGTCGCAGCTCGAGGCGGCGGCGCGCGCGGCGGGGAAGTCAGAGGCGCTCGATCGCTATGCGCAGGACTATCCCAAGGGCCCGCACGATCAGCCGCAGTCGATGTGCCCCGCCTTCGGATCGCTCCGCGTGGGACTCCGGATGCGTCGTACCGCGACGATCCTCTCGGGATCGGCGTGCTGCGTCTACGGGCTCACCTTCACCTCGCACTTCTACGGCGCACGGCGGACGGTGGGATATGTGCCCTTCAACTCGGAGACCCTCGTCACGGGGCAGCTCTTCGAGGACATCCGTGACGCCGTGCACCAGATGGCCGATCCCGCGCTCTACGACGCGATCGTGATCACCAACCTCTGCGTGCCGACCGCCTCCGGCGTGCCGCTCCAGCTTCTCCCGAAGGAGATCAATGGGGTGCGCATCATCGGGATCGATGTCCCGGGGTTCGGGGTCCCGACACACGCCGAGGCCAAGGATGTGCTGGCCGGGGCGATGCTCCGGTATGCGCGCACCGAGGCGGAGCTCGGCCCCGTCGCGGCGCCGCGCGGTGGGAAGAGCGAGAAGCCGACGGTGACGTTGCTCGGCGAGATGTTCCCGGCTGATCCGGTCGGGATCGGGATGATGCTCGAGCCGTTGGGGCTCGCCGCCGGTCCCGTGGTCCCGACGCGTGAGTGGCGCGAGCTCTACGCCGCGCTCGATGGCAGCGTGGTGGCCGCGATCCATCCCTTCTATACCGCGAGTGTGCGCGAGTTCGAGGCCGCAGGGCGACCGATCGTCGGTTCCGCGCCAGTCGGGCTCGACGGGACCGCGGCCTGGCTCGAGGCGATCGGGTCGGCCGCGCACGTCTCGGCGGAGCGGATCGATGCCGCCAAGGCGCGGATCCTCCCGGCGATCAAGGGTGCGCTCGCTGCGAAGCCGATTCGCGGCCGCATCACCATGAGTGGCTACGAGGGCTCCGAGCTCCTTGTTGCGCGACTGCTGGTGGAGAGTGGCGCCGATGTCCGCTATGTGGGGAGCGCGTGCCCACGTACCCGCTGGAGCGATGGTGATCGCGAGTGGCTCGAGGCGCGTGGGGTGCAGGTGCAGTTCCGCGCCTCGCTCGAGCATGACCTCGCGGCGATGGCGGAGTACGAGCCCGACCTTGCGATCGGCACCACGCCGATCGTGCAGGCGGCGAAGGAGCGGACGATCCCCGCGCTCTATTTCACGAACCTCATCTCGGCGCGCCCGTTGATGGGCCCCGCCGGTGCTGGCTCGCTCGCGCAGGTGGTCAACGCCGCGATGGCGAACAAGGGTCGCTTCGAGGCGATGCAGGCCTTCTTCGCCGGCGTCGGCGAGGGCCATGCCGCGGGCGTCTGGGAAGAGATCCCGCAGGACCGTCCGGAGTTCCGCGAGCATTACAAGCGCCACCTCGCCAAGCTGGCGCGTCAGCGCAAGGCGGAGGAGATGGTCTGATGCTGGTCCTCGATCATGACCGCGCTGGCGGCTACTGGGGTTCGGTGTACGTCTTCACCGCGATCAAGGGATTGCAGGTGGTGATCGACGGCCCCGTGGGGTGCGAGAACCTCCCGGTGACCTCGGTGCTCCACTATACCGATGGGCTCCCGCCGCATGAGCTCCCGATCGTCGTGACGGGGCTCGCCGAGGAGCAGCTTGGGCGCGAGGGGACCGAGGCGAACATGAAGCGCGCGCATGGCACGCTCGATCCCGAGTTGCCGAGCGTCGTCGTGACGGGGTCGATCGCCGAGATGATTGGTGGGGGCGTGACGCCCGAGGGGACGGGGATCCAGCGCTTCCTCCCGCGCACGATCGACGAGGACCAGTGGCAGAGCGCGAATCGCGCCTTGTTCTGGTTGTGGACCGAGTACGGGCTCAAGAAGGGGGTCCGTCCCAAGGCGACCGAGCGGGCGCCGGGGGCGAAGCCGCGTGTGAACATCATCGGCCCCATCTACGGGACCTTCAACACCGCGAGCGACCTGCACGAGATTCGTCGCCTCATCGAAGGGATCGGCGCGGAGGTGAATCTCGCCTTCCCGCTCGGGAGCCACCTCGCCGATGTGCCGCGTCTCGTCGACGCCGACGTGAACATCTGCATGTACCGCGAGTTCGGCCGGATGCTCTGCGAGGCACTCGAGATGCCCTATCTGCAGGCGCCGATCGGCTTGCATTCGACGACCAAGTTCCTGCGCACGTTGGGCGAGCTCCTCGGACTCGACCCGGAGCCGTTCATCGCGCGCGAGAAGCATACGACGATCAAGCCGATCTGGGATCTCTGGCGGTCGGTGACGCAGGACTTCTTCGGGACGGCGAGCTTCGCGATCGTCGCGAACGAGACCTACACCCGTGGGGTGCGCCACTTCCTCGAGGAGGAGATGGGGCTCCCGTGCACCTTCGCCGTGGCACGCAAGGCGGGGGAGAAGACGAAGAACGATCAGGTCCGGCAGCTCGTGCGCGAGAAGCCGCCGCTGATCCTCTTCGGCAGCTATAACGAGCGGATGTATCTCGCCGAGGCGGGGGGGCGCGGGGCGTATATCCCGGCGTCGTTCCCTGGGGCGATCATCCGCCGTGCGACGGGGACGCCCTTCATGGGCTATGCGGGCGCGACGTATCTGATCCAAGAGGTCTGCAACGCGCTCTTCGATGCGCTCTTCCACATCCTCCCGCTCGGGACCGATCTCGACAAGGTCGAGGCGACGCCGTCGCGGTTGGCGCGGGAGATGGCGTGGGAGGACGAGGCGAAGGCGCTGATGGATGAGTTGGTCGAGCAGCAGCCGATCCTGATCCGCATCTCGGCGGCGAAGCGGCTGCGCGATGCGGCGGAGCAGGA
>CAXRBM010000110.1:0-5428 GCA_964228675.1 Gemmatimonadaceae bacterium
CATCTCGCGCGCCTCGCGGAACGCGTGCCCGGCGGGATCATCTTCAAGGCGAGCTTTGACAAGGCGAATCGCTCGAATGTCGGCGCGGCTCGTGGACCCGGCCTGCAGGAAGGGCTCGCCGCGCTCGATCGCGTGCGCTCGCGCACCGGCCTCCCGGTCCTCACCGATGTGCATCTCCCGGAGCAGTGCACCGCCGCGGCGCAGGTGGCCGACGTCCTCCAGATCCCGGCCTTTCTCTGCCGGCAGACCGACCTCCTCGAGGCGGCCGGGGCGACGGGGAAGCCCGTGAATGTGAAGAAGGGGCAGTGGATGCACCCCGAAGGGATGATCGGCGCGGTCGCGAAGGTGCGCGCGGCGGCTCCGGCGGGGACGCCGGTCGCGGTGACCGAGCGAGGCACCTTCTTCGGCTATGGGGATCTCGTGGTCGACATGCGGAGCTTCGCGCGGATGCGCGAGGCCTGCGCGGCCCCGGTGATCTTCGACGCCACGCACTCGGTGCAGCGGCCTGGGCAGGGCGTCGGCGGGGCCTCAGGGGGCGCACGGGAGTTCATCCCGCCCCTCGCCCTGGCGGCCTGCGCCTCCGGAGCCGACGGGCTCTTCATGGAGACCCATCCCGATCCGGCGAACGCGCCGAGTGATGGACCGAACATGATCCCGCTCCACGAGCTCGATGCGTTAGTGATGCGTTGTGTCCGCGCGTGGGAGCTCGCGCGCTCATGAGCGCGGCGTCACCGGCGTCGGCGGCGGCGACCGCCGCGATCAATCCCGCACTCGCGCGGCGGATCCGGCTCGTCTGCTTCGATGTGGACGGCGTCCTGACCGACGGCGGGATCATCCTCGGCGATGCCGCCGGCTCCCGCGTAGAACTCAAGCGCTACGATATCCAAGACGGACTCGGTGTGGTGCTCCTCCGTCAGGCGGGGATTCGGACCGCGATCATCACCGGCCGTGAGTCGCAGAGCGTGGCGCTCCGGGCCGACGAGCTCCATGTGGATGATGTGATCCAGGATCGTCACGCCCGCAAGGTGCCGGCACTCGCCGCGCTGATCACACGGCTCGGGTTCTCGTGGGACGAGGTCGCGTTCGTCGGGGACGATCTCCCGGATCTTGGTGTGCTGCGGCGCGTGGGGCTCCCGGTCTGCGTCGGGAATGCGACCGCCGAGGTGCGGCGCGTGGTGGCGGTGCAGCTGTCGCGACACGGCGGGGCGGGGGCGGTACGCGAGTTCGTGGAGCTCCTCCTCACGGCCCGCGGTGAATGGGCGACGCAGGTCGAGGCGTATGTCGCCAGCCGGGAGCGTGAGGCATGAACGTGGAGCAGATGATCGCCCGCGGGCGGCAGGTCCTCGAGCTCGAACGCGACGTGGTCGCGGTCGCCGCCGAGCGCCTTGATGCGTCCTTCGCAAAGGCCGTCCAGCTCCTGCACGATTGTACGGGACGCGTCATCGTCTCTGGCGTTGGGAAGTCGGGACTGATCGGGCGAAAGATCGCCGCGACCCTCACCAGCACCGGGACCCCCGCGACCTTCTTGCACCCAACGGAGAGTCTGCACGGTGATCTGGGGATCGTCGGCGCCCACGATGTAGCGATCCTCCTCTCGAAGAGTGGCGAGACGTTCGAGCTCCTCCCGCTGATGGAACAGCTCACCCGGCTTGGCGTCCCGACGATCGCGATCACGGGAAGGGTCGACTCCACCCTGGGCCGGCATGCCCGCGTCGCGCTCGATGCCGCCGTACGTGAGGAAGCCTGTCCCCACGATCTTGCGCCCACCACGAGCACCACGCTCGCCCTCGCCCTCGGAGACGCCTTGGCCGTGGTGCTCCTCGAGGCCAAGGGATTCCGACGCGAGGACTTCGCGCGGTTCCATCCCGGCGGCGCCCTCGGACGAAGGCTCCTGCTGCGCGTGCGCGATGTGATGCTCATCGAGGAGTTACCGATCCTACCGCTCACGGCGACGATGCGGGAGGCCGTGGTCGAGCTCGCAAAGCGACGCGGGATCTGTCTGATCGCCGATGCCGCACATCAGCTGCTAGGCGTGATCACCACCGGCGACCTCTCGCGTCTGATGGAGTCTGGTCAGGAGATCTTCCCGATCCCGGTCGCCGAGGTGATGCATCGTACCCCGAAGGTGATCGATGCGGATGCCTTGGCCAGTGCCGCCGTCCATCTGATGGAGACCAAGGGGGTGGTCGCGGTCCCGGTGCTCGATGGGTCGCGACGGATCGTCGGTGTGGTGCATCTGCACGATCTCCTCCGTGCGGGGGCCGGCTGATGCGTCTCCTCATGGTGTTGCTGTTCGCATCGCTCCTCGGGGCGGCCTGTGGTCGCGGGGAGGATCGCACCTCCTCAGCGGTCTCGGGCGGGCTGCTGGATACGGCGGATCAGGTGGCGTTCGGGTTCCGAACCCTGGTGACCGATGGGGGGCTGCTGCGCGCCGAGATCTTCGCGGATACGGCACTCTTCCAGAACCAGAACACGAAGATCGTCCTGCTGCGCGTGGCCGGGGATTTCTTCGGCGCGACCGGAGCCAAGGCGGCGACGGCGACCTCACGACGTGGGACCTTCGATACCCGGTCGAGCACCCTGGAGGCCTTCGGCGACGTGGTGATCACCTCGGTCGACGGGCGTGTGCTTCGGACAGCGTATATCCGGTACGACCGATCATCGAATCAGGTCTATTCCGACTCGTCATTCGTGCTCACTGAGCCAGGGGAGCGAGAGATGCGCGGGATCGGCTTCCGGACGGACCCGAGCCTGAGTGCGATCGAGGTGCTTCGGATCCGCAGTGGGAAGGGCGGGACCTTCACTCTCCCGGACGATTCGTGAGTCGTCTGCGTTCGCTCCTGGTCGGGTGTGCTCTGACGCTCTGCGGCTCGGGGGCCTTCGCGCAGACCGGCGCCAAGCGGCCCTGCGTGCTGGAGTTCACCGGTGTCGTGCGCCAGGGAGTGTTGACCACCTCCATGCGGGTCACCACGATGGCGGATGGCGCGAAGCACACGTACATCAGCGGCGGCGTGGATGCGACCTGTCGCGGGCAAGGGAATCGTCTCCTGGCGGACAGTGCGGAGCACTATGGGGATCGGAAGGAGTTGATCTTGATCTCGAAGGTCCGCTACAGCGACGAGCGGATGCGGCTCGATGCCGACCGCATGGTCTACTTCCTTGAGTCCGAGCGCGTCGTGGCAACGGGATCGGTGAGAGGAAACTCGACGGGTGGGGCGCGGTTCACGGGACCCGAGCTGACTTACCTACGGGCGCGTCCGGGCATCCGGTCGGTCACGTCGTGGCGTGCCCCCGGTCGGCCGACGGTCCGGTTGGCGACGGCGCGCACCGATGAGGTCCGCGCGAGGCGGATGACGGCGAGCCCCGCCGATTCTATGGACGTCACCGCAGACGAGGTCTGGTCGGAGAACGACTCCTTGGTCTGGGCACGAGGTCGCGTCGTCATGGACCGGCATGATCTCCAAGCGACCGCCGACTCCGCCTACTTGGATCAGGGGACGGAACATGTACGTCTCCGACGGACGCCGCGCATCATGGGCACGGGGGAGCGTGCGTTCACGATGGTGGGACGTGAGATCGATCTCTGGTCGCGGGCCCAGGCGCTCGAGCGGGTCCTTGCCGCTGGTGAGGCCCGCGTCGATGGGGACTCCGTGGTCCTGCGAAGTGATACCGTCGACGTGCGGATCGCAGATGAGCAGATGGACCGCGTGATGGCGTGGGGGACGCGCGCGTTCGCCGAGGCGCAGCGCCAGCAGATGGAAGCGGATTCGATCGACATGCGGATGCCGAGGCAGATCCTCGAACAGGTGCAGGCCTTCGGGCGGGCGATGACCCGAGCGGAGGTCGACACCGCCCGCATCACCTCACCCGATCCCGACTGGATCGCCGGTGACACGGTGATCGCGCGATTCGAGACCGTCCCGCGAACCCCCACGGACACCGCGTCCACCACGCGACTCACTGAGGTTCAGGCCATCGGGTCAGCACGGGCCTTCCAACAACTGGCTTCGGCGGAGCGCGGGAAGGACCGTCCCAATCTGAGTTACAATCGCGGGCGGATCATCGTGGTTCGCTTCGAGGCGGGCGAGGTCGTACGCGTGGATGTCCAGGATCGTGCCTCGGGACTCTATCTCGAACCCGCATCCGAGCCTCCTGCCCCCACGTCCTCAACCACCCCGGTCTCCGGGCGGCGGGTACCATGACCGAGCTGACTTCAGCGCAGAGCCCCGCTGAAATGGATGCGGTGCTCCGACGACTCACCGCTGGGGATCGATCCTCCCTCTTGTGCCTGCTGGCGATCAGTGAGTGGGCGACCCCCGACGGGACCGCCCCCTTTCACGAGGTGGCGACCGCCTATCGCATGGAATACATCGCCGCGCTTGCCGCAGAGGGTCGCCGTGCGGAGTCCGCGGCGGAGGCCGGGCGGCTCTCGCTCAGTGAGGTGCGGCGACACCTCACGCAGACGGTGATCCCGCGGCTGGTCGCGGCGGGGGCCCTGCTCGAGGGAACTGGCCGGGGCGATCCGTCCACTCCCCCGATCGTCGTGGTGATGGCTGCGTCGGTATCGCGGTTCCACCGCGAGGCGCCGGAGGCGTTCCGTGCGGCGGCCCGCCGGCTCGCGATGACACCAGCGGGGTCGCCCGCGCGTCCCGCCGGGACGCCGCGTCCGGCACCGGCCGGCGGCGAGAGTGTGCTACAGGCCTCGGGCCTCATGAAGACCTATCGCGAGCGCCATGTCGTGAATCAGGTGGCGCTCGAGCTACGCCAAGGGGAGATCGTCGGACTGCTCGGACCGAATGGGGCGGGAAAGACGACGACCTTTTACACCATCGTCGGCCTGATCCCGCCGGATGCGGGGACGATCCGGATCGACGGCGAGGAGGTCACGGAGATGCCGATGTTCCAGCGTGCGCGACGCGGGATCGGGTATCTCTCCCAGGAGCCGTCGATCTTCCGTAAGCTCACGGTCGAGGAGAACATCCTCGCGATCTTGGAGACACTGCCGATCCCGCAGGCGGAGCAGGAGGCTCGGCTCGAGCAGCTGCTCGATGAGCTGAGCATCAAGCATCTCCGGGCGAGCAAGGCGTACGCGCTGTCGGGCGGCGAACGGCGGCGACTCGAGATCACCCGCGCGCTCGTCACCAATCCGAAATTCATGATGCTCGATGAGCCATTTGCCGGCGTCGACCCGATCGCGGTGCACGACATCCAGCAGATCGTCGCGTCGCTGAAGGGACGCGGCATCGGCGTCCTGATCTCGGACCATAATGTCGAGCAGACCCTCGATATCGTGGACCGCGCCTACATCATGTTCGATGGGGCGGTGAAGGTCTCGGGGACGGTGGAGGAGCTCGTCTTCGACGATACCGTCTCGCAGGTCTATTTCGGCCCGACGCTCACCACGCGGCTCCGCGAGCGATTCCGTGCC
>CAXRBM010000111.1:0-7226 GCA_964228675.1 Gemmatimonadaceae bacterium
CCAGCCCCGACCAACCCGCGCATCACACCGACGGTGCGGAGATGCCGCGTGAGCCGGCGCGTGTCGACCTCGGAGAGCACCGGGATCTGCGCCGACGCCAGCCATTCGCCCAACCCCCGCTCGGCCCGCCAGTTCGAATGCGTGGTAGAGAGTTCGCGCACGATCACCGCCGCAACCTGCGGGATGGGTGATTCGAGGTCCTCGGTGTTCACTCCGTAGTTCCCGATCATCGAGGCAGTCATGACGACGATCTGCCCGCGGTACGAGGGATCGGTGAAGGTCTCCTGATATCCGCTCATCGAGGTCGTGAAGACGACCTCGGCGACGGCGGGCGCGGCGAGCGGCGCGTGGAGCCGGCCGAGAAAAAGGGTTCCGTCCTCGAGGAGGAGGAACCCCGGCGCCGCGTGATGCGGAGCGCTCGTCACTGCTGTGGCGGCGTGGTAGGCGGCGCCGTCGGCGCGGCCTGGAGCGGGAGGCCCGCTGGGGCCTGATCGGCCGGACCGGTGGTCGGGGCCGGCGTCGCCGCTGCAGGCGCGGGGGCCGCGACGTCGTCGAGGATCGACTTCGGCGCCGCCGAGCGCGTCGACATCAGCTGCAGCACGAAGGCGAGGAAGATGAAGATCCCGCCCGCCCACCAGCTGGTCTTGGTCAGGAGATCACCCGCTTGCCGGGACCCGAGGACGGTGGGCGAGGAGGAGGCCCCGCCGAAGCTGGACGCGAGGCCACCGCCCTTGCCCGACTGCAGAAGGACCGCGGCCGCGAGGATGAGCGCATCAAGAATCAGAAGAACGAGGAGGAACGTGTACATGGCGACCCGGCCACTGGGTGTGGAAGAACGAGGTAAGCCTCGAAGAATAGCGAGGTTATGCCTTTCGAGGCAACGGGCTCAACCCGCCGCCCTCAGCTCCGTGCGATCGCCAGCCACTGCTCGGCGTCGAGGCTCGCACCGCCCACCAGGACACCATCGACCTCATCGACCGCCAGCAGACCCGCCACATTGGAGCGATTCACGCTCCCACCGTACAGAACGGGAACGGCCCCACTCCGTTCGCCCCCCCCGAGCTCCCGCAACTCCGCCTTGAGAGCCGCGTGGGCCTCCTTGGCATCCTGGGGGGTGGCGGTGCGGCCCGTGCCGATCGCCCAGACTGGCTCGTAGGCGACGAGGACCGATGCGACGACCCCGGCATCTTGCCCGTCGAGCGCGGCGCGGAGCTGTCGGCGGATCACCCCGAGGGTCTCCCCGGCCTCCCGTTGTGGTAGGGTCTCGCCGACACAGATCACCGGTGTCAGTCCGGCACGCAACGCCGCCGCGACCTTCTTCGCGGTGTCGGCCTCGGTCTCGCCAAAGAGATGCCGTCGCTCCGAATGTCCCACGAGCACGAAACGCGCGCCAGCGCCGCGCGCGAGGCCGGCGGAGAGCTCACCGGTGAAGGCGCCGCTGTCCTGCCAGTAGATGTTCTGCACCCCGGCCTGGAGGTCGGCACGATCGTGGATCGCGTCGACCACGGCATGGAGGGAGACCGCCGGCGGGAAGAAGAGCACCCGCCGGTCGTTCTGCCGGGTGTATTGGCCGAGGAAGGTCCGCATGAAGAGCGCCGCATCGGCGGGCGCCTGATTCATCTTCCAATTCGCGGCGAAGACCAACGACTTCATGCGCCCACCTGGTCGAGGACCGCGACGCCGGGGAGGACCTTCCCCTCGAGGAACTCGAGGGAGGCGCCACCGCCGGTCGAGACATGGCTCATCTGGTCGGCGAGCCCGGCCTGTTCGACCGCCGCCGCCGAATCGCCGCCGCCGATGATCGTCGTCGCACCGCGCGCGGTGGCCTCCGCCATCGCCTCGGCGATCGCCTTGGTCCCGGCGTCGAAGGGCGCGGTCTCGAAGACCCCCATCGGGCCGTTCCAGATGATCGTCTTCGCGACCCCGATCGCACGACGGTAGCTCGCGATGGTGTCAGGACCGATATCGAGCATGGCCTCACCCGCCGGGATCGCCTCGCGATGCACCGCATGCGCCTTGTCCCCCTCGGCGATCGCCGGCGCGACCATCGCGTCGTGCGGGATCGTCAGACGATAGGCGGCACGCTCCATGAGATCGCTCGCCATCTCCAGGCGATCGGGCTCGACGAGCGAGGTCCCGGTCTCGAGTTCCATCGCCTTGAAGAAGGTGCAGGCCATCGCCCCGCCGATGAGGATCCCATCGACCTTGGGGAGGAGCGCCTCCACCACGTCGATCTTTCCCGAGATCTTGGAGCCCCCGAGGATCGCGATGAAGGGGCGCTTCGGCTTCTCGAGCGCGCCGCCGAGGTACTCGAGCTCCTTCTGCATGAGGAGGCCGGCGACGGCGGGGCGGCAGTACTGTGCGACGCCGGCCGTGGAGCTATGCGCCCGATGCGCCGCGCCGAAGGCGTCGTTCACATAGAGATCGCCGAGCTGCGCGAAGGCCTGGGCGAGGGCGTCGTCGTTCTTCTCCTCGCCGGCCTCGAAGCGCGTGTTCTCGAGGAGGCAGACCCCGCCGTCGGCGAGGGCACGCGTCGCCGCCTCGGCCTCAGGACCGACGACGTGCGGGACGAACCGGACCGTTGCGCCGAGGAGCTCCGCGAGGCGCGGCGCGACCGGCGCGAGGGTGTACTTCGGGTCGGGCTTCCCCTTGGGGCGCCCGAGGTGGGAGCAGAGCACCACGCGCCCGCCGAGTGTCTGCAGATGCCGGATCGTGGGGACCGCCGCACGGATGCGCGTGTCGTCGGTGATCTGGCCGGCCCCGTCGAGCGGGACGTTGAAGTCCACGCGTACCAGCACGCGTCGCCCCCGCACCTCCGCGGGAGCAAGATCACGAACCGTCCGGGTCATCATGCGGTGCGCCGGGTCAGAGCGACGCGCCGATGCGCTCGATCAGATCGACGCAGCGCGAGGAGTATCCCCACTCGTTGTCGTACCACCCCGAGATCTTGACGAGGGTCCCGTCGATGACGTTCGTGTTCTTGCCATCGATGATGGTCGAATGCGGGTTCCCGATGTAGTCGACCGAGACCAGCTCCTCCTCGGTGTACGCGAGGATCCCCTTGAGCGGGCCGTTCGCCGCGGTCCGGAAGGCGGCGTTCACCTCGGCGATCGTCGTCGGGCGCTCGACCTCGACAGTGAGCTCGGTGAGGGAGACGTCGGGGGTCGGGACGCGGATCGCGATCCCGTCGATCTTCCCCTTCACCTCGGGGATCACGAGCGCGGTGGCCTTCGCGGCGCCGGTCGTGGTCGGGATCATCGAGACGGCCGCCGCGCGCGCGCGACGGAGATCCTTGTGCGGAAGGTCGAGGATGCTCTGGTCGTTGGTGTAGCTGTGGATCGTCACCATCGCGCCATGCTTGAAGCCGAACGCATCCCGGAGGACCTTGACCATCGGCGCGAGGCAGTTGGTGGTGCAGCTCGCGTTGGAGATGATCGTGTGCGCCTTCGCGTCGTATTTGTCGTGATTGACGCCGAGGACGACGGTGAGGTCCTCGCCGGTCGCCGGGGCGGAGATGATGACCTTCTTGGCCCCTCCAGCGACGTGCTTGCGCGCGTCATCGGCCTTGGTGAAGCGCCCCGTGGCCTCGAGGACGATGTCCACCTTGAGGTCCTTCCACGGGAGGAGGGCGGGATCCTTCTCCTTCAGGACCTTGAGGACATCGCCATCGATGGTGATCGAGTCAGCGTCATGCGAGACCTTGCCCTCGTACTTCCCGTGCACGGAATCGTACGTGAAGAGGTGGGCGAGGGTCTTGGTATCGGTGAGGTCGTTGATGGCGACGATGTCGATCGGCGCCTTGCGCTCCTTGGCCGCGCGTACGACCTGGCGCCCGATCCGACCGAACCCGTTGATGCCGACGCGAATGGCCATCTTGCAATGCTCCGTTGAGACGATGAGTTGGGGCGATCAGTGGTCCGCCGCCGTCCGCGCGCGGCCGAAGGTGAGATAGCTCACCGTCCGGACCCCGGCCGCGAAGAGCGCTCCCGCGCAGGCGTTGAGCGTGGCCCCGGTCGTCAACACGTCGTCCACGAGGATGACATGCTGGCCTACGAGGCGCGGGAGGTCCGCGGAGACCACCGCGAACGCGCGGCGAACGTTCGCCAAGCGCTCCCCGGGAGTCAATCGCGTCTGCGTGCCGGTAACACGGGTGCGCGTGACCCCCGTCACCACGGGGATCCCCCACCGCGCGGCGACCGCGCTCGCCAGCCGCTCTGCCTGGTTGAATCCCCGCTCCCGTTGTTTGGACGCGGCCAGCGGGACCGGGACGAGCGCCGCGCGCTCGGCGATCACGTCCGGCGGCCAAGTGAGCAGCGCCATCCGCTCCCCCATCCCATCGGCGACCCCGGGCCACCCCTCGTATTTCAGCGCAGCGAGGATCCCGCTGCTCACCGGATGCGGGACCCAGCAGAGGGAACGCGCCGTGCGAACGTAAGGCGCGAGGAGGGCGCATCCAGGACAGGTCGCCCCCACGCGCGTGGTGGCCGAGCGTGGATGGCCGCAGCGCGCGCACTGGGGCACCGAGAGGCGCGGAAGACGCGCCCAACACGGGCCACAGACCAACCCGCGGTCACGGACGGTCATCAGCGCGTCGCACCCCGCACAGACGCGCGGGAAACAGAACTGGTCGAGCATCGTGCACGCCTGTCGCCAGGCCGCGCCCCAGCGGGTCGGCATCAGGCGAATCCTGCCGCCTGCAGCGCCCTCCACATGACCGTTCGATCGGGCTCGGTGCCGAACCACCGCACGAAGGCGTGCGCCCCCTGCTCCACCAACATGCGCAGCCCGTCATCCGCCGTGCGGCCTGCTGATCGGCAAGCACGGACCCATGGGGTCAACCCGGCGCGATAGGTGAGATCGAGGACGGCGGTCGTGCGCGGGATGTGCATCGGATCGAGCGGGAGTTCATCGCCCGAGAGGCCGATCGGCGTCGCGTTCACAAGCAGGTCGACCTGACCCGCCACGGCGTCGGGCGATCCACCGGTCATCATCAGACCGGGGAATCGGCGGCGCAGCGCCTCGACGCGATCGAGGGATCGCGCGTGCACGTGGAGCGTCGCGCCCGCCCATCCCTCCACCGCCGCGGCGACGGCTGCCGCCGCACCTCCGGCGCCGAGGAGCCCGACGCGCAGCCCCTCCGGTGCACGCCCGAGCAGATGCCGCACCGCCGCCTCGAACCCCGCGACATCGGTGTTGTCGCCGTGCAACGCACCGTCCGCGACCCAGAAGGTGTTCACCGCGCCCGAGCGTTCGGCGATCGGGGTGCGCACGGTACAGCGCGCCGCGACCGTCGCCTTATGCGGGACGGTCACATTGCCCCAAACCTCGGCCGAGATGAGCTCATTGAGCGTCGCGCCGAGCGCGGCGGGTGCGACATCGACCGCCTCGTAGCGCACCGCGATCCCCGCCGCATCGAGCGCCGCCTGCTGCATGCGCGGCGAGAGGGAGTGCGCCACCGGATGGCCGAGCACGACCAGGCGTCGCGGCGGCATCAGCCCCTCGGCGGTGGCGCGTCGCGCGATGGGCCGCTCGTGCCAGCGGCGCCACCCGATCCCTCCGAGACCAGCCGATCGAGGACGCGCGCGATCTCCTGCGTGAGCTCCTCATAGGTGGCGCGATAGATCTCGAGATCGCCGCCGAAGGGATCCTGCACCGGACGCCCCTCCGTGCTCCTCGCCGCGAAATCGGTGAGGAGCGACGTGCGCCCCTCCCCGCCGAGGGCGAGCACGCGCTCCCGATGATGCGGTCCCATCACGAGGATCAGATCGGCACTCGCCACCGCATCGCGCGAGAGCGGTCGTGCGCGATGCGTCCCAAGGTCGAGGCCATGTTCCATCGCCACGAGGAGCGCGCCATCCGAGGCCGACGCCCCGTCCCACGCACTCGTCCCGGCACTCGACACCTGCAGCTCCGCGATGCCGCGCTCGGCACCGAGCGAACGCGCGATCGCCTCCGCCATCGGGCTCCGGCAGGTGTTCCCGGTACAGACGAAGAGGAGACGCATGCTCAGCGATCCCCGACGAGGCTCGGCACCACCTCACGCAGCGTCGACGTGGGGATCGCCCCCGGGCGGATCACGCGCGGGGCGCGACCCATGCAATCGACGACGGTCGAGGCGGACGACGGTTCGAGGCGTCCCCCATCGAGCAACCGGATCGCGCCGCGACTGATCTCCGAGCCCCACTGCGTGAGGATCTCCGAGGCCGCGACCGCTGCCGGTTGTCCGGGGAGATTCGCCGAGGTGCTCGTGATCGGATCCCCAAGCGCACCGATGAGTCGCTGCAGCCCACGATGCGGGGTCCACCGCACGGCGATCCCGCCCTCCGGCCCTCGCAGGCGCTCGGGGATGCGTCGCTCGCCCCCCGGGAGCACCAGGGTGAGCGGGCCAGGCCAGAACTTGGCGGCGAGCATGCTCGCCGACTGGGTGAGCCCGAGGCCGAGGCGACCAAGCATCTGCGTGTCGCTGATCAGCAGCAGGAAGGGCTTAGCGGGGGGCCGGCGCTTGAGCGCGACGAGACGGTCGACCGCCCCGCGATCGATCATCGTCCCGAAGCCGTAGACCGTCTCCGTGGGATACGCGAGGATCCCCCCACCCTGCAGATGTGCGAGCGTGCCCGAGAGGGAGGCCTCCACCTCCTCGGCAGACCAGAAGGGGACACCGCGTGATTCGGGCATCCCTAGTCCTCGAGCGGGGCGAGGGCCTCGGCGCGGGCGAAGTCCCCCTCCTCGGTCACCTTCATCGTGCGCTCGCTCCCGCGCACCACGCGCACCTCGACGCCGATCGCCTCGCAGAGAGCGGCATCATCAGTGGCGGTGGCATGGGTCCCGTTCGTCATCGCCTCACGATGCGCACGCTCGATCACCTCGCGCGGAAAGCCCTGTGGGGTCTGCGCGCGCCAGAGTCCCGCGCGCGGCACGGTATGCGTGATGCGGCCGTCGGCATCGACGGCCTTGAGCGTATCGACGACGGGCAACGCCGCGATCGCCCCGTGGCCCTTCCGCGCCTCGACGATCACGCGATCGATCATCTCGAGTGAGACGAGTGGGCGCGCCGCATCGTGGATCAGCACCGTACGGCACTCCGCCGGCAGATCCTCGAGCCCATTCGCCACCGACTCCGCGCGCGTGTCGCCGCCGACAGAGACGAGCATCCGATCGCTGTCGCACTGGAAGAGCCAGGGCGGCGGATCTCCCGCATAGCGCTGCGGGAGGACGCAGACGACCAT
>CAXRBM010000112.1:0-8074 GCA_964228675.1 Gemmatimonadaceae bacterium
CTGGACTCGAGGATCGCATAGACCGTGTTCGGGCTCGACGGGGCGACCTTCACGCCGATGCGGCCGATGAGCGCCGGGAGCCCGCCGCCGAGCTTCTTCCAGGTGCGACCCCCGTCGATCGACTTGTGGATGCCGCCCTGCTCGGAACCGGAGCGGAAGGTCCACTGCTTGCGATCGAACTGCCACATCGCCGCGTAGACGATATTCGGGTTCACCGGATCGATGTCGAGATCGGCGCACCCGTGGCGGTCGTCGGTGTAGAGGGTCTTGGTCCAGGAGATGCCGCCGTCGCGCGAGACGAAGACGCCGCGCTCCGGGTTCGGCCCCGCCATATGCCCGACCGCGCAGACGAAGACCGTCTGCCGCTCGGTGGGGTGGACCATCACGCGCGCGATGTGCCGCGTGTCGGCGAGCCCGATGTTCGTCCACGAGGTCCCGCCGTCGGTCGACTTGAAGACCCCGCGCCCGAAGGAGACCGAGTTGCGGACATTCCCCTCGCCGGTGCCGGCATAGATCACCTGCGGATTACCGGGCTCGAGGGCGAGGTCGCCGATGGCAAGGGTCGACTGCCGGTCGAAGAGCGGGCTCCAGGTGGTCCCGGCGTTCGTGGTCCTCCAGACGCCGCCCGCTGCCGTGCCGACGTAGACGAGGTTCGGATTCCCCGGGACCCCCTCGATGTCGGTCGAGCGACCCATCATGTTGGCCGGCCCGACGTTCCGGAAGGTGAGGCGGGCGAGGGCGGTGGTGTCGACCGTCGGGCGGGCCATCGCGACCGGCGCGGTCCCGCGTTGGGCCGAGAGCGCGTCAGGGGCGAGCGTGGGGGCGAAGGCGGCGAGGCAGAAGAGGATGCGCAGGGGTCGGAGCATGGCAAAGCCCGGTGGAGGAGGGGAGGGGAGCACGATCATCGTGGCGACGTCCCGAGCCTGCCATGGTGGCTGGGGCGCATCAGGCCAGGGCAATCGTGCATCTGGCGAATATGGCATGGCGCGCCGGGGCGAGCGAGCGCTCGGTGGACTGCCTTCGGGCGCTTCATATCAGGCCGGCGGTTCGTCGTGATCCAACGGCAGCGCGGTGTGCCGCGTGCCCCCATAATTCCCCTATGACCGACCGTCCCTGGATCCTCGCCGAGCAACCCCTCCCCGCGGTGCGCGCCGCCGGGTATCAGGTCGCCGTCCTCCCCTGGGGCGCGACCGAGCCGCACAACCACCATCTGCCATACGGGACGGACACGATCGAGTGCGACGTGCTCGCGGCGGAGTCGGCGCGTCTGGCCTGGGACCGCGGCGCGCGCGTCGCGGTGCTCCCCACTGTGCCCTTCGGCGTGAACACCACGCAGCTCGATCTCCCGCTTACGCTCAACATGAACCCCACCACGCAGCTCGCGTTGCTACGCGATCTCGTGCGGGCGCTCGAGGGACAGGGGATCCGCCGACTGCTGATCTTCAACGGGCATGGCGGGAACGACTTCAAGTGGATGATTCGCGAGCTGCAACCCACCACCGCGGTCTTCCTCTGCACGCTCAATTGGTGGCAGGTGGTCGATGCGCGCCCCTTCTTCACCGATCTCGGCGACCATGCCGGTGAGCTCGAGACGAGCGTGATGCAAGTGATCGCGCCAGACCTCGTGCGGCCGCTCGAGGAGGCGGGGGATGGTCATGCGCGTCCGTGGCGCGTCGCGGCCTTCCGAGAGGGGTGGGCCTGGGCGCCGCGCCGGTGGACGCAGGTGACGCGCGACTCGGGGATCGGGGACCCACGCGCGGCGACCCCGGAGAAGGGCACGGCCTTCCGTGACGCCGTCTGCACGACGATCGCGGGCTTCCTGGTCGAACTCGCGCGGCTCGACCCGAACGACCTCTACACCCCCTGAGGGGATTGGCGCGAGAGCCAGGCCACCGCCTCGGCGGTGGTCCCGACGCCGAGGCGCGCCTTCAGGTTCTTCTTGTGGAAGTTCACCGTGCGCTCGGCGATCTCGAGGCGCTCGCAGATCTCCTTCGCGGTGAGCCCCGTCGCGACCAACGTGAGGATCTCGCGCTCCCGCTCGGTGAGTGGGTCTGATCTCGTGTCGTCGAGGGCGTCGAAGGAGACGCTCGGGCTGATGTAGCGCTCCCCCCGAGCCACGGTCTCGATCGCGAGCCGGAGCTCCCGCGCATCGGCGCTCTTGACCACGAACCCCGAGGCCCCCGCCTCGAAGGCGGCACGCGCGACCGCGGGATCGGCATGGATGGTCAGGATGATGACCTGCGGGGGATGGGGACGTGCGCGCAGCTGACGCGTGGCCTCGATCCCGTTCAGCTCCGGCATCGAGAGGTCGGTGACCACGAGATCGGGCTGCGTCGTCGCGACCACCCGGAGGAGCTCGGCGCCATCGGTCGCCGTTCCCACCACGGAGGCGACGCTCGCGATGAGGAAGCCGACGGCGTCAAGGATGAGCCGATGGTCGTCGGCGATGACAAGTCGGGGGCGGGGCGACGTGACGGTCATAGGGTGGTGGGAAGCGGGACAGTGAGGGTGACGGTGGTACCGTCCTCCGGTGCGGAGGTCACGGTCAGACGCCCCCCGAGGGCGAGGGCGCGCTCCTGCATGCCGAGGAGACCGAGACGGGCCCCCGCCGACCTCGCGGGATCGAAGCCGACCCCGTCATCTCGGACGGTGACCTCCAGGGTATCTTCTCGGCGCTGTACGAGGACCGCCGCCTCACTCGCCTGGGCATGTCGGCGGATGTTCGTGAGCGCCTCTTGGACGATTCGGAAGACCGCGACCGTGAGGTCGGGCGGGAGAGAGCGCTCGAGCCCCTGTTCCGAAATGGTGATCTGGATCCCCGTGCGGTGGCGTAGGTCGGTGGCGAGTTGCCGGAGGCTCGATCGGAGGTCGATCAACCGGAGGGCGTTGGGGTTCAGTTCGCGTGCGATCCCCTCGAGCCGCGTCACCGATTGCCGCAGGCGCGTGGCGAAGTTCGCCTGCTGCGGGGTCGCCGTCTCCTGGGCAGAACGCTCGAGGTCGAGGGCCTGGCTCAGCAGGTCCTGCCCGAGGGTATCGTGCAACTCACGGGATAGGCGCGCTCGTTCCTCGTCCTGGGTCGTCTGAAGCCGGTGCGTGAGCGCCCGCAACCGCGCCCTCGATGAGGCGAGGAGTCGCCGGTTGGCGATCAGGGCGCCGATGGAAAGGCTCTGGAGGAGGAGGAGCAGGGTGACCGCGCTGAAGGCGATCGGGTTCGCCTGCCAGATGGGGATGGGGCGATCGAGGATGACGGCATCCGTGGGGAGGACGCGCAGGCTGATCGCGTGCCGTTCGAGCTCAGGCCAGGCGTAGGTCGGTTGCCATCCGGCGAGGGTATCGATGACGCGAGTGGCAGCGAGACGGCGATCGTGCAAGACGTCAAGGGTGCGGTGCGCCATCGCCTCCCCCTGGCTCATTGGATCGATGATTGGCCCGCCGACGATTCCCCGGCCCAGCAGGTTGCGGTAGAGGCCGAAGATCGGCTGGGCGGAGAAGGGAGCGAACGCCTCGAGGTAGTCGGCAGGGGTCCAGACACGGCCATCGGCGTCGCGGAAGACGGAGACATAGAGCACTGCCGCGTCCTCGGGGAGTCGACGTACCGAATCGCGGAGCGCCGCGATCGAGGGGGCGAACCACGGATGGAGCGTCACCCCGCTCAGGAGCGAGTCGGTCTCCCCGCGGACGAAGGCGACGTCGTTCTCGTTCTGCCCGACGAGGAGCAGGTGACGGAGGGTGGGGCGGAGCCGACGCAGGTCGGCGACCACCGGAGCGAGGAGCGGGGCATCGACGACCCCCGTCGCGAGCGGGATCCGGGTCAGTCGCTCCATTTGCTGGGTGGGGACGGAGGCGGACACGCGATAGACGATCGGGATCTCCCGCCCGAGGCGCGTCCGGAGCCGCACGGCGAGTTGCAGCTCGATCGGGCCGTTCGCGACGATGAGGTCGATGGGAACCCGCGCATAGCGCTCCCCCCAGATCGCGACCGCCGTCGAGTCGAAGTCGGCTTCGAGCGAGATGCGAGGATCGTGATGCTCTCGGAAGACGATTGTCCGACCCGTGGTATCGGCCCGCAGGGTGGCGAGGAAGGCTGCGTTGAAGGGGACGAAGGCGGGGCGATTCGGGTCCCCGAAATCGAGCATGAGCACGTAGCGATCGGTCTGCTGGGCCGCCGAACCGGCGCCGAGGGGCAGGCGCACCTGAGCCCCGGCGGTCCCGATGCCGAGGAGAAGCACGAGGAGGGCGCGGCGGAGCGCGGGGCGGTGGGGACCGACGGACATGCGAGGAGGAAGTTGCGGACGAATGGCGCCGAGAAGAACCTAGCAGAAGTGACAGGTTCGAGGCTGGACCGTTGATGGTATCCTCTTACTACTATGCCGTACGTTCGCTGTCCCCACTGTGCGGCGAAGCGACTCCCCGTCGCCTCCATCTGCCCACAATGCCGCCGGTTCCTCTCGGTCCCAGCGCCGCATCGGGTCGCCTCGGTCTGTGCGGCCTGTGACTCGGTGGTGGAGTGGCGCGCCTCGATCTGTCCCTGGTGTTCGGCGCCGCGTCCGGGAGTACGTCGACTCCTCGCCCTGATGCAGGTCGTGCTCGCACGCATCCTGAGCCGCGTGTAGCGGAATCCGTCTGGCGGCTCGCACCGACGCAGGGCACCGCGCCTCCGCTGGCATCTGTCGGTCGCGCGGGCGACCTTTCCTCCCATGCGATCCCGCCCCTCCTGCGCGACGCGCCTCCTCCTGCTCGGCCTCCTCGCCTCGGTCAGCGGTCCTCCCCGTGCGTTGGCGCAGACGGCGCCCGCGGAGCCCCCCCGCGTCTCGATCATCTACACCGGCCGGAGCCTCGGCGCCCTCGGGGCCCGTCGCCAGCAGGACGAGCACGAACTTCTCACCGAGCAGGCGCACGCCGAGGGGGTCTCCTTCTCCCTCGTGAGTCATGCCGCGTGGCGCGTCCCGGGGATCATGATCTTCCTCCCCGGCGCCGAGCCGGAGGGGGATGAGCTCGACTGGACGATCGCGAATCGGGGGACCGCCGAGCGGATGGAGCGGGTCCCCGCGCTCCGATCGGAGAATGGGTTGTTGCTCCAGGATCCCTGGCAGTCGGGCCCCGACCTCCTCGCGATGTTGCTGCGCAATCCGCGCCAGCGCCTCGACTTCGCCGACCTCGTCCCCACGACGGTGACGGTCTCGCGACTGCGGCAGCCCGGCGGGAATCGCGTGATCATCGTCGAAGAGGTCGGTGCGGTCTGGCCCGCCGACGGACGCGCCTTCCGACTTGGCGTGATGAATCGCGTCGACCTGCTCGAGTCGCGCCTCTTCGAACTCCCGATGAACATCGGCGGATTGGGGCCCCGGGCGACGGTGATGCGCCGCATGGCGGAGGAGACAGAGCGACGGGGCGGGGCGGTGGTGCGCGTGGATCTCGGGCATCAGCGCGGGGAGTTGAACCTCCCGCTGGAGGTGCGGGCCCGACTCGACTTCACCGCATTGGCGGCGACAGGGGTGCGGGCGGTGGTCCCCTATGAGTTCGAGCTCGCCGTGGGGGCCGCGGGGCTCGCGGCCTTGCGGGATTCCTTCCCGACGGTGGCCCTCGTCTCCGCGAATCTCCGGAGCGCCACCAAGGGATTGATCGTCCCTCATCTCGTGGTGACGCTCGATGGCGCGCAGGTCGGGTTGATCGGCGCGACGAATCCCGCGGTGCGGGAGCGGCTCCCACGGGCGCGGCTCGGGGATTTCACCATCGACCCGCCGGTCGCGGCGGTGCAGCGCGAGGTGGCGGCGCTCCGCGAGCGTGGGGTCGAGGCGATCGTCGTCCTCTCCAACCTCGATCCGGCGTTGAATGCGCAGATCGCGAGCGAGATCCGCGGGGTCGATGCGATCCTCGCCGACATGCCGGTGCGGTGGGCGCCGGAGGTGATGCGGACGCGGGTGGAGTTGCCGGAGCGTCCCAACGTCCGGCCGGGGACACCGGCCTTCGTGGCGCGCAGTGTCGCGAACGGGCTCGCCGTCGGGAAGCTCGATCTCGAGTTCCGCATGGTGGGCACGGATCGGTACGCCCTCGCGGCGGTGGAACATCGGCATGAGCGCGTGAACGACCGGGTCCCATCCGACACGGCGCTGATGGCGCGGCTCCTGGGGATGGCGGCGGTCAATCGGCCCGAGCGAGGGGAGGTGCTCGTCCCCTCCTTCACCGACCTCCTCGATCGGCATCAGGACATCGGCGGGGAGCGCGAGGAAGCGCGCGGGCGCATCACCAAGCCGCTCTGGGAGGAATTCATCGCCCGCGTCCTCCGCGTGCGGGGCGGGGCGGAGGTGGCGGTGCTGCCGCGCCTCGATCAGTTCCCGCCGCTGATCGGGAAGTTGCATGAGGACGAGATCCAGGAGTGGGTCGCGAGCGAGGATCGCGTGGTGGTCCTCGATCTCACCGGCGGGGATCTCAAGGCGTTGCTCCGCGCCGATGTGCGCGGCGAGCTCGTCACCAATGGGATCGACCTCGCGGCGAACACGATCCTCGGCCATCCGATCCGTGACAACGTGCTCTATCGTGTCACGACCACCGACGTGCTCACCGATGGCGCACGTTCGGGCTTCTTCACGCGGGCGCGCCGTGCGCGGCGGGTCTTCGCGGTCGATTCCACGGGGAGTCATCACCCGGCCGAGGTGGGGACGGAGGTGTCGGTGCGCGAGCTCCTGCTGACGGAGCTCCGTCGGATCCGACGCGTCTCCAAGGGGGATGCCCAGATCGATTCGGTCGCGGCCTGGATGCGTCCCGATCCGGGGTTCGTCCCGCTCACGACGATCGCCTTCGAGCGGCCGACGCTCTCGCTCCTCGTGAACGATGTGGCGGGGAACGAAGGGTACGGGACCGTGCCGGAGAGCCGCATCCGGTCCAAGGATGCGTGGGTGATCGCCCTCGGCGGGCGCGTCGTCCTCTCGCGCTTTCTCCCGACCTCGCAGACCGACTACGGGCTCACCGTGGCGTATGGGCGGCAGACAGTGACGGCGGATGGGTCCTCGGATGTCTCAGAGACGGCGGATGATATCCGGCTCGACGCGACGTATCGCCCGACCCTCGCCGGTGAGGGGTGGTTGGGGCGCCTCTTCCCCTTCGCGCGTGGTGAGCTTGACACCGAGTTCTCGCCGACCGAGAACCGGGTCACCCAGCTGAAGAATCCGCGGCAGCAGGCGGTGCGCGCGCTGGGTGGGGTGTTGATGCCCGCCACTGCGCGGTGGCCGCGGCGCGAGGCCTCGCTCGCGGTCGAGAACGACTTCGGTCAACCGAACGTCCAGGTGGGTGTACAGTCGCGCGTGGAGTATGTGCGACCGGTGGGGAAGGCGCCGCCCCCGGGCTCCGCGCCGATGACCTACCGCCTGCGCAACGATCTCACCTATCTCCTCCCCGCGCGCCGCGACAACGCCACGCAGCTCGCGCTGCGCTACAACCAGATCCACGATCTGGTGATCCCCCTCGCGAACGAGCTCTCCTTGTCGGTGACCGCCGACCTCTTCGTCTTCCAGGGCAAGGTCAAGGCGACGCGTGGGATCGGGACCAACTCGCAACTCCGTGTCGGTCTGACCTACGACCGGATCTGGAAGCCGCGCTACCAGCCGTTCTTCTAGTCCGTCATCCCGCGAAGATCCGCACGGCGTCACCTAGGTGCTTCATCGGCGTCGCGGTCGGCATGAACTCGTGCGCCACATATCCTCGGAACCCAGTCCCCGCGATCGCCCGCGCGATCCGCCCGTAATTGAGCTCCTGGGTGTCGTCGAGCTCGTGGCGCCCCGGGACCCCCGCGGTGTGATAGTGCCCGATGTAGGGCGCGTAGCGCTCGATCGTCCGCACGACATCCCCTTCCATGATCTGCATGTGGTAGATGTCGTACAGCAGTTTGAAGCGCTCCGAGCCCAACGCCTCGGCGAGCGCGACGCCGAAGGTCGTGCGGTCGGCCTGATAGTCGCCGTGGTCGACCTTGCTGTTGAGGAGCTCCATCACGACGGTGACGCCGAGGCGCTCCGCGGTGGGGAGGATGCGCCGGAGACCGCGCACGCAGTTCCGGATCCCCTCGCCATCGCTCTGGCCA
>CAXRBM010000113.1:0-8504 GCA_964228675.1 Gemmatimonadaceae bacterium
CGGAGACGGGCCACCTCGCGCTCGCGACGCTGCACACCAACAGCGCCGCCGAGGCCATCAATCGCATCATCGACGTCTTCCCGAGCCACCAGCAGTCGCAGGTGCGCGCGCAGCTCGCGTTCGTGCTCGAGGGGATCGTCCCGCTCGAGCAGGTGGTTCGCGAGACCAGCGCCTGACCCCGTCCCGGCCCCCTCGTCCCCTCGTCGTCCCATGACCCTGCCCGTCAGCCCCTCCGGCACGCAGATCAACCTGCGGCTTCTCCTGGACGAGATGATCCAGCGCAACGCCTCGGACCTCCACCTCACGACGGGGGAGCGGCCGAAGCTCCGCATCGACGGCGACATCGTGGATTCCAAGGTGGACATCGTCCTCCAGCCGCGGGACACGATGGGGCTGGCCTACTCGGTGCTCACGGACGCCCAGAAGAAGCGCTTCGAGCTCGAGGATGAGCTCGACTTCTCGTTCGGCATCCAGAACCTCGCGCGCTTCCGCGGCAACTGCTTCAAGCAGCGCGGCGCGGTGGCGATCGTGATGCGGCAGATCCCGATGCAGGTGAAGACCTTCGCCGACCTCGGGCTCCCCCCGGTGATCGCCCGGCTCTCGGAGCGGCCGCGCGGATTGGTGCTGGTCACGGGGCCGACCGGCTCGGGCAAGTCGACCACGCTCGCGGCGATGATCGACAAGATCAATCGGGAGCGGAAGGGACACATCCTGACGGTCGAGGACCCGATCGAGTTCGTGCACAAGCACCAGGGGTGCATCGTCAATCAGCGTGAGGTGGGGACCGACACGAAGTCGTTCCAGTCGGCGCTCAAGTACGCGCTCCGCGAGGACCCTGACGTCGTGCTCGTCGGCGAGATGCGCGACCTCGAGACCATCCAGGCCGGCCTGACCATCGCGGAGACGGGCCACCTCGCGCTCGCGACGCTGCACACCAACAGCGCCGCCGAGGCCATCAATCGCATCATCGACGTCTTCCCGAGCCACCAGCAGTCGCAGGTGCGCGCGCAGCTCGCGTTCGTGCTCGAGGGGATCGTCACGCAGACGCTCCTGCCGCGGCGCGCGGGGAGCGGGCGGGTGATGGCCGCGGAGATCCTCGTCGTCACCCCCGCCATCCGCGCCCTCATCCGCGACGACAAGATCCACCAGATCTATTCGATGATGCAGTCCGGCAAGAAGCACGGGATGCAGACCCTGAACGACGCGCTGTACCAGCACTACCTCGCGAAGGAGGTCACCGAGGAGGAGTGCCTGCGCGTCACGAGCGATCCGAACGAGTTCCTCCGGATGATCGGCAAGACCGGCATCGACGAGCCCGCCACGGGCCCTGCCGGCGCGCCCCGTGCCAGCGCCGGCCTCCCCCCGCGTCGCTGATCCGGCCCCCCGTACCGAGCCCCCATGCCCATCTTCACGTACACCGCCCGCACCGCCCAGGGCGAGATCCGCTCCGCCACCCTCGAGGCCGCGTCCCGCGACGAGGTGATGGCGCAGCTTCGTCGGCAGAAGCTCACCGTCATCAAGGTCGAGGAGCCGACGAAGGCGAAGCTCTCCGGGTCGATCCCGATGCGCGACGTCGTGATCTTCACGCGGCAGTTCTCGACGATGATCAACTCGGGTCTCCCCCTCGTACAGGCCTTGGACATCCTCTCCAAGCAGTCGGAGAACCCGGTCCTCCAGGCGGTGACGCGGCAGGTCGTCTTCGACGTGGAGTCGGGGCACACGGTGGCCGACGCGCTCGCCAAGCATCCGAATGCCTTCAGCGACCTGTATGTCAACATGGTGGCCGCTGGTGAGGCGGGGGGTATCCTCGATACGATCCTGTTGCGGTTGGCGACGTTCATGGAGAAGAACGACGCCCTCGTGCGCAAGGTGAAGGGGGCGATGATCTACCCCGGTGTGATCATGAGCGTCGCCTTCGGGGCCGTGGTCGTCCTCCTGGTCTTCGTGATCCCGACCTTCCAGACCATGTTCGAATCGGTCGGTGCCGCCCTCCCCCTGCCGACCCGAATCGTGATCGCGCTGTCGGAGTTCCTCCAAGGCTTCTGGTGGGTGCTCATCGCCTTGGTCGGGGGGCTCGTCGTCGCGATCCAGCGCTACTACAGCACGTCAGACGGTCAGTTGGTGATCGACCGGCTCCTCATCAATGCCCCGATCCTCGGGGACATGCTCCGGAAGTCCGCGGTCTCGCGTTTCACGCGGACGCTCGGGACGCTCATCAGTTCGGGGGTGAGCATCCTCGATGGGTTGGAGATCACGGCCAAGACCGCGGGGAATCGCGTGGTCGCCGATGCGATCATGGAGTCTCGGGCCTCGATCGCGGGCGGTGATACCATCGCCGCCCCCCTGGCCAAGAGTCAGGTCTTCCCCCCGATGGTGCTCTCGATGATCTCGGTCGGTGAGCAGACGGGTGGACTCGATGAGATGCTGACCAAGATCGCCGACTTCTACGACGACGAGGTCGACGCGGCGGTCAGCGGCCTCCTCTCGCTCCTCGAGCCGGTGATGATCGTCTTCCTTGGCGTCGTCGTCGGCGGGATGGTGGTGGCGATGTATCTCCCCATCTTCGACATGATCAACGCGGTGCAGTAGGCGGCGTCGGCCCGTCGCCGGGCGCCGTCAGCATCGCCTCCACCGCCGCGATCGCCGCCGCGCGCCGCGCGGCCCCGATCCCGCGGATCTCCACCGTGCGCGCGCCGCGGCGGACGAGCGCTCGCTGGAAATCCGCGAAGAGCGAATCGCGGGAGTCACGGCGATCGCGGATCCCGTCGGCGGTCCAGGGGAGATCCGGAGAACAGAGCAGGTAGAGATCCCCCAATCGCGCCTGCGCCTCGGCATCGATCCACGCGGGGCAGCTGTGATAGTAGTGATGCGCGTACACCGCCGTGCTCACCAGATCGGTGTCACGGATGAGGAGTGGGGGATCCGACGCGAGGGCCTCGTCCTCCAGGGCGATGCAGCGCTGCGCGATCGGTTCGATCGTCGCCGCCGAGAGGGGTTCGGGGCTCGTCTCCGCGATCAGGCGAGCGGACTCGGGCGTCCATGGCGCATGGAAGGCTGCCGCCAGCTCCGCGGCGAGTGTCGTCTTGCCGGTGGATTCGGGGCCGATCAGGACGACGCGTCGGGTCGTTGCCATGTGCGGGTCCAGTGGCGATGCCCGGCGATCGCGAGGGCGAGGAGGACGACGTACTGCGCCGCCGTGGGGTAGAGGGCTTGCGAGAGAAAGAGCCCGAGGCTCACCACATTGATCGCGATCCAGAGGATCCAGTGTTCGAGAAGCTTCCGCGTCATCATCCATTGCGCGAGGACACTCGCGACGGAGGCGATGGAGTCCACCACAGGCATCGCGGCATCGGTGGTGCGGGCGAGGAGCGCCGCGAGACCGGCGGAGCCGGCGATCCCGAGCGCCGCCAGCGTGACCCACTGCCGGCCGGTCGTGCGGGTGATCCGGAGCGGTCCGCGATCGGCCCCGCCATGGAGCCACTCGTACCACCCGGAGGCGGAGAGGACGATGAAGACCCCCTGAAGCCCCATGTAGGCGTACAGACGCGCCTCCCAGAAGACGGCGAGGTAGAGCGCGGCGCTCGCGATCGCGAGGGGCCATCCCTCGATCCGTTCACGTGCGTTGCACCAGACGCAGGTGATCCCGAGGGCGGCGGCGAGGAGTTCGAGGGTGGGCACGGGGGGAGGCTATGTGGGCCGCAGGGAAAAGGATAGGGTCCCAGCCCTACCCCTCCCGTGGGGCGGCTCGATACCTTTCCCCCTTCACCCGCACCGGATCTCATGGCGAAAGAAGAGGCGATCGAACTCGAAGGCACCGTCACCGAAGTGCTCCCCAGCGCGACCTTTCGCGTGCTCCTCTCCAACGGGCATGACGTGCTCGCGACGATGGCCGGTAAGATGCGGCGCTTTCGCATCCGCGTGCTGCAGGGGGATCGGGTGACGGTCGAGGTCTCGCCCTACGACCTGAGCCGCGGCCGGATCACCTTCCGCCACAAGATCTGAGGCGCGCGCGCCTCAGTGCGCGGCCTGCGCCGCCGCCGGCTGGTCCGGCTGCTGGTACGTCGCCTTGTGGATCGAGTACGCGGTCACGTTCGCGACGATCGCCAGCACGATGATCACGGTGGCGAAGCCCCAGCCGAGGATGTTCGGGTTGTGCGGTGCGGTGGAGCCGGACATACGGGTCACTCCGAGGATGGCCTGAGGGGCGGGAACCGATCGATCTACTCTCGAGACGAACGGTAATCGGCGCCCTAGCGGTTCCGGAAGCGTTCGAGGTCGCGCCGGTCCCGCTTCGTGGGGCGCCCCTTCTCGGGGTCCAGCGCGGGGGCGGCGGCGGTGAGCTGCCAGTGCAGGCGCTCGCGCGCCGTCCGTGAGCCCTCCGTCTCCTGATAGAGCGTGGCGGCGAGGGCGGCGGGGCCGCGGCGCTCCGCTGTCCCCGTCACCGCGACGATGTGCTCGTACGGGCCGATCCGGACGCGGATCTCGTCGCCGACCTTCACGGGTTTGGATGGCTTCACCCGCTCCCCGTTCACCTGGATCTTCCCGCCATCCACCGCCTCGGTGGCGAGCGAGCGGGTCTTGAAGAACCGCGCCGCCCAGAGCCACTTGTCGAGACGGACGGGGGTCGTCGCTGGAACGGGGTCACGCGGGGGCATTTTTGGAAGATATCGCGAGAGGGAACCGAGCCGGCGTGACCGCCGTATCTCTCCCAGCGTCTCTGGCCGGCGGTTCGGCGCCGGATCCCTCCCATCCTCTCTCCGAGCTCTTCGTGTCCCTCATCGGTTCCGCGCCTCGTCTGGCGCTCCTCTCCCTGGCGCTGCTCCTCCCCCCGGTCGCGGCCCCGGACGCGCAGACGGCACTGCCGACCCCCGAGGCCCTCGCCGCTCGGCACGATTCCCTCGTCGGTGGGCGCGCGGCGCTTGAGGGGGCCCGCTCGATGCGGATGGTGGGGACCCTCGCCGTCACGGCGATGGGACTCGAGGCCCCGCTCGAGATCCTCAAGGTCAAACCGAATCGCTACCTCTTTCGCGCGCAGCTCGGGCCGATGGGGGAGCTGCTCTCGGGCTACGATGGCGAGCATGCCTGGGCGATCCAGCCTGGGATGGGACCCACGTTGGTGACCGGCGCCGAGGGGAAGTTGATCGCCGATCAGGCCGATTTCTTCGCTGACTTGCACGACCTTTCGCGCTTCGACAGGGTGGAGACGGTCGATCAGACGACCTTCGAGGGCCGACCGACCTACCGGGTGCGGATGACCCGCCCCACCGGCGAGATCCTGACGGAGTACTTCGACGCGGAGACGGGGCTTAGCGCCGGGGTGAGCGCTTCGGTCAACGGTCCGATGGGGGCGATGGAACTCGTCTCGGTCTTCCAGGGGTACCAGCGGTTCGGCGGGGTGTTGCGTCCCACGCGCACCATCCAACGCAATCCCCAGTTCGAGACCCTCCTGACCATCTCGGCGATCGAATTCGACGGCGTCTCGGACGAGGCGGTGGCGATGCCGGCCGCGATCCGCGCCCTGATCCCGCCCCGATAGCGCCTGCTGTACCGTTGTGGTGCAACAAGTTACGTTTTTTCTGGATAGAATCACTCCCCTTTGATTCCGATGCGTCGACCCCTCCCTGAACGCCTGACACGCGATATCCTCGGCCGGCTCCGCATGGACGAACCACCGGAGGGGTGGCGTGAGGACATCCGGCGGATGGCGCTCCCCGAGGCACCGGCGTCGGCGCTCACCGAGGCCGTGGTGGAGGTGGGGCGGCGAGCCGGGGTCACCTTCGTTAGGCGGTCGGCGGGGCGCGGCGATTGGGCGAGGGTGCTCGCGCGCGGGACCGCCCCGCTCCTCGTCATCGGTGACGATGCGCAGGGGGCGACCCAGGTCGCGATGGTCGATGATGTGGGGGCAGGGACCCTCACCGTCCGCTTCGGCGACGCCGATGGGTTCGCCGCGCCGGAGCGTATCGAGGTTCCCGACCTCTTCACGCGGATCGCCGGTCCCGATGGCGTGGTCGCGGTGCTCTTTCCCGTCGTCGGTGTGCAGCGCGCCTCGACCGAGGCGGCGGAGAAGGCGGGCCCCCTCGAGCGGCTCGGGCAGCTCCTCCTCCTCGAGAAGGGGAACATCGGGCTCGTCTACGGCTACGCGACCCTCGTCGGTCTCTTGAGTCTCACCCTCCCGCTCGGCGTCCAGGCGATCATCGGGCTCGTCTCCGGCGGGCTCTTCCTGCAGCCGGTCGTCCTGCTCATCGGGTTCGTGGTCGCGGGGACGCTGGCCACGGGTGCGCTGCAGGTGTTGCAGTTGGCCGCGGTGGAGCGGATCCAACAGCGGATCTTCGCGCGCGTCGCGCTCGAGTTCTCGCTCCGCGTGCCGCGAATCCGCACCGAGGAGGCGTGGCGCGAGGATCTCCCCGAGCGGATGAATCGGTTCTTCGAGGTCGTCACGATCCAGAAGAGCCTGGGCAAGCTCCTCACCGGGACGACGACGGCGCTGCTGCAGGTGATCTTCGGTCTCCTCCTCCTCACCTTCTACCATCCGTACTTCACCCTCTTCGGGCTCGGGCTGGTGGTCACCCTCGGTCTCATCGTGCGCTACACGGGGCCGCGTGGGTTGGAGACGAGTCTCTTGGAGAGCGCGTACAAGTACCGGACCGTGCACTGGCTCGAGGAGGTGGCGCGCGCCGCGACCACCTTCAAGGCGGCGGGACGGGCGACGCCGGCGCTCGACAAGATGGATGGGCACGTCGCCGGCTACCTCCGTTATCGCCAGCGGCACTTCGCGGTGCTCGTGACGCAGGCGTGGGCGGCGATCGGGTTCAAGACCCTCGTCACCGGGGCCCTCCTGATCCTCGGGAGCATGCTCGTCATCGATCGGCAGATCACGCTCGGTCAGTTCGTCGCAGCGGAGCTCGTGATCGTGACGGTGCTCGCGGGGATCGAGAAGCTCGTCGGGTCGCTCGCCGAGGTCTACGATGTGATGACGTCGGTCTATAAGCTCGGCGGGGTCACCGATCTCGCGGTGGAGCCGGCGGTCGGGTTGGCGATCCCCGCGCGCACCGGTGGGGTGGCGTTGCAGGTCGATGGGCTCTCCTACCGCTATCCGGGGAGCGAGCGTTCGGCCCTCGCCGATCTCACCTTCACCGTGGCGCCGGGGGAGCGGATCGCGGTGACCGGTGCCGATGGATCGGGGGAGTCGACCCTGCTCGCCGTGCTCGCCGGTCTCCTCACCGGGTACGTGGGGACGGTGCAGATCGACGGGCTGAGTCTGCGCGATCTCGACCCGGCCACCGTCCGCGATCGCGTGGGGCTCCTGCTCGGCGATGCCGATCTCTTCGAGGGGACCGTCGAGGAGAACATCACCCTCGGGCGCCCCGGTGTGGGGACGGCGGAGGTGCTCGCCGCCCTCAACGTCGTGGGCGCCGCCGATCAGGTACAGCGTCTGCCGCTTGGCTTGCGCACCCCGCTCGCGGGGGGCGGCCGCGGGTTGCCCTCGACGCTGCGCACGCGCCTGCTCATCGCCCGCGCGATCGCGTCGCGGCCGCGACTCCTCTTGATCGACGAATGTCTCGCGACCGTCGAACCCGAGGCGCGTCGGGCCCTCGTCGCGGCGCTCACCGATCGGTCGGCGCCGTGGACCCTCGTGATCGTCGCACACTCCCAGGATCTCCTCGCCCTCAGCGATCGCGTGCTCGTCCTCGATGATGGGCAGCTCCAGCTCAACGCGCCCTGGACGGAGGCGGCGCGCACCCCGCAGCTGGCGGCACTCCTCTCCACCGAACGGCGCGTGCTCTGATGGCGAGCGAACTCGATCTCCTGAACGACGGCGGCGCGGAGCTTGACAGCGTCAAGCTGTTGGCGAAGCAGCCCTCCTTCCGTCGCCTGACCCAGTGGCTCGGCGGGATGGGACTCTTCCTGATCATCGTCGCCTTCCTCCCTTGGCAGCAGAACATCCAGGCGAACGGGGAGGTGACCGCGCTCGATCCGATGGCGCGTCCGCAGCAGGCGGTCGCCGCGGTCGGGGGGCGCATCGTGCGCTGGTATGTGCAGGAGGGTGCCGTCGTGAAGGCGGGCGATCCGATCGTCGCCCTCACGGAGGCGAAGGACGCCTATCTCGATCCCCGCGTGCTCGAGCGCGCGGGGGAGCAGGTGCGCCAGAAGGAGGCCGCGGTCGAGGCCAAGCGGAGCAAAGCGGCGGCGCTCACGCGGCAGCTCCGCGCCCTCGATAGCGCTTGGGTCGCCGCGCGCGTGAAGGCCGATAATCGCATCACGCAACTCCGCGCGACCCTCGCCGCCGCGCGGCTCGAGGATTCGCTGGCCACGGTGCAGCTCAATCGGACGGCGACCCTCGTGCGCGACGGTCTGCAGTCGGCGCTCGAGCTCGAGCTGGCACGGCAGCGCGCCCAGCGCGCCTCCGCGCTCGCCGTCGAGCAGACGGCCGCGCTCAACACCGCGCAGGCGGAGCGGCGTGGGGTCGATGCGGAGTACGCCGAGAAGATCGCGAAGGTCGAGTC
>CAXRBM010000114.1:0-6419 GCA_964228675.1 Gemmatimonadaceae bacterium
GATGCCGGACCCTGGGTGCAGCCTCGTGGGCCGCCTAGCCGCTACTCGTACCGCAGCGCGACGATCGGGTCGAGCCCCGCGGCTCGCCGGGCCGGATCGACCCCGAAGATCACCCCGACCAGCGCCGAGAAGCCGAAGGCGAGCCCGACCGAGGAGGCGCCGATCTGCGTCGTCCAGCCGAGGAGCCGGGTGAAGGCGGTCGCTCCGCCGGCGCCGAGCAGGATCCCCAACCCCCCGCCGAGGAGGCAGAGCACAACCGCCTCGATCAGGAACTGGAAGAGGATGTTGAGGCGCGTCGCGCCGAGCGCCTTCCGGATCCCGATCTCCCGCGTCCGCTCCGTGACCGAGACGAGCATGATGTTCATGATCCCGATCCCACCGACGAGCAGCGAGACCGCGGCGATCCCGGCGAGGAGCATCGAGAAGACCTGCGTCGTCTCGCCCAAGGTGCTCAGGAAGTCGGCCTGGTTGCGGATCTGGAAGTCATCGGGCTTGTCGGGGCGGAGCTTGTGCTCGCGCCGCAGGACCTTTTGGACATCGGCCATCGCGTCGGGGATCCGTGCCTCGTCGGGGGCGAGGACGGAGATCGAGCGGAGGCGATTCGACCCGAGGATCCGGAAACGCGCCGTCTGGATCGGTATCAGCACCTGGTCATCGGGGTTGCTGAACGGATTCGCCTGCCCCTTCGACTTGTAGACGCCGATCACGGTGAACTGGATCCCGCGGATGCGGATGTCCTCACCGACGAGCGCTTCGGGGGTCTGGAGGCCGAGGTTCTCGAGGACGGTGGGGCCCACGACCGCGAGCCGCTGCCGGCTCTGGTCCTCGGCGGCGGTGAAGAAGCGCCCCGCCGCGAGCTCATACTGGCGGACCTCGGGGAAGTTGGCCGTCGTCCCGACGACCTGCGTCCCCGCGTTCTTGTTGAGGAACTGCACCTGCAGGTTGCTCGACATCTCGGGCTGGACCGCGGTGATCACGGTCCCGCGCTCCTCGAGCGCCATCGCATCCTCGAGGGTGAGACGGCTCCGCACGTCGAACGACATCACGCCACCGGCGCGGGCCTGGCCCGGTGAGACGGTGAGGAGGGTGGTCCCGAGCGAGCTGATGCGATCCTTCACCGCCTGCTGCGCCCCGCGCCCGAGAGCGACGACGGCGATGACGGCGGAGACCCCGATCACGATGCCGAGCATCGTGAGGAGGGAGCGCATCTTGTTCGCGCGGAGCGCCCCGAGGGCGACGCGGATGGTCTCGGCGAAATCCATGGCTTATCGGCTCCCGCCGCCACCACCGGCACCGCCGGTCGGGCGACCGCCCCCGGCACCACCTGCGCCGCCGGTGCTTCCGCCACCCAAGGGAGAGCCACCGCCGGTCATGGCGCGGAAGCGCTCCGTGCTCTGCTGTCGCTGCGCTTGGAGGGCCGCGGCACTCAGGAGGGCGACCTTCTCCCCCGGCTGGAGCCCGCTGATGACCTCGGTGTAGTCGTAGTCGGCGACGCCGAGGCGGACGACGCGCGGCTCCCAGGTGCTATCGGCCTTCTGGACGAAGACGAGGCCGGAGCGGCCACCACTGCGACGGGCGCCGTTCGGCGCGCCACCGGTCGCGGCGCCATTGGTTCCCTGTGGGCGCCCACCGGTCGCCCCACCGCCATTCCGGCGTCCACCGGCGCGCGGCGCGGCGGAATCACCCCCGGTGCCACGCGGGCGCCCTCCCGTCGCGGCCCGGGTGGTGTCACCTCCGGCGGGGCTGGGACGCATCCCACTCCCTTGGCTCGCCCGGATCTGCGCCTGCACGCTGTCGGGATCGAGGCCGAGGAGGGGGGCCGCCTGCGCCGCCTCGCGCACGGAGCGGACCGCCTCGTTCGCCACGGCGATGACCTCCTCGCGCCGCTCGGAGACGATCGAGACCTCGCCATTCATCCCAGGCATGAGGAGTCCGTCGCGGTTGTCGAGGGTCACGAGCACGGGGAACATCGTCACGTTCTGCTGCACCACCGCCTGTGGTTCGATCTTCTCGACCATGCCGCGGAAGGGGCGATCGGGGAAGGCGTCGACGGTCACCGTCGCCTCGAGGCCGGCGCGCACCGCGCCGATGTCGGTCTCGTTCACGAGGGCGCGGGCGCGCACGCGCGTGAGGTCGGCCATCTTCACGATGGTCGTCCCGCCACCGACGGCGCTCGTCCCCGACTGCACGACCTGTCCCAGGGCGACGGGCTTCTCGATGATCGTCCCGAGCACCGGCGCCGTCACGCGCGCCTCCTCCAGTCGCTGCTGCGCGATGTCGAGCGCGGCGCGCGAGCGGACGATCGCCGACTGCGCGTTGGCGAAGTCGAGCTGCGCGGCCTCGTTCTCCTGCGCGGTGATGATGCGCGCGGCGAGCAGCTCATCCGAGCGCTTCTTCTGGATCGACGAGACCTCGAGCCGCTTCTCCGCGGCTTCGAGATCGGCCTTCGCCTGATCGAACTGGTTCTGCACGTCGCGCGTGTCGAGCTGCACGATGAGATCGCCGGCGCGCACCAGCGTCCCGGTCTCGACCGGCATCTGGATCACCTGGCCCGAGGCGCGCGACTTCACCTCGACGACGTTGATCGGCTCGATCACCCCGGTGGCCTCGGCCTGCACCACGATGGTGCGCCGGGCGATCTCCGTGGTCCGGATCACGAGGGGCTGCTCGGCCTTCTTCCCACACGCCGTGAGGAGGGCGGCGGTGGTGAGGAGCAGGAGGGGCTGACGGGTCACGGCACGAACTCCACGGGAAGACGAAGGGAAGGTGGGCATCAGAGGTCCCGCCCGATGAGGGCCTCGATCTGCGCCCGCGCGGTGCGGGCATCGAGACGGGCCTGGATCAGCGCCTGACGCGCCGAGATGAGGGTGCTCTGTGAGGCGAGCAGGTCGAGCAGGGTGCCCGCGCCGAGGTTGTAGCGCTCCTGTTGCACGCGCAGGTCCTCCTCGCCGGCGAGCACCGACTGCTGCTGGATCTCCACGCGCGCCTCGGCGGTGCGGAGGGTGCCGAGTTGCTGGATCATGAGCTGCCGCGCGTTGAGCTTGGCGTCACGGAGCGCGGCCTGCGCGTTCTGCTCGGCGAGACTCGCCTGCAGCACCTGCTGCTCGCGATTGAGCCCGTTGAAGACGGTGAAGTTCACGCGGAGGTTGGTCGCGATGTTCTTGTTGCGCGTGTCGCCGAGGAAGGCGAAGCCCGGTTGCGAGGCGGCGTAGCTCTGCGAGAGTCCGAGCGAGAGGGTCGGGAGGTAGGGGGTCTTGGCGGCGCGCGAGTTCTGCTTGGCCGCACCGGCGGCAGCGATCGCTTGCCGGACGGCCGGGCCCTGTTCGGCGAGTGCGAGGAGCTCCGCGTCGCTCCGTGTGACGCGGAGCGCGGCGTCGCGTTGGTCGTCGGGGGCGGCGGTCACGAGGGTCGGCGAGCCGACGAGGCGTGAGAGACTCGCGTTGGCGCCGGCGAGGGCGTTCTCCGCCGCGAGGACGGCGAGGCGGGCATTGCCGACGGCGATCACCGAGCGGAGCGAGTCGGAGCGGGTGGCCGCGCCCGCACCCACGCGGGCGTTGGCGGCCTTGAGTTGCTCCGCGGCCTGCTCGAGCTGCTTGGCGGCGGCGCCCTGCTGCTCGCGGGCGGCGAGCACGGCGTAGAACTGCTGCTTCACATTGAGGGCGACGGTGAACTCCTGTGCGACCTCACTCGCCTCCGCGGCGTCGACGCCGGCGCGCGCGGCCTGGAGCTCGAACCACCGCCGGCCCCCGTCGAAGACCTCGAGATTGGAGCTCAGGCTGTGGTTGGCACGCCATGGGACGTCGTTCGGGAGGATCGTGTCGAGGTCGAGGAGGTAGCGCGTGCCGTTCTGGCGATTGGCGCCCGCCCCGAAGGAGAGGGTGGGGAGGTAGGCCGCATAGCGCGATCGCACCGTCCCGGCCTGCTGCCGGACGGTGTTGCGGGCCTGCACCGCCGCCGGCGCGTTGCGCTTGGCGAGCCGCACCGCCTCGTCGAGGGTGATCGGGCGCGCCGCCTCCTGGGCCCCGAGGGCCATGGGGAGGCACACCGCCATGAATCGGACCATCTGCCGCATCAGTTACCGCTCCTGGCGACCGCGCTCGCGCGCGCGCCGCATCTCGTCATATCGGGTGCGCTGCTCGGGGGTGAGCATCGCCTGGATCTCCTGCCGCGCCGCCGTCCCGACCGAGTCGAGCGACGGACGGACGGGGGCCATCAGGGAGTCGTACCGACGGTTGCGCGCATCGAGGATCGTGTCGAATCGGGCCCGCTGCGAGGCGTCGAGTCCGAGCTCGGTGGAGATGCGCTCCCGCATGCTGCGGGGATCCCGCCACTCGCGCGCCAACCGCTCGCGCAGGATCACGCGGTCGGCGACGATGCCCAGGACCGCACCCACCACGACCATCGAGGTATAGAACGCGAGGGCCTTCCCTTTGGTTCGAGTCATGACATCTCCTAGCGGGGGCCCGGGGCGAGGTACGCCCCCGGTCGGTCGTCATCGAAGAGCCCCCGGCGGGCGAAGGTCGGTTGCACGTCGGCCGGGGTCTCGATCTGCGTCTCGTACGCCATCCGGGTCTCCACCGACCGGGCGCGCATCCAGAGCGACCCGGCGACGATGAGGGTGAGCCCTGCCGCGAGGAGTCCCACGCGGTAGGTCCGCTCGGAGATCGCCCACCACTCGCCCTCGTCATGGCCCTGCGCCACGCGGGCCAGGATGCGCGCGTGGAGCCCATCCCAGTAGGCCGGATCGGCTGGCGGGGCGGTGAGCGCCCGGAGGTGCTCGGTCAGTTCGTCATCCCGGTGCAGCGCCGGGCCGCGGGTCTCTTCGGTCATACGTCACTCCTCAGCGCCCCGAGCAGCTGGCGCAAATGGGATCGGGCATAGTGCAGGTCGGAGCGGGCCGTCCCCTCGGGGATCCCGAGCATCTGGCCGATCTCCGCGTGGCGGAACCCCTCCACGTCGTGCAGCGTGATCACCGCGCGTTGCCGCGCGGGGAGCTCGGCGAGCGCCGCCGCCAACCGACGGCGGACCTCCGCCGTCTCCGCAGGATCGCGGTATGGCGACGCCACCGTCTCCGGCAACTCGTCGGCGTCGCGTACCTTCCGCCGACGGGTGATGTCGAGCGCCGCATTCGCCACGATCCGGTGGAGCCAGGCCCCGAAGGCCTGATCGGGACGGAAGCGTTCCAGTGCGCGGTAGGCGTGGAGGAATCCCTCCTGCACCGCATCCTCCGCATCCTCGTGGTTGAGCACGATCGCCCGCGCCACCGCGTACGCACGCCGCTGGTGTCGAAGCACCAGGGTGCCGAAGGCCGCCTCCTCGCCCCGTTGGGCGGCGAGGATGAGCTCCCGCTCGTCCGCTGGCCGGTCAGGCACCATGCGGACGGTGGTCGGGGTCCAGGGGAGGACCATCGTGGTCATGCGCGACGCTCACGTGGCACATCCTCATATACGTCGGAGCGAGGGCTGACGTTGGGGCGTTACCGCGGGGGGTAGGGGTCAGGGACCGGGGGTCAGGGAACAGTGGGTCCCGCGAGCCCGAGGGTGGGTGCGATCCCACGCATCGCCTCGATCACGAAGGTGATGTGCGCCTCGAGTTCGACGCCGAGCTCGGCCGCTCCGTTAACGACATCCTCTCGGGAGACCCCGCGAGCGAACGCCTTGTCCTTGAGCTTCTTCCGCACCGAACTCGCCTCGAGGTCCATCACGCTCTTGGAGGGACGCACGAGGGCGGCGGCGGTGATCAGCCCGCAGAGCTCATCGACGGCGAAGAGCGCCTTGGCCATCTGCGTCTCGCGCGCGACCCCGGTGAAGGGGGCGTGCCCGAGTATCGCCTGACAGATGTCGTCCGGGTACCCGAGGGTGCGGAGGTGGCGGACCCCTTCGCTGGGATGTTCGGCGTCGGCGGCCTGCGCGTCGTTGGGGAAGCGCTCGTAATCGAAGTCGTGCAGGAGTCCGGCGAGCCCCCAGCGTTCGACATCTTCGCCGCATTGGGAGGCGTAGGCGCGCATCGCGGCCTCGACGGCGAGCATGTGGCGCCGGAGGGAGACGTTGGGTGTCCACGCCTCCATCAGGGCGAGGGCGCTGGCACGATCGGGAAGGGTCGACATGGGAGGCAAGATACACCGCCCCAACCGCGTGGTTTCCTAGACGGATCGGGCTACGACGTTCGCCCCGCCGGAGCCGACGCGGCCCGGAGCGCATTCAGGATCACCGCCACATCGATCCCCTCCTGGATCAGCGCCCCCACTGTGGGGGGGATGAACCCGAGGGCAGCGATGGCCATCGCCGCACCAGAGAGGACGAGTCCAGCGACGATGCTCTGCCGTGCGATCTTCACGGCGCGCTGGCCGATGCGCACCGCATCCTCGACGCGCGTGACATCATCGGCGAGGAGCACCACGCCAGCCGCCTCGGCGGAGA
>CAXRBM010000115.1:0-3038 GCA_964228675.1 Gemmatimonadaceae bacterium
CCGCGCGAGATGGGGATCACATGGTCGCGCGTCAGCGCCTCGCGCGGGCGCAGCTCATACTGCGTGCGGCCGCAGTACATGCACTTGTAGCCGTCGCGCGCGAAGAGGAAGGTGTTGGTCACCTGCCGACGGAAGCGGCGCGGCACATGGATGAACTTGCGGAGCCGGATGACGAGCGGACGCGGGACGGCGAGGCGTTCGGCGCGGACCGCGCGGTCGGCATCGGCCTCGACGATCTCGGCTTTGCCGTCGATGACGAGGCGGAGGGCCCGCTTGAGCGGGACCATCGTGAGGGGTTCGTACGACGCATTGAGGGCGAGACACCCTACCGTCACTCGAGCCTCCGGGGTTCCCGGAAGTCTAGCGGTCGGGTGTGGGGAGACGCTAGCACCCGTTCGCAGGTCAGGTGGGTGGGACCGAGTCGGCGAGGGCGCGTGAGCCGGGCCAATCGCGGGGGGCGGGCTTCCGCGCGTAGACCTCGCGCATGAAGGCGGTCCAAGCGGGCGCGGCCAACTGCCCCCCCTGCGCGTTGTCCTTGATCCGCCTCGGTTGATCGAACCCCATCCAGACGCCGGCGACGAGATCGGTGGTGAAGCCGATGAACCAGACGTCGGAGTACTCGTTGGTCGTCCCCGTCTTCCCCGCCGTCGGGGAGGTGAAGCCGCCGCGGCGCACCGCGGTGCCGGAGCCGTAGTTCACGACCCCCTTGAGGAGATCGACCATCACGCCGGCCTCCTCGCGCGAGAGGACCTGCACCCGCGCGGGGTCGCCCTCGTAGAGGCGGCGGCCATCGAGGGTCTCGACGCGGAGGATCGGCGTCGGGGGAACGCGCCACCCGAGGTTCGCGAAGACGCTGTACGACGCGATCATCTCGAGCGGATAGACGTCGGCGGAGCCGAGGGCGATGGAGGGATAGGGGGGGACCGGGGTGGTGATCCCGAACCGCTTCGCCATCTCGACGACCGATCCTTCGCCGAGCTCCATCGCGAGGCGGACGGCGGGGACGTTGCGCGAGACGGCAAGGGCCTGCCGCATCGACATCGGCCCTTCGTAGGTATTGTCGAAGTTCTTGGGCGACCACATCGAGCCATCGAGCTGTGGGACCTCGATGGGGGCATCGTCGAGCATGTAATCCGCCCCGCGACCGGCCTGCACCGCGGTGGCGTAGACGATCGGCTTGAAGGTCGAGCCCGGCTGGCGGAGCGCGCTCGTGGCGCGATCGAACTTGGAGTCGTCGAAGTCGCGGCCCCCGACGAGGGCGCGCACGCCCCCCGTGCGGGGATCGAGGGCGACGAAGGCCCCTTGGAGATAGGGCGAGTCGGCACGATCGGTCTCCGCCTCGCCGATGGCGGCGCGCGCGAGGTACTGCTCGTAGGTCGGGTGCGGGAAGGTGCCGAAGGTCCCGGCCTCTATCGCACGCAGCTGCTTCTCGAGGGCGCGTTCGGCGGCGCCCTGCAGATCGAGATCGAGCGTCGTGATCACCCGGAGCCCCTGCTCATAGGTGCGACGCCCGAAGCGTTGCGTCAGCTCACGCCGCACCCACTCGACGAAGTACGGGGCGACATCGCCCGAGACGCGCGAGGTACGGGCGAGACGGAGGGGGAAGGCCTTGGCGACCGAGGCGTCGGCGTCGGCCAAGAGATCCTGCCGGCGCATCAGCTCGAGCACGGCATTGCGGCGCTGGATGGCACGATCGGGGAAGCGACGCGGATTGTAGCGCGAGGGGGCCTTCGGCAGCGCGGCCAGCATCGCCGCCTCGGCCACATTGAGCTCCTTCACCGAGCGTCCGAAGTAGCGCTGCGCCGCCGCCTCGACGCCGTAGGCACCGGAGCCGAAGGCGATCTGATTGAGATAGAGCTCGAGGATGCGCTTCTTGGGGAAGCGCTGCTCGATCTCGCGTGCGACCTTGGCCTCGCGGAGCTTGCGGAGGACGGTCTTCTCGCGGGAGAGCCGCTCGGGGAAGATGTTCCGTGCGAGCTGCATGGTGATGGTCGAGAACCCTTCGGCGAAGCCGCGCGCCTTCACGTTGGCCCAGACGGCGCCGACGATGCGGGGGTAGTCGATCCCACCATGGCGGTAGAAACGCTTATCCTCGGTGGCGATGAAGGCTTGCACCACATGCGCCGGGATGGCCGTGAGGGGGACGACGGAGCGGCGCTCGAGCCCGACCTCGGTCAGGAAGCGACCATCGGCGGTGTAGAGACGCGCGGGCTGGGCGGGGCGGAACTCGTCGAACTGTGCGACAGAGGGACAGGCATCGTCCGCGCAGAGGAACCAGGTCCAGTAGACCCCACCGACGATCACGCCGAGGAGGCCGAGCCCGGCGGACCCCAGGGCGAGGATGAGGAGAAAGCGGCGCATCGCGATGGAGGGAAGGTAGGGCGCTCCCGAGAGAGGGGCAACGCACGTAGCTTCCTCGGATGGCCGTGACCCCGATGCTCGGATCGCTGGCGCTGCTCGAGGAGCTCGAGTGGCGCGGATTGCTCTTCCAACAGACGGAGGGATGCGCGGCGGCGCTCGCCAAGGGGCGGGTGCATGGCTACTGCGGGTTCGATCCGACCGCCGACTCACTCCATGTGGGGAACCTCGTCTCGATCCTCGGGCTCGTGCGGCTGGTGCGCGCCGGGCATGAGGGGGTGGCGCTGATCGGCGGGGGGACGGCGATGATCGGCGACCCGAGTGGGAAGAGCGAGGAGCGTCCGCTCCGCGCCGCGGAGGAGATCGCGGCGAATGCGCGGGCGATCGAGGCGCAGATCCGTCGCGTGGTGACGCAGGCGCTCGGGGAGCGTGCGGGGGCGCGGAGCCACGTCCGCGACAACGCGAGCTGGCTGGGCTCGCAGGGGCTCATCCCCTTCCTGCGCGACACGGGGAAGCACTTCACCGTGAACCTGATGCTGCAGAAGGACTCGGTGCAGTCGCGGATGGCGACGGGGATCTCCTTCACCGAGTTCACCTACATGCTGCTGCAGGCGCACGACTTCCTGCATCTCTATCAGCACCATGGCGTGACGCTGCAATTGGGCGGGAGCGATCAGTGG
>CAXRBM010000116.1:0-4714 GCA_964228675.1 Gemmatimonadaceae bacterium
CATCGCCGATTCCCGGCGACGACGGTGCCGATCGTCGATGGGGAACGGCTGCTCCGTCGCAAGCTCTTCCTGCTCGGGGATGCGAGTCAGGCACCGGCGTCCTTCGTTCCCGCGCGCGAGGGCACGGCGGAGGCGTCAGTCGATCTCTCGATGGTCGGGCTCGCTGCGGTACCCGATGCGGTCCGCGCGCGACTCCGTAGCGAGGGGATCCTCGCGACCTTCGAGTCGGCCCTCTCCCACGAGGGACGCCTCTGGGGCGTCATCAGCTGCCAGCATCATGCCGCGCGACTGCTCCCCTTCGATGTCCGCGCGGCGTGTGAGTTGATCGCCGAGGTGGTCTCCACGCGCATCTCCGCGCTCGAGCACTACGCCGAGGCGCAGGCCGAGGTGCTGGTGCGTCGGCTGGAGCATCGCCTGATCGAGGCGACCGGTGGGGATGGCGATTGGCGTCGTGCGCTCTTCGAGGCCCCACGGCAGCTTCTGCAGCCCCTCGGGGCCACGGGCGCCGCCCTCCTCTTCGATGGGGAGATCACCTCCACGGGGGAGGTCCCCGCGCACGGGGATCTGCGCGCGCTCTTCAGTTGGCTCGACACGCAGAAAGTCGACCCCGTCTTCGCCACGGCCGCGATCGCGAAGCTCCATCCGCCGCTCGCGGGGCTCACGCGAACCGCGGCCGGCGTGCTCGCGGTACGGGTCGGTGGCGTGCGCGGGGAGTATCTCGCCTGGTTCCGACGGGAGCAGCTCCGCGATGTGATGTGGGGCGCCGGTCCCGCGCCCGACCGGGCGACGCGACCCACGGCGCCCGATCCCTCCTCCTCGGCACCAGCCGGCTGGAACGAACTCGTCCGCGATACGGCCCTCACCTGGAAGATGCGCGAATGCGCGATCGCCAAGGCGATCGGTGCCTCCCTCGCCGACATGGTGCTGCAGCTGCGCGCGGTGCGTATCCTGATCGCGGAGAATCAGCTCACCGCGATGCGGCGTGCGATCGAGTCCTCGGATGATCCGGTGGTGATCGCGGATGATCGCGGCCAGATCCTCGTCGCCACGCGTGCGCTCGACTGGCTCATCGGGGGGCCGCATCGCACGATCGAGACGCTCGCCGACCTCGCCGCCTGCTTCGATGATGTGCCTCGGACGCAGACGATGCTGCAGCAACTCCTCACCGACCGCCGGCCTTGGCGTGGTGAACTGCGATTGATGGCACGTGGTGGTGAGCCTGGGACCCCGGTCGCCCTGCGCGCCGATCCGATCCCCGGATTCGATGGCGGACTCTTCGGGGTGATCATCATGCTCACCGACCTCACCCAGCGGCACGCCGCCGAGGCGGCGCGGGAGCGGCTCCAGCGGACGATCTTCTCGTCACAGCGTCCGACGGATGAGGCACCGGCGGTCACACCCTCGGTGCAGGCGCTCGTCTCGGCGATCTGGGCGAATGCCGGCGTCGCGGTGAGCGAGATCGCGGACAGCGCGGATGTCGGATCGATCGCGCCGCTCCTGCATGAGGTGGAGTCGGCGACGCAGCATGCGGTGCGGCTTTCCGCGCTCTTGGCGCGGCTGACGCACGCCGAGGATGAGGAGAGTCGCCTCGCCTAGGAGAGCGGCGCGCGTGTCGTCACGCCGCGCCTGACATCCACCGCTCGGCCACCACACGAGCCGCCATCTCCTGCCCCTGCGCGATGCACTCGCCGAGGGCGACGCCGGCGCGCCACTGCCCGGTGAGATAGATCCCGGGGCATGCGGATTCCGCACGCCCCACCCCGCTGACCACCGCGTCATGTCCCAACTGATACTGCGGGATCGCGCGGGACCACCGCTGATGATGCACGAAGCTCGGCTCGCTGGTGGCACCGATCAACTCGCGCAGGTCGCGCAAGACGAGCGGGAGCACCTCACCCGTCTCCATCCGTCCGGTCGCGGGTTCTCTCGCGCCGCCGAGGAAGCAGGTGACCAACACCTGCCCCTCTGGCGCGCGGCCGGGAAAGAGCGACGACGAGAAGATCGCACCGAGGATCGTGCGGCCCTCGACGGCGGGGCAGAGCATCCCGAAGCCATCGAGCGCATGCTCGACTGCGGCGCGCGGGAAGCCAAGCGCCATCGTCGCGACCGGCGGATGATGCATCGCGGCCACCGGCGCGAGCGCCTGCTGCGCCTCCACGGGGAAGCCGACACCGCCGATCGCGTGCGCGGGGCCGGCATAGATCACCGCATCGACGAGGGTCGAGGTGCGCTGGCCTGATCCGTCGAGTTGGAGCCGCCACTGATCCCCTTCGCGAGAGACGGAGACGACACGGGTATTAAGTACGACACGGGGGCCGAGCGCGGCGTGCATCGCGTTGGGGAGGGTCGCCAAGCCGTCACGGAAACTGGTGATCCCCCGCTGACGCACGACGCCCTGCTTCGCCTTGGCCTCGCGCATCCCCCCGACGAGAAGCGAGCCATGCCGCCGCTCCGCGTGAAAGAGCATCGGCATCGCGTAGCGTGCGGAGAGTCGCTCCGGATCACCGGCATAGACGCCGGAGACGAAGGGCCCGACGAGATAGGTGAGGATCTCATCCCCCAGGCGCCGACGAACGAGGGAGGCGATCGACTCATCCTCCGAGTCGCGCACCGCACTCACGAAGGGTTCACGCAGCAGTCGCAGCTTCGCCGACCCTGAGAGCGCCTTCGAGGAGACGAGCGACCCCGGCCCATGGGGTAGGGGACAGAGCACGCCATCCCGCACGATGTACCGGCGCTTCGCGCTGGCGTCGGGCCTCACGCGCTGGTCGCCCAGACCCAATTGATCGATCAATCCCTCGAGCGCCGGCGTCGCGGTGAGCGAGGTCGGCCCCGCCTCCACGAGATACCCGTCACGCTCGATCGTGGTGATCACCCCGCCCACACGCCCGCTGGCCTCGAAGCAGGTGACATCCACGCCACGGGTGCGCAGCTCGAGCGCGGTGCTCAACCCGGTGATCCCCGCGCCGATGACCGCGACCCGCATCCCTTACGCCTCCGACGCCCAGTCGCGCGGCGCGAGCATCGCGGTAAGCTCGGCTTCGATCGAGCCCGGCGCATGGTCGACGGACGCTGGCCACGAGGCGAGCGGGGGCAAGGACATCAGGACGCTCTCGGTGCGGGCGCCGGTCTGGAGGCCGAAGATCGTCCCGCGATCATGCACGAGGTTGAACTCCACGTAGCGTCCACGCCGGAAGAGCTGTAGCGCCTTATCGCGTTCGGAGTACGGGAGATCTCGGCGTGCATCGACGATCGGTCCATAGGCATCATCGAGCGCACGTCCCACGCTCGTCACATACGCATGCAGCGCCTCGGCATCGAGCTGGAAGGGCGCCTCGTTCGGCCGGAGGTGATCGAAGAAGATCCCACCGACCCCGCGTGCCTCGTTGGCGCGGTGCAGATTGCGGAAATACTCATCGCACCACGCCTTGTGCGCAGGGTAGAGCCGCGGGTCGTGCGCATCGCAGGCCCACTTGAGGGAGCGATGGAAGTGCCGCGCATCCTCAGGGAATGGATGCATCGGGGTGAGATCGGTCCCACCACCGTACCAGGCATCGTGTAACCGGCCATCGGCATCGGTGAGCTCGAAGTACCGCACATTGAGGTGTACCGTCGGGACCATCGGGGAGCGCGGATGCACCACCACGCTCACGCCGGTGGCAAAGAAGTACGGCGTGGTGTCGACGGGCACGTTGCCGCCGAGCCGCTTGGCGGCCTCGGGTGGGAGGATCCCCTCGACGAGGGCACGGTTCACTCCCGCCTTCTCGAAGACCGCGCCGTCGACGAGGAGCCGAGACCGGCCGCCGCCGCCACCCTGCCGCTCCCAGGCTGCCTCCTCGAAGCGCCCACCATCCAGGCCCTCGAAGAGACTCGTGATCTCATCCTGGAGCTGTGCGGTCCACGCGGCCATCGCCTCGCGTCGCGCCGTCCGCGTCTTCCCACCGGTCGCCTTCATGATCTGACCTCCATCGTCTGTGCGGATGCCCCGTGTGATGATGCGGCATGCGCGCGAGAATCCCATCCCTGCACGGTCTCGATGAACGCCTTCGCATGTGCGACGGGGATATCGGGGAGGATCCCATGCCCGAGGTTCGCGATGTAGCCCGGGCCGTCGATCTTGGCGAGCATCTGGAGCGTGCGCTCGCGGATCACCTCAGGGCTCGCGTAGAGCGTGCAGGGGTCAAGATTGCCTTGGATCCCCCGCTTGGTCGCATCAGCGACGCCACGCGCCCACGCCGCATCGGTGTGCCAGTCGACGCCAAGCACATCGCACCCCGTGGCCTCGGCGATCTCCCCGAGGGCCCAGCCGGAACCAGGCGCGAAGCAGATGACGGGGACGCCCGCGGTCTTCGCGATCGCCGCGGTGCGTGCCATATAAGGGAGGGCGAACTCACGATATTCGCGCGGCCCGAGCGAACCGGACCACGAGTCGAAGATCTGCAGTGCCTGCGCACCGGCCGCGGCCTGCGCGACGAGGAAGCGCCCGACGTTGTCGGCGAGCTTCTCCATGAGCGCATGTGAGAAGGCAGGGTCGGCGAAGAGGAGCTTCTTCGCGATGCTGAACGACTTGGTTCCCTTGCCCTCGGTCATGTAGGCGAAGAGGGTCCAGGGCGCCCCGGCGAATCCGATGAGGGGGACGCGGCCATGGAGTTCACGGCGTGTCATGCGCAGCGCATCACAATGGAAGCGGAGGCCCTCCTCAGGCTCCACGTCG
>CAXRBM010000117.1:0-3991 GCA_964228675.1 Gemmatimonadaceae bacterium
GGGATCGAGAACGAGCTCTTCTACAACGCCAAGACGCAGATGCTCTTCGGCGATGCCAAGGGGACGCTCACGAAGCTCGTCGCCGAGGTGAAGCAGGTCTAGGCGGCATCATAGGTGCGCGTCCGCCAGCGCCGGGGACGCCGCACCGACGAGATCACCATCCGAACCGCCGCGAGCGGATCGGCGAGCGGGCTCAGCCACCAGCTGAGCCCTTTTCGCTGATAGCTCCCACGAAGCGCGAGCTGCAGCAGCAGGCGGATCGCGAGGATCGCGGCAGTGAAGCCCGCCACGAGATCGCGCGCCGGTGAGGTCGGGAGCACAGGCCAGAGCGCCCAGAGCCCGATCGCCACCGGGAGCGCCAGGCCCTGCGCGCACACCACGACCAGCACGTCACGCCACTGCTGCGCACGGCTGGCGGCGTCCTTGAGATCGATCGAGCGTCCCCACTCCCGCCACATCTGCCGCAGGCTCGCATAGCTGCGCACGCGGTAGAGGCGTGAGCCATCGAGGAAGCCGACCGCCACCCCGCGCGTCGCGAGATGCCGGACAAGCGAGACATCCTCGGCGAACGACTCGCGCACCGGCTCGTAGCCGCCATGGTGCAGGAGCACCTCGCGCCGGGCGAGGAAGCACTGCCCGTTGGCGAGGATCCGATCCGGGCGCACGCGTGGGTCTCCGGCCGCACCGGTACGGTAGAGCAGCGAGATCAGGAGCGCGGGCTGCACGAATCGTTCGGCCGCCCCCTGCCCGTCGAAGCGCGGGGAGAACGAGACCACATCGAAGCGCTCACGCTGCGCCGCGTGCAGGATCGCGGCCGCCGCGCCGGGTTCGACCTCCGTATCGGCGTCGAGCCCCAAGACCCAGGGGTGACTCGCCTGCGTGAGCCCGTGCTGCAGCGCCCACGCCTTCCCGATCCATCCCGTTGGGAGCGGGGGGTCGGTGAGGAGACGGATGCGCGGGTCCCGACGTGCGGCGGCCTCCACGAGCTCGCGCGTCCCATCCGTTGACCCGGAATCGATCACGAGGATCTCGCGCACCGGTGCCCCCTGCCCCTGCACCCCGCGCAGGCAGGGCCCGATCCGCTGCGCCTCGTTCAGGCAGGCGATCACGATCGTGAGCCCTGGCTCTGAGATCCCCTCCAGGCGCGGCGTCTCGGGCGGACGCCGTGTGCGCCCCCCCGCGAGCCGCGCGGTCAGCACCGCGAGCGTCCCCCCCTGCACGAGGGCGAGCCCGCCGAGGACGGCGTCGATCATGGCCGGCGCCCGCGCATCACCTGCACGCTACTGGATCGGACCCGCGTTGATCTGATCGACGATGAAGGCGAAGCGGAAGGCCTGCTCCTTGAGCCGCTCGTACCGCCCCGAGGAACCGCCGTGCCCCGCCCCCATGTGCATCTTGAGCAGGAGCGGGTTCCCATCGGTCTTCGTCGCGCGGAGCTTGGCCACCCACTTGGTCGGCTCGAAGTACCCGACGCGCGAATCGTTGAGTCCGCTCGTCACGAGCATCCGCGGATAGGGCTTGGCCTCCACGTTGTCGTACGGCGAGTAACTCTTGAGGTAGCGGTACTCCTCCCCCTTCTGCGGATTCCCCCACTGTTCCCACTCCTGCGCGGTGAGGGGGATGCTGGCATCGAGCATCGTGTTGATCACGTCGACGAAGGGGACATCGGCGACGATCACCTTGAAGAGCTCGGGGCGCAGGTTCGCGATGACCCCCATGAGGAGCCCGCCCGCGCTCCCGCCATTTGCGGCGAGCCGCTCGGGCGTGGTGTACCGCTCCCGCACCAGGTGATCCGCGACATCGATGAAGTCGGTGAAGGTGTTCATCTTCTTGAGCATCTTCCCATCGTCGTACCAAGGGCGCCCCATCTCCTGCCCGCCGCGCACATGCGCGATGGCGTAGGTGAAGCCGCGATCCACCAGCGCGAAGCGCTGCGAGCTGAAGGTCGGCTCGGTGGTCGAGCCATACGATCCGTAAGCGTAGAGCAGGAGCGGCGCCTTGCCGTCGCGCACGAACCCCTTGCGATGCACGAGGGAGATCGGGATCCGCGTGCCATCACGCGCTGTGGCGTAGAGGCGCTCCACCTCGTAGCGCGAGGGATCGTACCCCGGCACCTCGGTGCGCTTCTGCTCCACCCGCGTGCGCGTCGCCATGTCGTAGTCGAAGACCGTGCTCGGCGTCACCAGCGAGCTATAGGAGAAGCGGAGCTCGCGGGCATCGTACTGCGGGTTCTCCCCCGGGAAGACCCCATAGGCCGCCTCGGGGAAGGTCACCTCATGCGTGTCGCGCGTCCCATCGAGCGCGGTGATGCGGAGTCGGCGTAACCCTTCCCGACGCTCGACGACCACCACATGGTGCTTGAAGGGCATGATCCCTTCCACGAAGACATCGGCGCGCGGGGCGAGCCAGTCCCTCCACTGGGCGCGATCGGCGTTGGCGATCGGGGCGGTCATCACACGGAAGTTCTGCGCTCCCTCGTTCGTGATGATGTAGAGCACCCCCTCCCCCGGCTCCACCTCGTACTCGATTCCCGGCCGACGCGCCGCGATCACGCGCGGCCGCTCCGTGGGACGGGCGGTCGAGATCAGGTGCCACTCGCTCGAGGTGAACGACCCACTCGAGATGAGGATCCACTCCCCATCCCGTGAGCGCCGGACGTTCACATTGAAGAGCACGTCGTCGTCCTGATAGACCTTCACATCGGCGCTTCGCGGCGTCCCCAGCACATGCCGCCAGACGGCGTCTCCGCGCTTGGCGGAGTCGGGAGTCATGTAGAAGAGCGTCGTGTTGTCATTCGCCCAGGCGAGCCCCCAACTGAGCTTCTCAATCTCATCGGGGAGCCACTTGCCGGTGCGTAGGTCGCGGACGCGGAGGATGAAGTCCTCATACCCAGTGGTATCGACGAGCACAGCGAGGAGGTTGTGATCGGGACTGACCTCCATCCCGCCGAGGGAGTAGAAGGTGTGCCCCTCCGCCTCGGCGTTCTGATCGAAGTAGACCTCTTCGCGGGCCTCGAGGGAACCGCGCTTGCGCACGTAGATCGGATAGGGCTTCCCCTTCTCCGTCCGCGCGTAGTAGTACCACCCATCACGGCGCTCCGGGACCTGGCTGTCATCCTCCTTGATCTTGGCGAGCATCTCGTCGTAGAGCTGCTGCTGGAGCGCCGCCGTGTGCGCCATCATGGCATCGGTGTAGCGGTTCTCCGCCTCGAGATACGGGATCGTCTCAGGGTGGTTCCGATCCTTGAAGTAGGCGTAGTCGTCGACCCGGCGCTCCCCGTGGAGGACCGACTCGACGGGGAGACGCTTGGCGATCGGTGGGAGCGGGGTCTGGGCGGACATGATGGACGGGAGAGCGATCAGGGGAAGGAGCGGGGCGACGAACGCGATCGGACGCATCGCAGGGTTCCTGAGAGAGGGATGAGGAAAGCTACCGAGCGCCCCGACGGGGTGTGAGGCGCTAGCTTACGGAGCACGTCCGGCGCCCATTCCCACTCTCGATCCCTCCGTCCACCATGGCCGCCACCGGCCGCCGCCTCCTGCGCCTCTGGCGCCTCTGCGCCCCGATTCCCGGGGGCTGGTGGGTCTTCCAGCGTCTCTTCGCCTGGACCGTCCCCTACTCCGCCTCGACCAAGCCCCGCGTGCGGGTCCTCGAACCGGGCCACGCCGAGGTCGAGATCCCCGACCGGCGCGCCAACCGCCAGCACCTCGGCTCCGTCCATGCCATCGCCCTGATGAACGTGGCGGAGATGGCGAGCGGGCTCGCGATGGTGAGCGGTCTCCCTGAGGGGGTGCGGAGCATCGTGCGCGAGATCCGGATGGAGTACCTCAAGAAGGCGCGCGGGACGATTCGCGCGGTGAGCCATGTCGCGATCCCCACCGTCACGGGGGACTGTGACGTGGAGGTCACCGCCGACTGTCTCGATCGATCGGGCGCGGTGGTCGCACGCGCCACCGTGTCATGGCGGCTCGGCCTCATGCCGACCCAGCCC
>CAXRBM010000118.1:0-23911 GCA_964228675.1 Gemmatimonadaceae bacterium
GGTGGAGAAGGAGTCGAAGGACTGGGCGGACAAGCTCCCCGCCGAGGTGAAGTCGCGCCTCGACGCGGCGGTGGAGCGGGCGCGGAAGGCGCACCGGGGTGAGGACATGACCGAGGTGACCGCGGCCCTGACCGAGCTCACGGAGGCCTTCTCCGCGGCGGGCCAGGCGGTCTACGCCGCGCAGCCGGCGGCGGGGGCCGAGGGGGCGGCGGCCGATGCCGCCCCGCCGAAGGAGGACGTCGTCGAGGCGGACTACGAGATCGTCGACGACAAGAAGTAAGACCGGGAACCCTCGGTCCCCCGAGGCAGTATGCTTCGGGGGACCTCTTCCATCGTACGGACCATGACCACCGTGATCTCTCGGACCAAACTCGTCTCCCTGGCCGTCCTCGCCTTCGTGGGCGGCATCTTCTTCGCCTCTTCCATGGAGTGGACGGAGCGCCTCTTCGCGCAGGGGGGGGCTCGCCCGCGCGCCGAGCAGGTGCAGACGCTCGCGGACGCGAGCAACGCCTTCGTCTCCATCTCCGAGGCCCTCACCCCGGCCGTCGTCTCCGTGCAGGCGGAGCGGATCACGCGCGGCAACGCCAGGCGGCAGATGGCCCCTGGCGTCCCGCCGGGATTCGAGGAGTTCTTCCGGCAGTTCGAGATGCCGCCGTCCCAGCCGCGGACGGAGGAGTCGAGCGGGTCCGGTTTCCTCGTCTCGAAGGACGGGTACATCCTGACCAACAACCATGTGGTGGAAGGCGCGGACAAGGTGAAGGTCGCGATGCAGGACCGGCGCGTCTTCGACGCCAAGATCATCGGCCGCGACCCGACCACCGACGTGGCGGTCCTCAAGATCGAGGGGAAGGACTTCACCGCGGTGAGCTTCGGTGATGATGCGGCGCTGCGCGTGGGCGAGTGGGTGCTCGCGATCGGCAACCCCCTTGGCCTCGACTTCACCGTCACGGCGGGGATCGTCAGCGCCAAGGGGCGCGGGCTCAACGGGCTCCAGCGGACCCAGTACGACATCAGCGACATGATCCAGACCGATGCCGCGATCAACCCCGGCAACTCCGGCGGACCGCTCGTGAATGCGCGTGGCGAGGTGGTGGGGATCAACTCCGCGATCGCGAGCCAGACCGGGTTCTACTCGGGGTATGGCTTCGCGATCCCGATCACCCTCGCCAAGCAGGTGATGGACGACCTCATCCAGCATGGGGAGGTCCGCCGCGCGGTGATCGGTGTGGCGATCAACGAGGTGACGCCGGAGGATGCGGCGGTCGCCGGCCTCTCGCAGATCGCGGGGGTGAAGGTCGGGGGCTTCTCCGGCGAGGATTCCCCGGCGATGAAGGCGGGGATCGAGCCCGGGGACGTGATCACCAAGGCCGACGGGAAGCCCGTGGACCGGGTGAGCACCTTGCAGCGGGTGATCCGTGCGAAGAAGCCCGGGGATGTGGTGCCGGTGGAGGTGATGCGCTACGGGAGCCGGAAGAACTTCCAGATCCGGCTGGGGGCCGCACCGAAGGACAACGGGGTGGTCGCCGACGCGGGGGCGGCGCCGACCAGCGGCACCAGCGTGAGCAACGCCCGCCTGGGGATCAGCGTGGAGGCCCTCTCGGGCGAGCTCGTGCAGGGCTTCCGGATCCCCGAGGCCTACCGTGGGGTCCGGGTGGCGGAGATCGAGGCGGGGAGCCCCGCCGAGGGACGCCTCCTCGTCGGCGACATCATCGCCGAGGTGTTGCCGGCCACGCGGAAGATCAGCGCGCCGAGCGACGTCTATCGGGCGCTCGAGGGGATCAAGGGCGGGGCCTATGTGAGCTTCCTGATCTACCGGCCGGTCCGTGGCGGGCCGGGGAGCACCACGGTGGTGAACCTCCGGGTCCGCGACGGGAAGTAAGGTCCGAGCGATGGCACGGCGGCCCGGGGTCCTCATCGGAGGGTCCCGGGCCGTATCTTGCGGGGGTCCGGCGGCGGGAGTGGCGAAATTGGTAGACGCGCAGGACTTAGGATCCTGTGCCGCAAGGCGTGTGGGTTCGAGTCCCACCTCTCGCATGGTCGGCAACCTTTCGGGTGACGGAGCGCGTTAACCCCAGATGCGAATCATCGTGATCGGTAGCGGCTTCGGCGGACTCGCCGCGGCCATCCGCCTCCGGGCGCAGGGGCATGAGGTCACCGTCGTGGAGCAGCGCGACAAGCCCGGCGGCCGGGCCTACGTGTACCAGCAGGATGGGTTCACCTTCGACGGCGGCCCGACGATCATCACCGCGCCCTGGCTCTTCGACGACCTCTTCGCGCTCGCGGGGAAACGGACCGCGGACTACGTGCGGATCGTCCCGATCGACCCGTTCTATCAGATCCGATTCGAGGATGGGACGGTCTTCCGCTACAACGGCGACACCGACGCCATCATCGAGCAGATCCGGGCGCTGAATCCCGATGATGTGCAGGGATACCGCGCCTTCCTGCGGCAGAGCGAGCGGGTCTTCGGCGCCGGGATGTCGCTCATCGACAAGCCCTTCACGACGCTGATGGACATGGTGAAGGTCCTCCCCGACCTCATCCGGCTCCGTGCCGATCGCTCGGTGGCCGGTCTCACCAACCGACACATCCGGGACGAGCGGTTGCGGCAGGTCTTCTCCTTCCACCCGCTCCTCGTCGGGGGGAACCCCTTCGAGACGACCTCGATCTACACGTTGATCCACCACCTCGAGAAGACGTGGGGGGTCTGGTTCGCGATGGGGGGCACCGGCGCGCTCGTCGACGCCTTCGTCCGGCTCCTGCGGGACATCGGGGGGGAGCTCCGCCTCTCGACCCAGGTCCGCGAGATCACGGTGGATGAGCGGACTGGGAAGGCGAATGGGGTGCGCCTCGCCTCGGGGGAGGTGCTCGCCGCCGATGCGGTGGTCAGCAACAGCGACGTGGCCTTCACCTACAAGCATCTCGTCGCACCCAAGTGGCGGAAGAAGAACACCGACGCGCGCATCGACGGGCTGGACTACTCGATGTCGCTGATGGTGATCTACTTCGGCACCAACAAGAAGTACGAGGACATCGCGCATCACGAGATCCTCATGGGCCCCCGCTACCGGGGGCTCTTGGACGAGGTCTTCGGCACCAAGACGCTCGCCCAAGACTTCTCGCTCTACCTGCACCGCCCGACGGCGACCGATCCCTCGCTCGCGCCCCCCGGGTGCGATGCCTGGTATGTGCTCTCCCCCGTCCCGCATCTGGGCGGCCCCACCGATTGGCACGTGGCGGCGCAGGCGTACCGGGACCGCATCATGCAGTACCTCGAGGATCGCTATCTCCCGGGACTCTCCAAACACATCGTGACCGAGCATCGGATCGATCCCCTGCACTTCCGCGACACGCTCTCGAGTCATCTCGGGAGCGCCTTCTCGGTGCAGCCGACGCTCCTCCAGTCGGCCTGGTTCCGGCCGCACAACCGGAGCGAGGACATCCCGAATCTCTATTTCGCGGGGGCGGGGACCCATCCGGGCGCCGGCCTGCCGGGTGTGATCAGCTCCGGGAAGATCGTCGCCGACCTGATCGGGACCGCCGCGTGACGATGTTGCCCGGCATCCTGAAGGCCACGGACGCCGACCTCGCGCGGGCCGACGCGCAGCACTGCGAGTCGATCACGCGCACCTATGCCCGCACCTTCGCCCTCGCCAGCCGCTTCCTCCCGCCGCGCAAGCGACGTGGGGCCTTCGCGGTCTACGCCTTCTGCCGCCTCGCCGACGACATCGTGGACCGGATGGCGGAGGCGCGTGACCCGGAGGCGGTCGCGCAGGAGCTCACGCAATACCGCATCGGGGTCTCGGAAGCGCTGAGCGGCAACCCCGATGGGCCGGTCTTCCGCGAGCTCTGGCGCGCGGTCTCGGAGTACGGGGTGCCGAGTGAGGTGCTGGAGGAGTTGCTCAACGGGGTGGCCTGCGACCTGCACCCCGCCCGCTACGACTCCTGGAGCCAGCTCACGAGCTATTGCGAGGGGGTCGCCTCCTCGGTGGGGTCCATGTGCACCTACATCTTCGGGGTCCTCGGGCACGACGAGGCGACGCGCACCCGTGCGGTGCGCTACGCGCGCACGCTGGGCGTGGCGATGCAACTTACGAACATCCTCCGCGACGTGGGCGAGGACGCGACGCGCGGACGCTGCTATCTCCCGGATGACGTCCTCGCGGCCTTCGGGTTGGATTCGCACCGGGTGCTGCACGATCCGACGCTGCGCCACGACCCCCGCTGGGCGCGCCTCATGCGGCATGAGATCGCCCGTGCGCGCGCGCTGTATCGCGCGGCCGCCCCGGGGATCCTGCTCCTCGAACCGGATGCCCGACGCTGCGCGCGGGCCTGTGCCGATGGCTACGCCGCGATCCTCGGCGCCATCGAGCAGAACGGCTATGACTCGATCACCATCCGGGCCCGCGTGGGGACCATCGCCCGAGCCGGGCTGCTCTGGTCGGTGTGGCGGGGGGCGGAGGATGCACAGCCCCCGGTGGGTGGCCCGGTGATCGAATGGGGCGAGCGCGCCCTGACACGCCCTGAGGAGATGATGCTATGCGCCTAAGCGCCATGATGACGGAGCCCCAGACCCCACTCGACCGCGCCGCCCATGGGCTGCTCTACGGCCATCTGGCGATGATCGTCTTCGCGACCTTCGCGATGGTGACGATCCTCGCCGGCGAGTTCCCGATCTGGATGCAGGGGCCGTACACGCAGACGGTCTACACCCTTGGATGGAAATACTCCGGGCAGGTCTACATCCTGCTGGGGACGGTCGCGGTGCTCCTGCACTCCGGCCCGCGCTTCGGCTGGGGGCGCGCCGTCGCGGTGATGGTGGTGGCGAGCGGGGTCGCCCTCCTCTCGGAGCTCGGCGGGACCAACGTCGGCCTCCCCTTCGGCCCGTACCGCTACACCGAGATGCTCGGGTACCGGATCATGGGGGATGTGCCCTACCCCATCCCGATCTCCTGGTACTACATGCTCTATGGGTCCCTCGCGATCTGCGGCCGCCTCCTGGCGACCGACGACTCATCGATGACCCGCTGGCGTTGGGCGCTGGTGGCGGGGGCGGTCCTCACGGCGTGGGACGTCCCGATGGAGGTCCATATGACCAACGTCACCCCGCCGCATTGGGTATGGGAGTTGGACCGCGTCCCGGCCTGGGTCCCGGGGTGGTTGGTGGAACCGGTCTTCTATGGGATGCCGATCTCCAACTGGATCGGATGGTATGTGACCGGGGTGGTGGTGAGCCGGATCATGCTCGCGATCGTGCCGCCGACCACCTGGACCGCCAACGTCTCCGTGGCGGCCTTCCCCTTCCTGATCTACGCCATGAACGGGGTGATGCCGATCGCGGTCACCGCGCGCCATGGGTACTGGCTCGCGGTCCTCGGGGGGATCGTCGCCATGGGGCTCCCACTCTGGCTGGCCCGGCGTCGCCCGGTCGCTTAACTTTCCACCGTTCCTGAGCCCCCCGCTGCCGGAGCCCGGTGGCGGGGGTTCGTGTCCCCCAGAGTCTTTGCTATCCCTTTGAACGATATGGACATCCAGATCACCGCCACCAAGAGCGAGGGGGCCGAACGCCGGCTCCAGATCGCCGTCGCCGCGACCCGCGTGGTCGAGGCCCGCACCAAGGCCGCGAGCCGAGTGGCCAAGCAGGTCCGCGTCCCCGGCTTCCGGCCCGGCAAGGCCCCCGTCGCGATGGTGCGCAAGCAGTACGGCGCCGCCATCGACCAGGAGGCGGTCGAGGCGCTCCTGCGTGAGGCCTTCGAGCTGGTCGTGACCGAGCAGCAGCTCGAGCTCGTGACCCAGCCGCATGCGCACGATGTGAAGTTCGGGGAGGATCAGAGCCTCAGCTTCGAGCTCCACTGCGAGGTACGCCCGCAGCTCACCCTCGAGAAGCTCGAGGGGTTCCGCGTGATGCGCCCGACGGACACCGTTTCCGACGAGCAGGTGCAGGAGCAGATCGAGCGGCTCCGCGACCAGCGCGCGACCTGGACCCCCGCCGAGGGGAAGGCGAACGAGGGGGACCTCGTCACCGTCTTGCTGGCGACCGAGGAGGACGGGACGATCCCCGAGGGGCGCGAGTACCGCCTCGTGATGGGGGCCGGTCAGGTGATCCCAGCGATCGAGGAGATCGTCATGACGATGGACCCCGGGGCGACGGTCGAGCAGTCGGTGACCTGGCCCGAGGATTTCCCCGATGAGGCGCAGCGCGGGAAGACGCGCCAGGTGCGCGTCGCCCTCACCGAGGTGAAGCGGAAGTCGTTGCCGGCGCTCGACGATGCCTTCGCGCGCGAGATGGGGGACTTCGATTCCCTCGCGGCGTTCGAGAAGACGGTGCGCGAGGACATGGCGGCGGCCGCGGTGCGCGACGCCGATGCGGCGGCCCGCACGCAGCTCCTCGACGAGATCGTGCAGGCGAACCCCTTCGACCTCCCGCCGAGCTGGGTGAAGCAGATGATCCGCGCCTATGCCGAGGCGTATCGGATCCCCGAGGCGGAGCTCGTGAAGTTCGGCGACGAGATCCAGGGGATGGCGGAGCGGCAGGTGCGCCGCGACCTGATCATCGACACCATCGCCGAGCGCGAGGGGCTGGTCGCCACGGAGAAGGACGTCGACGACAAGGTCGCCGAGCTCGCCGAGAAGCGCGGGACCGAGCCGGGGCCGCTCTACGCCTCCTTGCAGAAGGCGGGACGGCTCCGCGAGCTTGAACGGAGCATCACCGAGGAGCGGGTCTTCACCTGGCTCCTCGGCAAGAACACCATCGAACAGGCCTGACCCCAAGGATCATTCCCATGGCGATCATCCCGAATCCGTACGTCATCGAGCGCTCGAGCCGCGGTGAGCGCAGCTACGACGTGTACAGCCGGCTCCTCATGGACCGGATCATCTTCCTCGGCACGCCGATCAACGACGACGTGGCGAACATGATCATCGCGCAGATGCTCTTCCTCGAGGCGGACAACCCGGGGAAGGACATCCACCTGTACATCAACTCGCCGGGCGGCAGCGTCTCGGCGGGGCTCGCGATCTACGACACGATGCAGTTCCTGAAGTCGCCGGTGAACACGATCTGCATGGGGCTCGCCGCCTCGATGGGGGCCTTCCTTCTCGCGGCGGGACGGGCCGGCAAGCGTTCGGCGCTCCCGCACTCGCGGATCATGATCCACCAGCCCTCGGGGGGCGCGCAGGGGACCGCGGCCGACATCGAGATCCAGGCGCGGGAGATCATCTATCTCCGCGCGAAGATGAACGAGCTGATGGCGAAGCACACCGGGCGTCCGCTCGAGGAGATCGAGCGCGATGTGGACCGCGACCGCTTCATGAGCGCGGACGAGGCGAAGACCTATGGGATGATCGACCAAGTGGTCGTCAACCGTGAGGAGACCGCCCCGACCTTGACGGCCACCAAGTAACGCCTGAGCTTCCCGAGACCATGTCCCACGACCGCCACCTCCGCTGTTCCTTCTGCGGCAAGTCCAAGGACGCGGTCCGGAAGTTCATCTCGGGCCCCTCGGTCTACATCTGCAACGAGTGCATCACGCTCTGCAATGAGATCCTCGCGGAGGATGAGGAGCGCGAGGTCGTCCCTGAGACGATCGCTCGGGTCCCTGCCCCGCACGAGATCAAGGCGACCCTCGACGAGTACGTCATCGGACAGGAGGCGGCCAAGAAGGCGCTCGCGGTCGCGGTCTACAACCATTACAAGCGGGTGAACGCGGGGGCGAAGCGCGAGGGCGAGGTCGAACTCGACAAGTCGAACATCCTCCTGCTCGGTCCCACCGGGGTCGGCAAGACCTTGCTCGCGCAGACCCTCGCGCGGATGCTCGACGTCCCCTTCACGATCGCGGACGCCACGACGCTCACGGAGGCCGGCTACGTGGGCGAGGACGTCGAGAACATCCTCGTGCGGCTGCTCCAGGCCGGGGACTACAACGTCGCCGACTGCGAGCGCGGGATCATCTACATCGACGAGATCGACAAGATCGCGCGGAAGTCGGAGAACCCGAGCATCACGCGTGACGTCTCCGGGGAGGGCGTACAGCAGGCCCTCCTCAAGATCCTCGAGGGGACGGTGGCCTCGGTCCCGCCGCAGGGCGGGCGAAAGCATCCGCAGCAGGAGTACATCCAGCTCAACACCAAGGACATCCTCTTCATCTGCGGCGGCGCCTTCGATGGGCTCGAGAAGATCATCGAGGCGCGGCTCGGGAAGCGGCAGATCGGGTTCGGGTCGGCGGCCGCGACGCGAGAGCCGGCGAAGGCTGGCGATACGAATCTCTTCGGCGATGTGGAACCAGAGGATCTCCTCCGGTTCGGGTTGATCCCCGAACTGGTGGGGCGCCTGCCCGTCTCGGTGCCCCTGCACGGGCTCGACGAGGAGGCACTCGTGCAGATCCTCAAGGAACCCCGGAACGCGATCACCAAGCAGTACGCCAAGCTCTTCGAGCTCGAGGAGGTGCAACTCACCTTCGATGACGGTGCACTCAAGGCGATCGCGCGCAAGGCGATCCAGCGGGGCACCGGGGCCCGCGGGCTGCGCGCCATCGTCGAGGAGACCCTCCTCGAGACGATGTTCGAACTCCCGAGCCGCGACGATGTGGTCGAGGTCCGGGTCACCGAGGCGACGGTGACGCAGCGACAGGCGCCGCTCCTCACGCTCTCCGCCAAGCGCGCCAAGAAGGAGGCGTGAGCGCCGCCCCGACGGACGACGCCGCCCATCGCGCGTCGCCCGACCCGCTCGTCATCCGCTCGCTCGAGTTCATCGGGCCGATGGCCACCGTCGATGGGTGGCGGCCGACCTCGACGCTCCCTGAGATCGCCTTCGCGGGCCGCTCCAACGTCGGGAAGTCGTCACTCCTCAACCGCCTCGTGCGCCGGAAGGCGTTCGCGCGCGTGAGTCGCACCCCAGGCCGGACCCGTGAGATCAACTTCTTCGCGGTGAACGGGACCTTCGTCCTCAGTGATCTCCCTGGCTATGGCTACGCGCGGATCTCGAAGGCGCGCCAGGCAGAGTGGCGCCCGCTCATCGAAGGGTATCTGCGGCGATCGCCCAATCTACGCGGTGTCGTGCAGCTGCTCGACGTCCGGCGCGAACCGACCGATGACGATCGCCTGATGCTCGATCTCCTCGCGGATATCGGGGTCCCGACGGTGATCTGCGTGACGAAGGTCGACAAGCTCTCCAAGCAGGCCGCCGCGGCGCAGCTGGAGACGATCGCGCGGACCCTGCAGCTCGACCCCGAGCAGATCATCCCCTTCAGCGCGGTGACGGGGGAAGGTCGGGATGCGTTGGCCGAGGCGCTGGTGGCCCTGCTCGCGGTATCTTCCGAGCATGCCACGGATCCCGCTGCAGCCCCTCCCACCGACCTCGACTGACGCCTTGGCCGGGCGCTGGCTCGGCCAGCTCGCCGAACGTCTGTCCGACCCCGCCACCGATCGCGCCCTGCTCTGCCGCGAGACCCTGCTCGAGCTCGCGTACCCGATGTATCGCGACCGGTGGGAGGAGACGGTGCACGATGAGCGCGAAGCGCTGGGGACACGGCTCGCGATCGCCGCGCTCGACCCGCGGCAGATCACCCTCGAACCCGAGTACTACGGCGACTGCGACCAGGCGCGCTTCCAGCGGGTGAAGCCTCTGCTCTGGCTCTGGTATTCGTTCGATCGCCTCCCGATCGGGGGGCAGGCCGTGGCCCTCGGCGTGCAGCTCCGCCGCCTGTTGGCGCCGCACATCTTCAAACGCGTGGGCAAGAACTTCAAATGCTTCCAGCAGGTGGAGTTCTCCTTCGGCTACAATATGGAGGTGGGGGACGATGTGGTCGTGCACCGCCATGTCTTGCTCGATGATCGTGGTGGGATCCGCCTCGGGAACCGCGTCTCGATCAGCGACTACGCGAACGTCTACTCGCATACGCATAGCATCGTCGAGCAGGTGGATGTCACCAACGCCATGACGATTTTGGCCGACGACGTGCGGGTGACCTATCACGCCACGGTGCTCGCCGGCGTGCATGTGGGGGAGAACGGGATGGTGGGGGCGGTGGCGGTGGCCACCAAGGATGTGCGCCCCTATCACGTGAACGTGGGGATCCCGGCGAAGAGCGTGCGCGTGAAGCCCAATGCCCCACGCGACGGGGACGACCGCCTCCGGACGAGCCGGGAGCGCGAGGGCTAGCGCACCTCGATCACATCGTGGATGGCGGGGGTCGCGAGGAGGATCCGTGCCTCATCGACGAAGCGCTTCTCATGGGGCCAGCTGAAGCGCCGCCGCGCCTGAGACGGCGTGAGCCAGACGTGCCGGGTGTGTTCGTCGCCGAGGAGGATGGACGCGTCGGACGGGACGACCGCGCAGAAGACCGCGGCGAGTTGCACCGTCTGCGTGGGGAGCAGATAGAAGGGATGCATCGTCACGGCGATCAGCCGGTTCGGGGTGCACCCCGTCTCCTCGTGGAGCTCGCGACGGGCGGCCGCCTCGAGCGTCTCGCCCGGGAGGACCTTCCCGTGGACCATCTCCCACGAACCAGGGCACCGTGTGTTCGCGGCGCGTTGGAGGACGAGCACCTGCCACCCTTTGGTGACCGCGCGCATCACGAGCACGTCGACGACGCCGACCGATACGGCTCCGGTCATCTGGTGCGGAGTCTCCTCAGGCTTCGCAGGGCCCACGACGGGTCAGGTCAGCGCGATCGCGGTGCGACCAAGGACCGCCTGGAGGCGAGTCGAGAGGGCGCGCGCGCGGAACGGTTTGGTGAGATAGTCAGAGGCCCCCGCTTGAAAGACGTGGACCTCACTGTCCTCGTCGCCCTTGGCGGTGAGGACGATCACCGGGAGCCGCTGGGTCTCCGCCCGAGCGCGCAGATGCTTCAGCACCCCGAAGCCATCCAGCCGTGGCAGGTTGAGATCGAGCACGAGGGCATCGGGCTTGAGCCGATCGACCTGATCGACGGCCTGGATCCCGTCCCCTGCCTCGAAGATGACGAAGCCGTCACGTTCGAGGAGATCCTTCATGACGCGACGGAGTGGCTCCTCGTCCTCCACCAGGAGGATCCGCGGGGGCGGGCCCTCGAATCGCGACGTCCGCGGTTTGGCCGAGGGGGGGTCGTGCAGCGCACCGTTGCGCCGGGCGCCGGTCGGTCCAGAGGCCGATGGGGGGTCCATGGCGCGATCCCAGACATGCTCAATGGCCACAGGTGCCGTCACCGGTGTGACGAACGAACCAGTCGCCGTCTGCGTCGTGGTCGGCCGGTTGAGGGAGATCTTCTCCGGCGGCATCCGGAGGGTGCGTCGCGGAGGCGGCGCCTTCCCGGTGGCCGGAGCTGGCTCCTGATGGATCGCGGCGGGGAGGCCTCGGTCGATGGCGGGCGGGAGAGGAGCGACCGGGATTGCCACGTGCCCTGTCTCGCGCAGAGGGGGCTGCGCCGTCGTGGCTCGCGCCTTGGCGCGCTCCTCAGACGGGGCTTCGAGGACCCGGAGGAGCTCGGCGATCGTCGTATCGCCACGCTTGGCATGCTCCACCCCAGAATCCCAGAGCGAGCGCATCCCGGCGGCCCGGGCGGCCTCGATGAGTTGATCGACCGGCTCCCCGGCCGCGATCCGCGCCTGGAGATCCTCGTTCACCGTGAGCATCTCATGGACCGCATGGCGCCCGCGATACCCGGTCATCGTGCACTCGGGACATCCTACCGCCCGATAGAGCTGGACCTCTGGCGGGAAGTAGCCCTGGAGGCGCTCCGGGATCTCATCGGGGCGCGCGGGTTCCTTACAGAGCGTGCAGAGGCGCCGCAGGAGGCGCTGTGCCACGATCCCCTTCAGCGCGGCGGAGATCTTGTAGGCCTCCACCCCGATATCGGTGAGTCGCGTGACGGACGCGGCGGCATCGTTCGTATGAAGCGTCGAGAGGACCACGTGGCCGGTGAGCGCGGCCTGCACCGCGATCTGGGCCGTCTCCCGGTCACGGATCTCACCCACGAGGATCACGTCGGGGTCCTGTCGGAGGATCGAGCGCAACGCCGCTGGGAAGGTGAGGCCCGCCTTCTCATTCACCTGCACCTGGACGATCCCGGGCAGTCGATACTCGACCGGGTCCTCCACCGTGATGATATTGACCCCGCGCTCCTTGATCGTGTGCAGCATCGAATAGAGGGTCGTCGTCTTGCCGGAGCCGGTGGGACCGGTGACGAGGACCATCCCTTCCCGCGCATCCATCAACGCCGTGAGCTCTCGGAGCTCCGTCTCGAGGAGCCCGAGCACTTCGAGGTTGAGGATGGTATTGCTCTGGTCGAGGATGCGGATGACGACCTTCTCGCCTTGAGAGGCCGGGAGGGTCGAGACGCGAAGGTCCACCCGATGGCCTTTCACCGCGACGCGAGCCCGACCATCCTGCGGCCGGAGACGATCGGCGATGTCAAGCTGCGCCATGATCTTCACGCGCGAGACGATCGGCACCTTGACCGCCTTCGGCAGCACCATGACCTGCCGAAGCACCCCATCGATGCGATACCGCACCGCGACCCCCGTCTCCTCGGGCTCGAGGTGGATGTCCGACGCACGGGAGGCCACCGCCTCCGCGATCACCCGATCGACCAGCCGGATGACCGGTCGGTCGCCCGCCTGATTGGCGATGACATCGATGCTGTCCTCCTCAGCCGACTCGTCGATCGCCTCGATCTCGATCGTCCCCCGCATGGTGTCGACGAGCTGCTGGATCACCTCGCGCGGCCGATAGAGTTCCTCGAGTTTCCGCGCGATGGCCGCAGGTGGCGCCACCGCCATGCGCACCGTGCGGCCGAGGGCGAAGGCGAGGGTCTGCTCGCAGTCGAGATCGAGGGGGTCGGCGGTGGCCACGTCGATCGAGGTCTCGGTGACGGCCAGGGGGATCACCCCATAGCGACGGGCCAGCGCCTCGGGCATCGCCTCGACCGCCTGCGCGGAGACCTGGTCGAGATTCGCGACCTTGAGACGGAAACGCACCCCCACCGCCGCAGCTAATTCGTCGTCGGTGACGAAGCCTCGGTCCACCGCCGCACTCCAGAGACTCTCCACCGGCGCCGACGCGAGCTGCGACAGCTCATCCGCCGAAAGCAACCCCTCGATGGTCGCTCGCAACCATTCGTCCTTCGCGCGCTGCGGTCGGTTCATTCGGGAGGGGGCAAGAGGCTCATCCGAAATGTAGCGCACCCCGATGGGTCAGAGCGCCGGCCAGTAAGCCCGCGCCACATCGAGGGTGACGAGCCATCCACGCCCCCGCAACGGCCTCGCCACATCGAAGCGCAGGAGGTCGAAGAGACCGATGACCCCCAGCCCGACGCTCGGCGCCGAGGTCCAACCGGCACCGTCCCTCGCATGGATCAGCGTCTGATGGACATAGGGGGCGACGGTCACCGTCGTCGGCACCGCGCCGAACCGCCCGAAGCGGACCGGGACCGATCCGGCGCGTCGATGCCACTCGACCCGCTGGGCCACCATCGCGTCGCCACGGAGCGTGTGAAAGGCGTAGCCCGGCGCCGAGAGCGGCCCCCCGGCGAACGCGCCCCACTGCACCGGGACCCCGGCCCCGGCTGTGATACCGTGGAGGAGGGTCCGAGCGACCACGAGCCCCGCTCCGACAGGACGGCGCGCCTCCAGCTCAGCCGAGAGTCGTACGAGGGCCGTGGCAGGCGTCGCGCCGGCATCGGTACGCGCCAAGGTGAGATGCACGTTCCCCGACAGTTGTGGTACCGAGGGTTCCGCGGCCGGCGCGCGGATCCACCCGAGGGTCGTCGCCGTGAGGATGCGCGGGTCCGCCGCGAGCGTCGGTTCGTAGCGTCCCGTCGCGGGGGTCGCCGCGACCGCGAGGGGTCGATGCCGCTCACGGGCGAGCTCGACCGACCAGCGATCTCGCTCCCGCGGCGCCGAGGTGTATCGGATCCGTCCGCGCTCGAGACCGTACGGATCGGTCCAATCGCTCCCGAATTCCTGCGCGGCGAGGGAGTTCCGGAGCCCACTCACCTCCGCGAGCCCCCCAGCCTCACCGAAATCATCGGACCACTCGAGGTTCCACTGGGCCTCACGTGGCGATCGCCAGGTGAGTACCCCACTTCCCTTCCAGCGATGGTCCGCGGTGCCGTACCGACCGAGCATGGAGACCGTGAAGCCATTGCCGAGGGTCTGCGAGAGGCCGGCGCCGGCGGCGAAGCCCTCGACCCGATTGACTCGCAGGAGATCGGAGACGCGGCGCGCCGCAGGCCGCGCGAGTCCGACCCGGGCGAGTGCCCCCGCGCGCACCAGCTGGCGCGCGGCCTCCTGTACCTCGCGCACCTCGGCGTCATCCAACGTGCGGATCGCCTCAGGGAGCGCGCGGAGGATCTCGCCCTCGAACGGGTAGGTGCGCTGGAGCTGGCGAGGCACCTCGGTGATCTCGGGTCCCATGAAGCGGTCTGGCGCCGGCGTGATGTTGGGTTCGACCTCGGTAATCTCCCATCGACCGCGGATGATCCCGCGCGCGGGGAAATCCATCCAGGTCGCCGTGCGCCGGATCTCGATCTCCTGCCGCCGCGGGAGCCAGAAGCGTCCTTCGACCAATCCGTTCTCGAGGATGACGGAGACATCCTCGAGCTGGGGGTCCTTGAGGGCCGCGCGAGTGAAGGAGAGGGTCATCCGCACCACGGAGGCATTCGCGCGGTCCAGATGGACGGCCCCGACGGCGGCCGCCAGACGGTCGTCCTTGGGGCGGACCTGGATCGTGAGGACGTCGATCGCCTGGGTCCCTGAGCGGATCGCGAGCGAATCGTTGAGGCGATAGTCGTACAGCGCGAGGCCCGCCGTGGAGAGGGGATGCGCGACATCGCGTACCTCATCGCCATCCCCGAGCCGTATGATCGAGGGGAAGTTGTTCTGCACCACCCCGAGATGATCGCGGTGGTAGTTCATGTCGGTTGGCAGCAGGAGCGTGTCGCGCCGCCCGATGATCCGTTGCGCACTACGATCTGGGGCCTGCCACAGGACCTCGACCATCAGCTCATCCGATTTCACCACCGCCGGTGGGAGGGGGAACCCTTCGCCGAACTGGGCGAGGAAGGTCACGTAGCCATGCGCGCGGGCCTTGTAGTCGCGCAGCGAGGTGTCGGCGAGCTGCGCACTTCGCCGCGCGATCGCCGATCGGACGAGCGCCAGCGTCCGCTCGTCGTTCCAGCGTTCCTGGGCGGCGAGAGGTGAGGCGAGCGGTACGGCCAACAGGAGGAGACGTAGGCACCGCAAGAGGGGCATGTGCGGAATCTCATGGCGCGCTGCCACCCTCACAACCGTCGCCCCGAAGGAGGGGGGGGCACATATTTCCCTCATGTCGTTCCGCCTGACCGGCATCGGTCATCCCATCACCTTCGACCTCCTCGGGTCTGACCCGTATGTGGTCGGCCGCGCGACGACGACCGACTGCCCGGTGGTGGATCCCACGGTCTCCCGCCAGCACGCCGAGCTCCGGGTCACGAGGGAGGGTGTCGCCGTGCGCGACCTCGGGTCGAGTAATGGGACCTATATCAATGACGCGCCGGTCGAGGCCACGGGAGGTCTGGTGCGCGCGGGCGAGACCGTCCGCTTCGGGAAGGTGGGGTTCACCTGCACCTCGATCGCGGCGACCCCGGCGGTGGCCGCCGTCAGCGCACCGATCGCCGCGCCCGGCGCGACGATCGTCCGCCAGGTCCCCAAGCTCTCGGAGCTCGAGGCAATCGCCGCGGCCCGCGCCGCCGCGCCCGCCAACGATCCCGCTGCCAAGGACCGGCGCCGCCTCGCGCTCCTGCTCGAGGTCTCGAAGGGGCTCGGGCGCGCGACCGATCTCGACACCCTCTTGGGCAAGATCGTCGACTACACCTTCCAGGTCCTCGAGGCCGATCGGTGTGCGATCCTCCTCACCGACACCGACGGCGCCCTCGTACCGAAACTCTCACGTGATCGGCGGGGCCACGAGGCGACTGGCGAGGTCCCGCAGTCGATCCTTCGCACCGCACTGGAGGAGCAGGTCGCGATCCTCTCGGACGATGCCGCTCAGGACGCACGCTTCACCGGCCAATCGGTGGTGCTCCAGAAGGTGCGCTCCGCGATGTGCGTCCCGCTCCTCGACGGTGCGGGACGCGCCCTCGGCGTGCTCTACGTCGACAACTTCTCCCTCACTCGCTTCGGCGAGGCCGACCTCGACCTGTTGATCGCGTTCGCGGGGATCGCGGCGGTGTCGCTGGAGAATGGGCAGCTCGCCGATCGGATCCGACGTGAGGCGCTGGCGCGGAGCAACTTCGAGCGCTTCTTCACCCCGCAGCTCGCGGCGCGCATCGCCTCGAGCCCCGATGCGGTCACGCTTGGCGGGGAGAAGCGGCCGGTCGCGATCCTCTTCTCCGACATCCGCGGCTTCACTGCGCTCTCGGAGACGATGAATCCCGATGCGATGGCGCGGTTGCTCACCGAGTACTTCACCGAGATGGTCGAGTGCGTGTTCCGTCATGGCGGGACACTCGACAAGTTCATCGGCGATGCGGTGATGGCGCAGTGGGGCGCGCCGATCGGCGAACCGGACGACTGTGATCGCGCGATGCAGGCCGCGCTCGACATGATGACGGCGCTCGACGCGCTCAATGCCGGATGGCGCGCCGCGGGTCGCCCGACGCTGGAGATCGGGATCGGGCTCAACGTGGGGGATGTCTTCGCGGGGAACATCGGGAGCGAGCGCCGCTTGGAGTACACGGTGATCGGCGATCCGGTGAACACCTCGAGTCGGCTCTGTGGGGCCGCGGGGGCCGGCGAGATCCTCCTCTCGGAGCCCTTCCGTGCCGCGCTCTCCGCCCCGCCGACGCTCGATCCCCTCCCTCCGATGGAACTCAAGGGGAAGAGCAAACCTCTCCCAGTCTTCCGCGTTCGGCGGTGAAGTCCATCGGTGTGGAGGTCCCTGCGGGCTACGACCGCGCGATGGTGGGTCGTACGACGATCGTCGCGCGACTGGCCTGCCTCGACGGGTTTCGACGCGCATTAGCCGAGGCCCCCACGGTCCATGCCTGGGCGGGAACAGCGCCCGAGGCGGTCCCCTTCCAGGGGCGCCTGACAGCGTGGGGGGTGACGCTCCCTGGGAGTGCGATCTCCGTCGTGGTGCGCCGCGCGCATCATGGTGGGGCCTTCGCCTCGCTTCTCGGCGATCGCTTCCGTGGCGCGGGGCGCGCACCCTGGGAGCTTCGGATGGCGCTCCATCTGCGGGAGGCGGGCGTGCGCACGCCGGATGTGGTCGGCTATGCGCTCTATCCCGCGGGGCTCGGCACCAACCGCATCGACGTGGTGACGCGTCGTCTTCCCGATGGCGCGGATCTGCCCACCCTCTGGAGCCGCGCCGATGTGGCGACGCGCGAACACCTCCTCACGGCGGTGGCCGCCCTCCTGAGCGATCTGCGCGCCGGCGGGATCCACCACGCCGACCTCAACGCGAAGAATCTGCATCTGGCGTTGGAGGGTGGACGGTGGCATGCATGGCTCCTCGATGTGGATCGCGTACGCCTCGGCGCGCCGAACGATGCGAGGATCGCTGAGCGGAACCTCGCACGGCTGGAGCGGTCGTTGCGAAAATGGCGGGATCGTTGGGCGCTCCCGATCGACGAATCGGCGATCGCACGACTGCGCCGGCTCGCGACGGAGGAAGGCGCATGAGCCGCGTCCCGATGGATCGCGTCTGCATCGTGATGATGTCCGCCGTGGGGGATGTGGTGCATGTCCTTCCCGTGCTGACGGCACTCAAGCGCGCCAACCCGACGATGCACGTCACGTGGGTCTTGCAACCCGGACCGGCGGGTCTCGTGCGCGGCCATCCTCTGGTCGACGAGATCCTCCTGTTCGACCGGACCAAGGAGCTCGGCGGCTTCCTCGAGATCCGGCGGGCGCTGCACGCGCGTCGCTTCGATCTCGTGATCGATCTGCAGGTCTACTTCAAGGCGGGGATCATCACGGGCTTCACGCAGGCCCCGGTGAAGCTTGGCTTCGATCGCGCACGGGCGCGCGACGCGAATTGGCTCTTCACCACACACCGCATCCCGCCGCATGCGATGCAGCATGTGCAGGACCAGTATCTGGAGTTCGCCGATTGGCTTGGTGTCGATTCGCAGTCGGTCACCTGGGGGCTCGGGCCGTGGAATGAGGCCGAACGCGCCTGGCAACGTGAGTTCATGGCACGGTTTGATCGTCCGATCGCGCCGATCGTGGTCGCGACGAGCAAGCCGGTGAAGGATTGGATCCCGGAGCGGTGGGCCGAGGTCTGTGACGCACTCTGGTCCGACTTTGGCTTGCAGCCGGTATTGGTCGGCGCGCGGTCGGCTCGTGAGGTGCAGGCTGAGCGGGTGATCCTCGAGCAGGCGCGACACAGGCCGGTGAGTGCGCTCGGTGCGGGCGGCCTGCGCGGTCTGGTGGGCATCCTCGATGCCTCGGCGCTCGTCCTCTCGCCGGACACGGGGCCGCTGCATATCACGGTGGCGCTCGACCGCCCTGTCGTGAGCCTCATCGCCTATTCGAATCCCAAGCGCGTGGGGCCATATCGCAGGTTCGGCGATCTGATGATCGACGCGTATGGTGATCCTGGCGAAGACTATCCGATCTCGATGGAGAACCGTCCCGATCGCATGCCGCGGATCACGGTGCAACAGGTGCTCGACCGCGTCGAGCGGTGGCGTACGCACTATGCGGCGGCTTACCCGCCGCGGCTGACCCCAGCGCCGCAGTCATAGCGCAGCCCCAGCTCGGCGAGGAGCGCGACGAGTCGCCGCAGGCCGAGCCCCATCACGCTGAAGTAGTCGCCGTCGATGTGCTCGACGATCGTCGCCCCATACCCCTGGATGCCGTAGGCCCCGGCCTTGTCCATCGGTTCGCCGGTCGCGACATAGGCGGCGATCTCATCGGCGGTGAGGGCGCGGACGGTCACCTGCACCGACTCGACGGCGCTCACGGTGCGCCCCTGGTGTGCGACCGCCATCGCGGTGTGCACCGTGTGCGTTCGGCCACTGAGCCGCGCGAGGGTCGCGCGCGCCTCGGCCACATCGGCGGGTTTGCCGAGGATCGCGTCGTCCAAGACGACGATGGTGTCGGCGGCGATCACCACCGAGGTGGGGGCCAGCGCGGCGAGGGTCGCCGCCTTGGAGCGCGCGAGTCGCTCGCAGTGCGGGACGGGGGCCTCGTCCGGGAGGACCGACTCGTCGATGTCGGCGGGGCGCACGACATGCGTGATCCCGATCAGATCGAGGAGATCCCGGCGGCGCGGGGACTGCGAGGCGAGGATGACCTCAAGGGGCGGCATCATCGCTCGAGCCAGAGGGTGACGGGACCATCGTTCACAAGCTCCACCGCCATATCGGCGCCGAACTCCCCGGTGGCGACGTCGACCCCCTGCGCGCGCAGGAGATCGATGAACTGGAGGTAGAGCGCACGCGCCTGTTCTGGCGGGGCGGCACCGATGAACGAGGGGCGCCGCCCCTTCGCGGCGTCACCGTAGAGCGTGAACTGGCTCACGACGAGGAGCGCACCCTGCACCTCCTCGAGCCCGAGGTTCATCTTCCCCTCGGCGTCGGTGAAGAGCCGGAGCCCCGTCACCTTCTCCGCCATCCATCGGTTCTTGGCCTCGGTATCGGTCGCGGTGTAGCCGACGAGGAGACAGAATCCACGCCCGATCTGCCCGATCACCGCGCCCCCCACGCGCACCTCGGCGCGCGAAACCCGCTGCAGCAGGACGCGCATCGCGCTCGACTACTCGACGGTGACCGACTTGGCGAGGTTCCGCGGCTGGTCGACGTTCGCCCCGCGCTTCACCGCGATGTCGTACGCGAGGAGCTGAAGCGGGATGCTCGCGAGCACCGGGGTGAGCATATCCACCGTCTCGGGGATCCGGATCTCGTGGTCCATCAGGCCAGCGAGGGCCGGCTCGTCGCGGCTCGTGATGACGATCGTCTTCCCCCCGCGCGCCTTCACCTCTTGGATGTTCGAGACGACCTTCTCGAACACCGAGTCGTGCGGCGCGATGAAGACCACTGGCATCTTCTCGTCGATCAGCGCGATCGGGCCATGCTTCATCTCCGCCGCCGGATACCCCTCGGCGTGGATGTAGCTGATCTCCTTCAGCTTGAGCGCCCCCTCGAGGGCCGCGGGGAAGTTGTAACCGCGTCCGAGGTAGAGGAAGTTGTGGGCGTCCTTGTACGACTCCGCGATCGCCTCGATCGCGTCGGCCTGATCGAGGATCGCCTGGATCTGGTTCGGCAGGAGATCGAGCGCCTGCGTGACCTCGCGGCCACGCGTCACCGAGAGGTTCCGCTTCCGCGCGAGCTTGAGTGCGAACAAGGCGAGCGCGACCACCTGGCTCGTGAACGCCTTGGTGGAGGCGACCCCGATCTCCGGGCCGGCATGGAGGTAGATCCCCCCATCGTCCTCGCGGGCGATGGTCGATCCGACGACGTTCACCAGCCCGAGCGTCCGCGCGCCTCGACGCTTGGCCTCGCGCATCGCCGCCAGCGTATCCGCCGTCTCGCCGGACTGCGAGATCACGATGCAGAGCGTCGTCGGCGTGACGATGGGATTCCGATAGCGGAACTCCGAGGCGTACTCCACCTCCACCGGGATCCGCGCCATGTCCTCGATCATCAGCTCACCGATGAGCGCCGAGTGCCAACTGGTGCCGCACGCGGTGATCACGATGTTGTCGATCGCCATCAACTCGTCGTGGCTGAGATTGAGCCCGCCGAGCTTGGAGGTCCCCTCTTCGAGGCGGAGGCGTCCCCGCATGGTGTTCGCCACCGTCTGCGGCTGCTCGAAGATCTCCTTGAGCATGAAGTGCTCGTACCCACCGCGCTCGATCGCATCGAGGTCCCAGGCGATCGTCTCGACGGAGCGCCGAATCGGTGAGGCATTGATGTCGAGGATGCGATACCCATCGGCGGTGAGGACGGCGAGATCCCCCTCGTTGAGGTAGATCACCTCTCGGGTGTGCGCGAGGATCGCCGAGGCATCGCTGGCGAGATAGTACTGGCCATCGCCGACGCCGACGAGGAGCGGGCTCCCCTTGCGCGCCCCGACGATCTTCCCCGGATCCTTGCTGGAGACCACCGCGATCCCATAGGTCCCCTCGACGACACGAAGGGCCCCGATCACCGCCTCCTCCAGCGACCCCTCGAAGAGCTCCTGGATCAGGTGCGACAGCACCTCGGTGTCGGTATCGGAGCGGAAGGTGTGACCCTTGTTCTGGAGCTCCTTCCGGAGGGCATCGGCGTTCTCGATGATCCCGTTGTGCACCACGGCGACGGTGTTGTCGGTGCTGAGGTGCGGGTGTGCGTTGCGATCGCTCGGCGGGCCATGTGTCGCCCAGCGCGTGTGCCCGATCCCGACGTGCCCCTTCACGGGCTGGTCGGCGAGCACCCCTTCCAGACGCGAGATCTTCCCCTCGGCGCGACGCGTCTCGAGCGCCCCGCGATCGATCAGCGCGACGCCGGCGGAGTCATAGCCGCGATACTCGAGACGCTTGAGCCCCCCGATGAGGATCGGGGTGGCGTCCTTGGGACCGATGTAACCGACGATACCGCACATAAAGACAGGGGTCAGGGAGGAGGGGTCAGGTTACAGGGACTACGGGACTATTTGGCGAGCGCGGCCAACAGCGCGCGGCCGCGGTCGACGAGGGCCTGTGCGCCGTCACGCGTGGGGGCTTCGGCGATCACACGGACGATCGGCTCGGTCCCCGAGGGGCGTACATGCACCCAACGATCGGGCCAGCTGAGGCGCAACCCATCCTGGGTGTCGGCCTCTGCGTCGGGGAAGGCCGAGCGCAGCTGGGCGTAGACCGCGTCGAGTGGGGCATCGGGGCGGTCGAGCTTGTCCTTCACGATCGCGTAGCGCGGGAAGCGCGCGATGATCTTCGAGAGGGGCTCGGCGGCCTCGTGCAGGAGCTGGAGGATCAACGCCACGCCGAGTGGCGCGTCGCGGCCGAGGTGGAGCTCGGGGAGGATGACACCCCCGTTCCCCTCCCCGCCGATCACGGCACCGGCCTCGCGCATGGCGAGGGCGACATTCACCTCGCCGACGGGCGCGCGGAGGACGCGCGCGCCAGACTCACCCGCCATGTCGTCGACGATGCGGCTCGTGGAGAGGTTCGTGACCACGGGACCGCTGCGGTGCGTCAGGACGACGCGGGTGGCGAGGGCCAGGGTGTAATCCTCACCGATCGCCTTCCCTTGGTCGGAGACGAGGGCGAGGCGGTCGACGTCAGGATCGGTCGCGAAGCCGACGGCGGCGCCGGTCTTCTTGACGAGGGCCTCGAGATCGGTGAGGTGCTCGGCGACCGGCTCAGGGGGGCGTGGGAAGCGGCCGTCGGCGGTGAGTCCGATCGCATGCACCTCACAGCCGAGGAGCTCGAGGAGGCGCGGGATCACCTCACCACCGGCCCCGTGGCAGGCATCGAAGGCGACGCGGAACTTTCGCGCGCGGATCCCGGGAACGTCGATGAACGGGAGCGCGAGGACCTGATCGATGTGGCGTGTGATGGCGTCGCCATCGAAGTGCACCTGGCCGAGCCGATCCCACATCGCATAGGGGATCCCCTGCTCGACGAGCGCGCGCATCTCGGCGCCCTGCGCGGCGCTCAAGAAGAGGCCGTCGGGCCCGATGAACTTGAGCGCGTTCCACTCGATCGGGTTGTGGCTCGCGGTGATGCCGAGTCCCCCGGCGGCGTGATGATACTCGACGGCGAGCTGGAGTGTGGGGGTCGTCGTCAGCCCGATGTCGATCACATCGGCACCGACGCTCTCGAGCGCCGCGCGCGTGACGGCGTGGAAGAGCGGACCGGAGACACGGCTATCACGCCCCAAGACGATCGTGCGTGCGGTGCCTCGCGCGATCGCCCAGGCCCCGAAGGCGGCGGCGTAGCGTGCGACGACTTCCGGGGTCAGCCCATGGCCGACACGTCCCCGGATGCCGGAGACGCTGATCATCAGACGAGGATCGGGAGACATCCTTCAAAGATACCGGTTCCCAGAGGGGAATTGGAGGCGACGGGAAGGCGTTATCGTTCACTCCGTGGACACCCTCGCCCTCCGCCTTGCCGCCGCCGGCGGCCGTATCGATGACCTCCCCGCCTCGCAGCTCGTGGCGGCGGGGTTCACCCTCCTCCAGCGGAGCGCGGCGCTCGTGCGGATGCTCGCGGGGCGGCGGAGCGCGCTCCTCTTGCCGCCGGGGGCTGCGGCGGTGGTGGCGCTCGCGGCGAGCGATGGTCGGGGGGCACTTATCCTCCCGACCGACGCCCCGGCCTCGGAGATCGCTGCCATCTGCGCGGCCTCCGATGTGGGCGCCGTCCTGACGATCGACTCGCTTCGGCCGCTCGTGCCGACATCGCTCGGCGTTGTGCTCCTCGACGCGATCCCGCGGACGGCCATCGTATCTACCCCCGAGGGTCGCGATCAGACCGTCGACCTCGGGTCGCATGTCGGGCTGACGATCGAGGGGGAGACCGATCTCCCGGGACGGGACGAGGAGGCCCTTCTCCTCCCGACCGCGCCGACGATCACCCTGACCCACCGTGCGCTCCTCGACCTCGATGGTCTGGGAATCCACGTCGATCCAGCGCGCGGTGACGCCGCGATCGTGACAGCGCTGGTGATCCCCCTGCTGGCGGGACGCACACTTCGCGTGGCATCGTGAGTCGCATGCGACGCCTTGCGTTCCCTCTCGGTCTCCTCACCCTCGCGCTCTTCGAGGCCGCCGCCGTCTGGTTCGTGATGCCCCTCCCGGGCTCGCAGCGCTTCCGGAGCGTCGAGTTCGCCTTCATGCTCCCCTCGCTCCGTTGGCCGATCCGCGCGCTCTGCCTCGCGATGGCGGCGTGGGGGATGCCGGCATCTTCGCGCACGGGCTGGCGCCGATGGGCCCTCGCGGGACTGGCGCTGGCGACCGGCGGGATCAC
>CAXRBM010000119.1:0-2220 GCA_964228675.1 Gemmatimonadaceae bacterium
TGCCGCCGTTCGATCAACCGCTGCTGACAGAACTCGAGCGCCGCGAGGACGAAGAGATAGGCGCGCTCATCGTACCGCGACTCCTTGAGTCGGATACGATCCATCACCCCGTCGCGGAAGGCGAGTTCAGCCATCGATCGACTCGGTGCGGGGGCGCATCAGACTCAGAGGTAGAGCGGGAAGGCGGCGGTCAGCGCCTGCACGTCGGCCTTCACCGCCGCGCGCACCGCGGCATCGGTCGGTGCGGCGAGCACGCGATCGATCAACGCCGCGATCCGCACCATCTCGGGCTCCCGCATCCCACGCGTCGTCACCGCCGGCGTCCCGATGCGGATCCCGCTCGTCACGAAGGGCGACTGCGTCTCCTTCGGCACGGTGTTCTTGTTCACCGTGATCCCCGCCGCGTCGAGCGCCTGCTCCGCCACCTTCCCCGTGAGCGCCATGCTCTTGGGACGCAGATCGCAGAGCATCAGGTGATTGTCGGTCCCACCAGAGACGATATGCACGCCATGTGCCTGCAACGCCGTCGCCATCGCCTTGGCGTTCCGCACCACCTGCTCGCAATAGCTCTTGAACGCCGGATCGAGCGCCTCCTTGAACGCCACCGCCTTGGCGGCGATCACGTGCTCGAGGGGCCCCCCCTGCGTCCCCGGGAACATCGCCTTATCGATCGCCTTGGCATGCGCGGCCTTGCAGAGGATGAGCCCCCCACGCGGCCCACGGAGCGTCTTGTGCGTGGTGGTGGTGACCACGTCGGCATACGGCACCGGATTGGGATAGACGCCGGTCGCCGCGAGCCCCGCGAAGTGCGCCATATCCACCATGAAGATCGCGCCGACCTCGCGCGCCGCCTCGGCGAACTGCGCGTAGTCGAGCACACGCGAGTAGGCGCTGTACCCCGCGATGATGAGCTTCGGGCGCTCCTTCCGCGCGAGGTCGCGCATCTGCGCGTAGTCGATCAGCCCCTCGTCGGTGACCCCATAGTGCACCGCCCGATAGTTGAGCCCAGAGAAGTTGACCGGGGAGCCGTGCGTCAGATGCCCCCCCTGCGAGAGATCGAGCCCGAGGATGGTGTCCCCGGGCTTCAGGAAGGCGAGGAAGACCGCCGCGTTCGCCGTCGCACCGGAGTGCGGCTGCACGTTCGCGTGCTCGGCGCCGAAGAGCCGCTTCGCCCGGTCGATCGCGAGCTGCTCGATCTGGTCGACCACCTCGCAGCCACCGTAGTAGCGCTTCCCGGGGAGCCCTTCGGCGTACTTGTTGGTGAGGATCGACCCCGCCGCCTCGAGCACCGCCGGCGAGACGAAGTTCTCGCTCGCGATGAGCTCGATCCCCTCACTCTGCCGCCGCGTCTCCTCGCCGATCAGCGCCGCGACCTCAGGGTCGGTGCCCGCGAGCGCCGCGCTCGGAAGTCGTCGGTCCCACCTGTTCCAGGTGAGGGTGTGCGTCCCGTCTGCCGTCCCGCTCATCGTGCCTCCGGTTCGATCTTCTTCACACGCGACTCGTGGCGCCCCCCCTCGAACGGGGTCTCCAGCCAGGTCGTCAGGATCCTCGTCGCCTCGGCCTCGCTCAGGAACCGCGCCGGGAGGACGAGGACGTTGGAGTCGTTGTGCTGCCGAGAGAGCGCCGCGACCTCAGGCGTCCAGGCGACGGCGGCGCGGACCCCGTGATGCCGATTGGCGGCATACGACATCCCGAGCCCGGTGCCGCAGAGGAGGATCCCGCGCTTCGCGCGCCCCTGCTCCACCTGCGCCGCCACCGGATGCGCATAGTCGGGATAGTCGGTCGACGCCGTCGAGTGCGTCCCGACGTCTTCGACCGCGAAGCCCAAGCCCGTGAGCACCGCCTCGAGCTTCTCCTTCAGCTCGAAGCCGGCATGATCCGAGCCGATCGGGATGCGCTCCGGCTGGCTCATGCCTCTTTCCGCGGCCACTGCGGCCAGGTGCGGACCATCCCCGCCACCGCCGCGATCCGCTGCTCGGCGAGCTTGTCGGCCGCCACATAGGTGTAGACCTGCTGCTCCTTGGAGATGCGATAGACCCCAAGGACGGTGTCGTAGATCTCATCGGCCTTGCGGAGCGCACGCTCGCGCGTCCAGCCGGCGAGTTCGCCGTAGACATTGATCACCCCGCCCGCGTTCGCGACGAAGTCCGGGGCGTAGTCGATCCCGGCCTTGGCGAGCATCTCGCCATGCTTCTCGGGCTCGAGGAGCTGGTTGTTCGC
>CAXRBM010000120.1:0-9089 GCA_964228675.1 Gemmatimonadaceae bacterium
CCATGCAGGGCAGGTCGTCGTGCACGAGCGAGTACGCGTGCACCACCTCGACCGCCGCGGCGAGCGGGCTCACGTCCCCCGTCCCGCCCGCGGCGCGAGACGCGCTCATCACGAGCACCGCACGGAGGCGCTTCCCTTCCCCCGCCCGGCTGTCGCGGATGGCGTCGAACACCGGTCCGTCGCGGCCGGCGAGGCCGCGCGCCGGGAGCGCCTCGAGCGCCCGCGCCACACGGACGCGGTCGGCGCTGAAGTCGATCGGCGCAGGCACGGTCCCGGTCACGATCGCACCTCGAAGACTCCCTCCGCCGTCTCCACCAGCGTCCGCACCTGCCCATCGGCCTCCGCGAGGACCGCCGACGCCTCCCGCAGGCGGACGATCCCCTCCTCGAAGAGCCGGAGCGCCTGCTCCAGCGGCACGTCGTCGCGGTCGAGCGCCTGTGCGATCTCTTCCAGGCGAGCCAGGGTCTCCTCGAACGTCATCAGCCGGTCCTCAGGTGCGGGGCGCGGGCCTCGATGGATTCCGTCCGCGCGATCACGCGGCCGTCGGTGAGCAGCAACTCGAACGCCTCCCCCACCGTGAAGGCGTCGCGGCGCGCGAGCGCGCGTCCGTCGGCGGCGCGCGCCGCGGCGAACCCGCGGGCCAGTACGCCCAGCGGGGAGAGCGCCTCGAGGCGCCCCGCGACCCGCTCGACGCGAGCCCGCCGCCGTTCGACCACGCGCGTGGCACGGAGCCGAAGCCCGTCCGCGTGTCCGCGGAGGCGCCGCCCCTGACGATCGACGCGGTCCTCGAGGGCGTCGGAGAGACGGCCGCCGAGCGACCGCACCGTCTCGCGCAGCGCCTCGAGCTCCGGGACCGCCTGCTCCGCGGCGACGCTCGGAGTCGCCGCGCGGAGATCCGCGACGTAATCGGTGATGGTGAAATCGGTCTCATGCCCGACGGCGGAGATCACGGGGATGGGGCACGCCGCGACGGCGCGCGCGACCGATTCATGATTGAAGGCCCAGAGGTCCTCGCGCGAGCCGCCCCCACGCCCGATGATCGCCACCTCCGCCTCGCCCCACCGCGCCAGACGGTCGAGGGCCTGCACGAGCGACGCGGGAGCGAGCTCCCCCTGCACCACCGCCGGGATCAGCGTGAGATGGACCCCCGCGTGCCGCCGCCGGACCACCGCCTGGATGTCGCGCCACGCCGCGCCGTCCCCGCTCGTGATGACGGCGACATGTCGCGGATACAGCGGCAAGGGCCGCTTCCGCGCCTGCGCGGTGAGCCCCTCGGCGTCGAGCGCGGCCTTCAGCGCCTCGAACGCCTTCTGCCAGAGCCCCGCGCCCTCCGCCTCGAGCGCGTGCACCATGAACTGCAGCTTCCCCTGGCCCGCCCAGAGACTCAGCGTCCCGCGCGCGAAGACGCTCATCCCCTCGTCGGGGGGCGCGGGGATCCGCCGCGTATCGCGCGCCCACACCACGGCCGGGAGCTGCCCCGCCGCATCCTTGAGCGAGAAGTACCAGTGCCCGTTCGAGTGCCGCTTGAAGTTCGAGACCTCACCCTTCACCCAGAGATCCGAGAAGCCCGCCTCGAGGGCCTCCTTGGCATACCCCGCGAGGGCCCCCACGCCGAGGGCTGACTCGATGGACGCGCCGGGGACGGACATGCGGCGCGTCAGCGAGCGAGGGTGAGGCGCGCGGCGCGCACCGTGTTCGCGAGAAGCATCGCGATCGTCATCGGCCCGACGCCCCCCGGGACGGGGGTGAGCTTCGACGCCACCTCGCGGACGCCCGCGAAATCCACGTCGCCCACGATCCGGTACCCCCGCGTCGCCGTCGCATCCTCGACCCGGTTGATGCCGACGTCGATGACCACCGCGCCCGGCTTCACCATGTCGGCCGTCACCATCGCGGGCTTCCCGATCGCGGCGATGAGGATGTCAGCACGGCGCGTGTGCGCGGCGAGATCCTTGGTGCGCGAATGACAGATCGTCACGGTGCAATCGGCGCCCTTCCCCGACTGGATCAGCAGCGCCGCCATCGGTTTCCCGACAATGGTGCTGCGTCCGAGGATCACCGCCTCCTTGCCCGAGGTGTCAACCCCACTCTCGACAAGCATCACCTGCACCCCCGCCGGCGTGCAGGGCGCGAACCCATCGGCATCGCCGATGAGCACCTTCCCCGCATTCACCGGATGGAACCCATCGACGTCCTTCATCGGATCGATGCGCCGGATCACCTTCTGTGCATCGATGTGCTTCGGCCCCGGCATCTGCACGAGGATCCCGTGCACCGCCGGATCGGCGTTGAGTCGATCGATCAGCGCGAGGAGCTCCCCCTCGGGGGTCGTGGCGGCGAGACGGATCGTCTCGCCACGCATCCCTGCCTCCTTGCACGCCTTCTCCTTGGAGGCCACGTAGACCGCGCTCGCCGGATCGTCCCCCACGAGCACGACGGTCAGCCCCGGGACGATCCCCTGCGCGACGAGTGCCGCGGTATCCGTGGCGACCTGCGCGCGCACCTTGGCCGCGATCGCGACCCCATCGATCCGGTCAGCGGGCAATGTCGGAGGCCCTCGTCTCGCGGATCGCCACAACCTTGATCTGGCCCGGGTACTGCAACTCGGACTCGACCCGTCGCGCGATCTCCGCGGTGAGTGATTGCATGCGCGCATCGTCGATGCCATCGGGATCGACGATCACGCGCACCTCGCGCCCCGCCTGGATGGCGAAGACCCGATCGACGCCCTTGTAACCGGACGCGATCTTCTCCAGCCCCTCGAGCCGCTTCACATAGGTCTCGAAGGCCTCGCGACGCGCTCCAGGGCGTGAGCCCGAGATCGCATCCGCCGCCTGCACGAGGACCGAGACCTCGCTCTCGTGGGGCACATCATCGTGGTGCGCCGCGATGCAGTTCACGACGAGCGGGCTCTCCCCGTACTTGGTCGCGACCTCCACGCCGAGCTGCACGTGCGTCCCTTCATGATCGTGCGTCAGCACCTTCCCCACGTCGTGGAGCAACGCGCCACGCTTCGCCATCGCCACATCGAGCCCGAGCTCCGCCGCCATCATCCCGGCGAGGAACGCGACCTCCTTGGAGTGCGCGAGGATGTTCTGCCCATAGCTCGTCCGCCACTTCATGCGGCCGATCAACTTGATCATCTCGGGGTGCAGTCCGTGCACCCCCACCTCATAGGCCGCCTGCTCCCCCGTCTCGATGATCGAGGCGTCGACCTCCTTCCGCGACTTCTCGACGACCTCCTCGATCCGCCCCGGATGGATGCGCCCGTCAGCGACGAGCTTCTCGAGCGCGAGCCGCGCGACCTCACGCCGCACCGGATCGAAGCAGCTCACCACGACCGTATCCGGCGTGTCATCGATGATGACGTCCACCCCGGTCGCAAGCTCGAAGGCGCGGATGTTCCGTCCCTCGCGCCCGATGATGCGCCCCTTCATGTCGTCCTTCGGGAGCGAGACCGCGGAAGCGGTGATCTCCGCCGTATGCTCGGCGGCGATCCGCTGGACAGCGAGCGCGACGATCTTCTTCGCCTCACGATCGGCGTTCCGCTTGGCCGAGTCGCGGATCTCGCGGATCCGATTCGCGGCGTCGGCGTGGGCTTCCTCCTCCATCCGACGGATCAGCTCTGCCTTGGCCTCGGTGGCCGAGAGTCCCGCGAGCTGTTCCAGCCGGCGACGCTCCTCGCCGAGCATCCCGTCGAGCTCGACCTGACGCTCCTCGAGCTGCTTCTCCCGACGACCGAGTTCGCTCGCCCGGCGGCCGAGGTCACGGTCCTTCTGGTCGACGATGTCGACCTTCTTGTCGATCTGCTGTTCGCGCTCCACGACCCGGCGCTCCTCGCGCTCGATCTCCTCGCGGCGCTTCCGAGCCTCCTGCTCCCAGGCCTCGCGGACCTTCATCACCTCTTCCTTCCCGGCGAGGACCGCCTGTTTGCGAGCGGCATCGGCCTCTCGCTCGGCGTCACTCCGGATCTTCTTGGCGAGCTGCTCCGCCGATTCCCCGGCGGCCTGCTGGGCCGCTTCTGCGGCGGCACGACCGACGCGCTGGCCTGAACGACGTCCGAAAACGAATGCGATCGGAAGGGCGGCCACGAGGGCACCGCCGATCGCGATCGCGATGGGCAACGTAAGGATCATCTTGACACTCTATCAGCAAGGCGGCCAGCCAGCGCCGCAGATCAGGAAGGAAGGCGCCGGCAGCTCGCTGATCTCTGGACCGGTCTGTGAAGGCGCCGACCGGTCGGGCGCCGACGAAGGGCGCGGGACGGGAGGGGTAAATCACAGCGGCACAAAGACCTACGGGCATTCGCGCCCAGTGTGCACCTCCCCAAGGTACCCCGGAGGATGAAAAATGGCAAACGACGTTCGGAATCGACTGTCAGGGATGGCTGACGGCTTCGCGAGCCGTCCCGCGCGACGCTACTCGAGCGATTCCCCGCGCTTCCCCGGCGGGAGCCAGCGCCGGAGCTCACCCGAGAGGGTCTTCATCTTCTCGGCCACCGCCCGCTGCGCCTCCCGTTCCCGGAAGAGCTCGTCGGTGATCGCCATGGCGGCCAGGATCGCCGCCTTTCCCGGGTCGGTAATCGTCGGGCTCTCGAGGACCGTTCGGATCGCCGCATCCACATGCGCGGCCACCGCCTCGGTCTGCTCCGGCGGGACGGTCGATCGGATCGTGTACTCCTCGCCGACGATCTTGACCCGCGTCGAATGCATGGTCATGACTCTCCCCCGAGCAGATGTTGCTGGCGCAGGAACCGCACGCGTTCGAGCATCGCCTTCGTCCGCTCGGTCGCCACATCGAGCCGTGCCCGCAGGCGCGCATTCTCCGCCTCCAGTGCCGCGACCCGTTCCTCCGCGCTCGTGTCGCCCGCAGGCGCGGCGCCTAATGCCTTGAGCCGCGCCTCAGCCTGCTGCGCGCGCTTCCGAAAGGTCCCGACCTCCTCGCCCAGGTTGCGGACGAGGTGCTCGAGCTCGCGGAAAGCCGCGGCGACCGGTACGTCAGGCGACACGGGGTCGGACATCGAGTCGGGTCTCCACCGCTGAGAGGAGCTGCTGCCGGCGACCCTCGATCTCCTTCTCCTTCAGGGTCCGCTCCGGATGCCGGAAGGTGAGGCGCCAGGCGAGCGAGCGGAACCCCTCGGCCACCCCCGTCCCGCGGAACTCGTCGAACAACACACACCGCTCGAGGAGGGCCCCCCCCGCCTCACGCAGCACCGTCTCGACCGCCGCCGCCTCGACCGCCTCGGGGACGAGGAGTGCGAGATCGAACTCCGCGGCCGGCGTGGTGGGGAGGGTGCGGAAGCGTACCGGAGCCCGTCGCTCTTGCGACGTCACCATGCCGTGCGCGTGCGACTTGGGCGACGCGACGGGCGCACTCGGCATCACCCCGAGTACGAGCTCGATTCCGAACGCGGGCTTGGCCCAGACCGGCGCGTCGAGCGCCAGCTGTCGGATCTCACCGACCACCTGATCATCGACGACGATCTCCCAGAGCGCACCCGTCGCTTCACCGGCTGCCTGGAGCGTGACCACCGCCCCGGGATGCGCGACCGCCGCCATCCGCTCGCCGAGCGACTTCGCATCCCACGCGTCGTATGCCGGCGGCTGCGGCTCGGAGAAGTGCACGGGGCGACGCGCGCCCATCACGAGCGCCGCGACCCGGTGCTCCTCATGCGGGAGCGCCTCGCTCGACGGCCGGAAGACCGCACCGACCTCGAAGAGGCGCACCTCCCCCTGCATCCGCGTGAGGTTGTACTCGGCGCGGCGCGCGAGCGACTCGAGGAGCGAACGCCGCAGATGTGGCTCGTCCTCCGCGAGCGGATTCCGCACACGCACATGCGAGGCGTCCTCGCCACGCACGAAGGGAAGCGGACGCACCTCATGCACCCCCTCGGCCACGAGCGCATCACGCAACCGGCGATACGCGACCCAGAGCGGATGATCGGGGACGGTGCCCGGCCGCGCACCCTGCAGCGCGTCAGGGAGGCGATCGAAGCCACGCAGGCGCGCGACCTCCTCGATGCAGTCGACCTCACGATGGATATCGTGGCGCCACGAGGGCGGCGTGACGGCGAGCGCACCGTTCGCGCCGGCATCCACCGCGCATCCGACACTCGTGAGCAGCGCCGCGATCTCCGCCGACGGCACCGCATCCCCAAGTACCGCCGCGACGCGCGCCGGGCGCACGGTCACCGCAGGCCGCGCCGAGGGCGCCTCACCGAGATGCACCAGCCCCGTGATCTTCCCGCCCCCGACCTGCGCGAGGAGCGCCGCACCGATGCGCAGCATCTCCTCCAGCGCCCCACCGTCGATCCCGCGCTCGAAGCGATAGCTCGCGTCAGTGGAGAGCCCCACCGCGCGACGCGTCGCGCGCACCAGCGCCGGCGCGAACTCCGCGACCTCGAGCACCACGCGCGTGGTGGAATGGGTGACCTCGCTCCCCTGCCCACCCATCACACCGGCGAGCGCCGTCGGCGCCGAGCCGTCGGCGATCACGAGCATGGTCGGCGCGAGCGTTCGTGACGCGCCATCGAGCGTGACCAGCGTCTCCCCGGCACGCGCGCGACGAACCTCGAGCGTCGCGCCGCCGAGCCGCGCCGCGTCAAAGGCATGCACCGGCTGCCCGAAGCCATGGAGCAGGTAGTTCGTGGCATCGACGATGTTGTTGATCGAGCGTCCACCGACCGCCTCGACCGCCGCCCGCAACCAGTCCGGGCTCGGGCCGACCGCGACGCCCTCGATCACCGCCGCCGCGTACTGCGGGCAATCAGCGCGGTCAGCGATGCGCACGGCGATTCCACCCGCCGCGCCCTCTGCTCCACCGCGTACCACGGACGTGGTGAGCGCAGACAACGCGGCGATCTCCTCCGGCATCTGAAGCGCGACCCCAGTCAATGCCGCGACCTCGCGCGCCACGCCGCGATGCGAGAGCAGATCGGGGCGATTCGGCAGCACATCGACGACGATCCGCACATCCCCCGTCGGGAAGACGTCGAGGAGGGGCGTCCCGGGAGCCGCCGAGGTCTCGAGCATCAGGATCCCATCATGGTCCTCGCCGAGTCCGAGCTCACGCGCGGAGCAGAGCATCCCGTTCGAGGTGAAGCCGCGGATCTTCCGCTTCTCGATCACGAGCCCACCGGGCATCGTCGTCCCGGTGCGCGCGAAGGGGTACTTGGCCCCCACCGTCACATTCGGCGCGCCGCAGACCACCTCGAGCAGCGTCCCGCTTCCGTCATCGACCGTGTTGTACGAGAGCTTCGTCTCGGGGATCTTCTCGCTTTCGATCACCTGCCCCACGACGAACGGGACGAGGTCGGGACGCAGCGACTCGAGCCCCTCCACCGTCGCCACATGCGCGGTGAGGAGATCGCGGATCACCTCCGGTGAGCGACCGTGCGGGACGAAACGAGCGAGCCAGGCATGCGAGACGTTCATGAGACGAACTGATCGAGGACGCGGACGTCCGAGTCATAGAGGATCCGGATGTCGGGGATCCCGTGGCGCGACAGCGCCGTGCGCGCCGGTCCCATCCCGAAGGCCCATCCGGTGTACGTCTCGCTGTCGAGCCCGGCCGCCTCGAGCACGGCGGGATGCACCATCCCGGCGCCGAGGATCTCGATCCACCCCGACTGCTTACAGACCCCACATCCCGCGCCACGGCAGACCCCGCAGCGCACATCCATCTCCGCACTCGGCTCCGTGAAGGGGAAGAAGCTCGGGCGGAAGCGCGTGGTGGTCTCCGCGCCGAAGAAGCGACGCGCGAAGTGCGAGAGGGTCGCCTTGAGGTCAGCGAAGGTGACCCCTTCGTCGACGACGAGCCCCTCGATCTGCGCGAACATCGGGGCGTGGGAAGGATCGAAGAAGTCGCGGCGGTAGACGTTGCCGGGGGCGAGGATCCGTACCGGCGGCGGATACTGTTGCAGGGTGCGCACCTGCACCGGCGAGGTATGCGTGCGCAGCACCTGGCCGGCGCCGAGGTAGAGCGTATCGTGCATATCCATCGCGGGGTGATCCGCGGGAAAGTTCAGCGCGCCGAAGTTGTACCACGCATTCTCCGCCTCGGGCCCGAGCGCGATGGTGAAGCCAAGCTCGCGGAAGATCTCCACCACCTCATCGATCACCTGCGAAACGGGATGCACCGCCCCGCGCCAGTGCGCGCGCCCCGGCATCGAGCGATCGAGCGGGGCGGAGGCGCCCTGTGCTGCGGCCTCGAGCTCCACCTGCCGCGCATCGAGCGCGGCCTCGATGGTCGCCTTCACCGCATTGACGCGCTGCCCCGCCTCGCGCTTCGCCTCCTTGGGAAGCGCCGCGAGGCCGGTCATCAGGTCGGTGATGCGCCCCGCCTGCCGCCCGACGAGAGCGGTGCGCACCGCGGTCCACTCATCGAGCGTCGCGGCCGCCGCGATCTGCGCCGGCGCATCCGCGGCCAACTGCTCGACCGCCGCAAGGAATTCGGAGAGAGTCACGAGAGGGAGGGACGAGGGAACGGGACCGAGGGAAAGATAGGAACGAATCGAGGGCGGGGGGCGGACCACGCCATCCCCCGCCCTCGGCTCATCACGATGGACGGCTTACTTCTTCGCGAGCGCCGCCTGCGCCTGCTCGGCGATCTGCGCGAACGCCGCCGCATCCTTCACCGCGAGATCGGCGAGGATCTTGCGATCCACCTCGATCCCCGCGAGCTGCACGCCCGAGATGAAGGTGCTGTAGCTCATCCCGTTGAGGCGCGCGGCCGCGTTGATGCGCATGATCCAGAGCTTGCGGAAATCCCGCTTCTTCGCCTTGCGATCCCGATACGCGTAGACCCACCCGCGCTCGACGGTCTCCTTCGCGGCCTTCCAGAGCTTGCTCCGCCCCCCGAAGGCGCCCTTGGCCGCCTTGAGGATCTGCTTCTTGCGCTTCAAGCGCACGACATTGGATTTGACGCGTGGCATGGTTCGGTCTCCTTAGGCCTGCAGCAGGCGCTTGAGGTTCTTCGCCTCACCGTTCGTCCCGACCGTGGTCGGGCGACGGAGATTGCGCTTCCGCTTGGCGGTCTTCTTGGTCAGGATGTGGCTCTTGTAGGCCTTGAGGCGACGCACCTTGCCCTTC
>CAXRBM010000121.1:0-26186 GCA_964228675.1 Gemmatimonadaceae bacterium
GAGTTCCTTCGCAGCCATGTCAGTATGCTCTCAGTGAGTGGGAAGGGATCAGGAGACGACCGCGAGGATGTCGCTCTCGCGGAGGATGAGGAACTGCGCACCGTCGATGGTGACTTCGGTGCCGGAGTACTTGCCGTAGAGCACTTTGTCGCCGGCCTTCACCTCCATCGGGACGCGCTTGCCGTCCTCGGTGCGGCCCGGGCCGACGGCGATGACCTCGCCCTGCTGCGGCTTCTCCTTGGCGGTGTCCGGGATGTAGAGGCCGCCGCGCATCTGCTCGGCCTCCTCCATCGCCTTGACGACCACGCGGTCGGCCAGCGGGGCGACCTTCTGGGCGGCGTTCTTGGCTGCCATGGGTATCCGATCTCCTGCGAAATAAGGTGGATGGAATTGGTGTTGTAGCACTCACAATACCTGAGTGCTAACACGAGGGATTCTAACCGCAATCCACGTGCCAGTCAACTCCGCCACTTTGTCAGCTCAGTCGCCTAAACCTTTGGGGGTAAAGGCGTTAATGGCAGACTCACCCTGCCAGGATGCCGTGCGCCATGCACAGGCCAATCAACGTCAGATCAGGCTCGGTTAGCTCGATCTCAGCGGAGTGCGGATGGATCAACGCCGCGAGCCCACCCGTCGCCACCACCTTCGGCACCCCGGGCCGCGGCCACTCGCGCTTGATGCGTCGGACGATCCCATCCACCGAGTCGGCGGCGCCGTAGATCACTCCCGATCGGATGCACTCGTCGGTGCGGGTCCCGATCACCTTGGCAGGCGCCACGAGCTCGGTGGCCGCCAACTTCGCCGTCCGACGGAAGAGGGTCTCCGCCGAGGTACGGATCCCCGGCTGGATCACCCCACCAAGAAACACGCCGTCAGCGGTCACGCAGTCGTAGGTGGTCGCCGTCCCCAGATCGACCACGACGCAATCGACCTTGTACAACTGGCTCGCCGCCAAGGTGTTGATGACCCGATCCGCGCCGACGGTCATCGGCTCGTCGACCGCCAGGGTGATGCCGAGAGGTGAACGTGCGTCGACGATCACCGGCCCCTTCCCGATCAGCCGCCCCAGCGACTCGGCCAACGTCCCTGTCACCGAAGGCACGACCGAGCCGACCGCCCCCCCGGTGAGCTGTCGCGCCTCTATACCAGCGGCGCCCAGCAGCCCGTGCAGCAGAAGGTGCACCTCGTCCGGCGTCCGCGCCGCCTCGGTGGTGACGCGCCAATGGTGACGCACCGCGCCGTCGACGCAGAGCCCCAGTGTGGTCTCGGTGTTCCCCACATCAGCGACGAGTAGCATCTCGGACTCCGTCAGACGGTGGCAAAGGTGAGCGAGCCGGCGCGGACCGGGGTGATCCCCGCTGGTGTGGCAACGAGCAACTCCCCGAGCGGCGAGAGCCCCCGCGCGACCCCCTCGATCGGCTCGGCGAGGGTCCGACCGATGGCGACATCGCGGGTCGCGAAGGCGGCGAGCTCCTCGCCACGCAGCGCCCCGGCCGCGTTGGCCGCGGCACGCAGTGCGGGGATCACCTCGCCCAGCACCTCGACCGGGTCGGCCCCCTCGAGGGCCGTCGCCTGCGGTTGATCCGCCGGCACCTCGAGATTGATCCCGACCCCGATCGCGACCCAATCGGGACGCATCCCGCGCCACCGCGTCTCGACGAGCACGCCGGCCAGCTTCCGTTCGCCGACCCAGAGATCGTTGGGCCACTTGAGTCGCACCGGTACGCGGGTCCACCGATCGAGCACTGGGGCGAGCCGGAGCCCGACGCGCACCGAGAGCACATCGAGCGCGGTGGCATCGCCGCGCGGCCGCTCGAGGAGCGTCATCCAGATCCCGGCGCGCGGCGACGAGGTCCAGACCTTCCCGTTTCGCCCACGCCCGCCCGCCTGCGCCTCGGCGATCACCAATGTGCCTCCTGAGGCGCCGACCGCGGCCAACTCGTGGGCGCGGTCCATCGTACTCCGGCAGACGGCATGCGCCTCCACCTGCGGGAGGCCCAGCGAGGCGGTGAGCGCCTCCCCCGTCCACCCGAACCAGGTCACCAGGCCCCTCGGGTCCCGAGGAGCACGAGGATCAGCGCGCCGAGTGCGAAGCGATAGATCGCGAAGATCCCGTACCCGCGGTGTGAGACGAACTTGAGGAGCACCGCGATCGCGATCCAGCTCGAGAGGGCGGCCGACGCGATGCCGACGACGATCGGGAGCGAGAGCCCCGTCTCGCGCAGCGCCGCGGGGACCTTGAGGGTCGCCGCCGCCAGGATGATCGGCATCGACATCACGAAGGAGAAGACGGCAGCGGCACTGCGATCGAATCCGAGGGCGCGCCCCGCGGTGATGGTCGACCCGGAGCGGGAGACCCCAGGGACCAAGGCCAGCACCTGTGCACACCCGATCAGGAGCGCATCGCGCCACGTCATGCTGTCTCGGGCCCGGCGCGTCGGGACCTTGGCATCGACGAGCCAGAGGAGTGCCCCCATCACGATGAGCGCGATGGCACTGATGAACGGAGCCCGGAAGACGGTCTCCGCGAGATCCTCGAGCAGGAGCCCACCGAGGCCGGCGGGGATCGTCGCGACGATGATGAACCAAGCGCGACGGGAGGCATCATCGATCGGACCCCGGTGCCGGAGTAGGGTGACCCCACCGATCGCGACGGCGCGCCACTCCGCTCGGAAGTACCACGCGAGGGTGATCAACGTGCCGATGTGCAGCGCGAGGTCGAACCCCAGCCCCGCTGGCGCCCACCCGAAGACCCAGGGGGTCAATGAAAGATGCGCCGAGCTCGAGACGGGGAGGAACTCCGTGAGCCCCTGGAGGCAGCCGAGAACAAAGGCCTGGAAGACGGTGGGCTCGTGCATCGCGTGAAAGCTACCGCCCGTCCATCGCGTCGGCGTAGAGCCGCTCGTACCGCGCGACCACATCGCCGGTGGCGAAGCGGGCGCGAGCGTCGGCCGCCGCGGCGGCACTCGCCTCAGACCACCGGCCGGGGTCGAGGAAGCCGCGCACCGCCTGGGCCATCCCCTCGACGTCGCCGAGCGGGAGGAGCGCCCCGGTGACCCCATCACGGACGACCTCAGGCACACCGCCCACACGGGCCGCGACCACCGGGACCCCGCTCGCGAGCGCCTCGAGCGCGCTGAGACCGAAGCTCTCACTCTCCGAGGGGAACACATAGACATCGGCGGCTGCGAAGAGCGGCGCGACGGTGTCGATCTTCCCAAGGAATCGGACATCCGCGGCGACGCCGAGCCGGCGCGCCTCCTCCTCAGCGGCATGCCGATCGGGACCGTCGCCGACCATGACGAGGACGCAGTCATTTTGCGCGCGCACGCGGTCGAAGACGCGGATCACATCGACCACGCGTTTGACCGGCCGGAAGTTCGAGATGTGCATCAGGACGGGGCGTCCGCCTCCGAGCTCCTGCCGCAGCTCGTTGCCGTAGCGGGCCCGGTCGAAGACGGTGGGATCGACGAAGTTCGGGATGACCTCGATCGGGCAGTCGGAGCACCCGAAGGCACGAGTGGTCTCATCCTTGAGCCACTGCGAGACCGCGGTGATGCGATCAGAGCGCTCGATCGAGAACTTGGTGATCGCCTGATACGAATGATCCTGGCCGACGATCGTGATGTCGGTGCCGTGGAGCGTCGTCACGACGGGGAGTGCTCGCCCCTGTTCGCGGAGCATCTCCTTGGCGATCCAGGCGCTGGTCGCGTGTGGGATCGCGTAGTGCACATGGAGGAGATCGAGGTCGTGGGCCAACACCACGTCGTGCATCCGCACCGCGAGGGCGAGATCGTAGGGCGGGTATTCGAAGAGCGGGTAGTTCCCGATGCTGACTTCGTGGAAGTAGACGCGCGGGAGGAAGTGCGGAAGCCGGAAGGGATGCTCGTAGGAGATGAAGTGCACCTCATGGCCGCGACCAGCCAAGGCGATGCCGAGCTCGGTCGCGACGGCGCCCGAGCCTCCATAGGTCGGATAACAGGTGATCCCGATCTTCACGATGCTGCTCCTTGCCTGAACCAGCGTTCTGCCTGCGCCTCTGCATCCGCCGCCGTCGGGTCGAGCCGAGTGACCTCGTCGGTGGCGGTGAGTTGATGCCGGAACCAGGTGCGCTGCCGCTTGGCGTACTGCCGCGTGGCGATGAGGACCGCCTCGCGGGCCGAGGCGTGCGAGCGCTCCCCCTGCACCAGCTCCCGTACCTCACGATAACCACAGGCGTTCCACGCCGGGGCATCGGCGGGCACCGTGGCGACCAAGGCACGCACCTCCGCCTCCCAGTCGGCGGCGAACATGGCGTCGATGCGCGTGGCGAGCCGTTCGTGGAGCTCAGCGCCCGGATCGACGATCAGCCAGCGCCCGTGATAGGCGGGCGCCGCCGACGGCTCAGCGAAGGCGTCGCTGAGACGAGCGCCGGTGAGGAGGGCGACTTCGGCGGCGCGCACCAGTTGCGTGCGACCCAGGGGCGCTCGCGCGGGATCGAGGACCGCGACCCAGCGACGCAGGGTCTCCGTGTCGAGTGTGGCGAGCGCGGCATCGAGTGCGGTGCGACGTGCAGGATCGAGCGGGGCCTGTGGGGCGAGCGGATAGAGGAGCGCCCTGAGCCAGAGCCCCGTCCCACCGCACACGATGATCGGCTGACCACGTGACGCGGCCGATGCGATCCACCCGTGTGCGGCCGCCGCCCACCGCGCCGCGGACCAGCGCTCGGTCGGCTCGGCGACATCGATCCCCTCATGCGGGACGCGATGGCGCTCCTCGCGCGTCGGCTTCGCCGTCCCGATATCGAACCCGCGATAGATCTGTCGCGAATCGGCGGAGAGGATCACCGCCCCATGGCGCTCGGCTAGGGCCATGGCCAGCGCCGACTTCCCCGCCCCGGTCGGTCCCGCGATGATGTGCAGCATCGAGCGAGGCATCGAGCGAGGCATCGCGCGCGGACTCAGGTGCGCCCGAAGCGCCGATCGAGCTCGTCCCAGGTGAGCTGCAGGATCGTCGCGCGGCCATGCACGTCGTGGGCGGGGAGCGGGGTGCGCGCCAGAGCGAGGAAGAGGGCCCGCATCTCCTCCGGCGCGAGGAGATCCCCCGCCTTTACCGCCGCCTTGCACGCCACCGTCGCCGCGAGGCGCTCGTGCCGCGCGATGGTCGACGGGAGCCGGTCTCCCGTGAGCGCGGCCAAGGTCTCACGCAGACAACGCTCGGCGTCGAAGCGCGGATGGGGATTGGGCACGGCGTGGACGAGGACGCTGTTCCCGCCGAAGGCTTCGGCCTCGAAGCCGAGCCCCGCGAAGAGCGCGCGATGCGCCTCAAAGACCTCGGCCTCCGCTGGGGAGAGGTGCAACGTCAGCGGGAAGAGGAGGCGCTGTGACGGCGCATCGCCTCGCTCGAGGGCCCCCATGAAGCGCTCGTAGAGCACACGTTCGTGCGCCGAATGCTGATCGATGAGGACCAGCGCATCGCCCCGCTCGAAGGCGATGTAGGTGCGATGGAACTGGATCAGCGGAGGGACGATCAGCTCGGGAGCAGCAGCGGGTGCGGTGGCCGTGGCGGGGGGGGTCGCCACTGCGCCAGCAGCCTCAGGCTGAGTCGTCGCATCTGCATCCGAATCGAAGAGTGGGGCCGGCGCGCTCGGCGTCACCTGCCGCAGCACCTCGACCGGGAGCGGGGTGCCGAAGAGCGCCTGCGGCATCTCCGGCCGCGGCATCGCGCCGACCGAGGCGATCGCCTCCTCGGTCCCGAGAGCACGACGCACCGCGCGCTCCACCGCACGCTCGACGGTCCACCGATCGACGAAGCGCACCTCGGCCTTGGCCGGATGCACGTTCACGTCGACCTCACGACCCGGCAGAGTCACCTCAAGGACGAGACTGGGACGTGTCCCTGCGGGGATCGTCGACTTATATGCGGCCTCCGCCGCGCGAACGATGCCGACGTCACGCACCGCACGGCCATTGACGAGGACGAGCACCTGGCGACTCGTCGTCCCGACATCGGTCGGGCGCTCGACGAGCCCCGCCACATGGATCGCCCCCTGTACGTCATCGACCTGGACGAGACGCTCGGCGACCTCCCCGCCCCAGAGCGGGCCGAGTCGCGCGCGCAGCGAGGCCGCCGCGGGGAGCTGCCACAGTTCCTTCCCGTCGTGCACCAGACGGAAGCGCACCTCGCGGCGCACGAGGGCTAACGTCCCCATCAGCTCGACGATCGCGCGCCACTCGCTCCGCGCGCCGCGCAAGAACTTCTGCCGTGCCGGTGTGTTGTAGAAGAGCGCCTCGACCGAGACGGTGGTGCCCCGTCGCCGAGCGATCGGCGTGACGCCGACCAAGGAACCGCCGGACACCGCCACTGCGACACCGGCGCCATCCTCGGTCGCCGTCTCGATGCGCAGGTGCGACACCGATCCGATCGCCGGGAGCGCCTCGCCGCGAAAACCGAAGCTCCCGACGCCGACGAGATCCTCCGCGTCCCGGATCTTGCTTGTGGCATGTCGCGCGATGGCGAGGCGTGCGTCCTCCTCCGGCATCCCCGTCCCATCATCGCTCACCCGGATGAGCGCGCGTCCGCCATCACGGATCTCCACGTCAATCGCCATCGCCCCGGCGTCGAGGGCGTTCTCGACGAGTTCCTTCACCACGGACGCCGGACGTTCCACCACCTCACCGGCCGCGATGCGATCGGCGACATCCGCGGGGAGGATCGCGACCTGCGCCCGCGCGGTGCTCACCGCCGCGCTTCCGGGGCCCGCGTCGGCCCGATCGCGTCGAGCACCGCCAGTTCCTTGGCCGTCAGCGTGCGCACCGCACCCGAGGCGAGCCCGCCGAGCTTGACCGGACCGAACGCGGTGCGGACCAGGCGCAGCACCTCGAGCCCCACCGCTTCGCACAGACGACGCACTTCGCGATGCCGCCCTTCGCGAATGGTGAGTGTCAGCTCCCAGGTGCGACTCTGCTCCCCCTCGGTGACCTCGACCCGTTCCGGATGGACGGCACCATCCTCGAGCTCGACGCCGGCCCGAAGCTCGGCAGCGGCGGCCTTCACCGGTCCGCGCACCGTCGCCACATAGGTGCGCTCCACGCCGGCGCTGGGATGGGTCAGGCGATGCGCCGCCTCGCCATCGGTGGTGAGGAGGAGGACCCCCTCCGTCATGTAATCGAGACGCCCCACGTAGGTGAGGCCTGGTTGCGGCGGGACGAGCTCGAAGACGGTGCGACGCCCCTCGGGGTCGTGCGCGGTGGTCAGCACCCCGGCCGGTTTGTGCAGGACGATCCAGGTCGTCGCCTTGGGCATCACGATACGGCGCCCGTCGACGGTGATGATATCACGCGCCGGATCGACCGACTGTCCCGTCTTCGCGACGGCGTCATTGATCTTCACGCGGCCCGCCGCGACCAACGCCTCCGCCTTTCGACGCGATGCGACCCCTGCCCGCGCGAGGGCGCGGTGGATGCGCATCGCCTCGTCGGTCATGGGGTCCGCGCGGGCTCCGCCGCCGCGGACTCGACGACGTCCGGCGACTCGCCCGAGGGCGCCTCGATCGCAGGGGCCTCGACCGCCGTGTGCCCCGCCGGCAATCCGGAGCGGTGCAACGCGATCTCCAGTTCATCCACGCGCGGGAGCTCCTCGAGATGTCGGAGCCCGAACTGCTCGAGGAACATCGCCGTCGTCCCGTACAGCAACGGACGCCCCAGCCCCTCGGCGCGCCCGACGACATCGATCAATCCGCGCTCGTGGAGCGACTTGATGATCGCGCCGGCATCGACCCCGCGGATCTCCGCGATCTCGGCGCGTCCGATCGGCTGCCGATACGCGATGATCGCCAAGGTCTCGAGCGCCGCCGCGGAGAGTCGCTGCGGGCGCACCGCCATCTGCGCGCGTTCGATCGCCTCCGTGTACTCGGGGCGCGTCAGGATCTGCCACCCATCGCCCACGGCGACCAGGGCGACGCCATGGCCATCCACGTCGTAGTGCTCCCGAAGCTCCTCGAGCGCCGCCTGCACCGCAGCGGGTGACGATTCGGGGTCGAGCGCCGCGAGCTCCTCCCCAGGGATCGGGCGAGGGCTCGCGAAGAGGGCGGCCTCAAGCAGCTTGGCCAGCGAGTTCACGGCGGATCTCCACGTCGGCGAATGGCCGGGGTTGGGTCAGAGAGAGCTCGCTACGCTTGGCGAGCTCAAGGAGGGCGAGAAGGCCCGAGAGGACCTCCCAGGGTTCGGCGTCGGCGCGCACCACATCGCGCCACCGCGCCTGTTCACGCAACGCGAGCACCGCGCGCACCAGCCCGATCGCGCCATCCACATCGATCGCGCGCGGCACCACCTCGTGCACGGTCGGGCGGTTGGCCGTCCGAAGGACCCGATCGACGGCGACGAGGAGGTCGGTCAGCGAGAGGGCCAGCGGGGCCGGCGGCGGGGCCGCAGCCTGCTGCACGAAGGTCCGCCCGAACCGGTTCCGACGATCGTCCCCGAGTCGCTCGAGGACATCGACGACCTCACGCATCTGCTGATACTCGAGGAGCCGCCGCACGAGCTCCGCCCGCGGATCCTCCCACCCCTCATCTCCTTCCTTGCGCGGGAGGAGCATCTGCGCCTTGATGCGGATGAGGCGGGCCGCCATCTCCAGATATTCGGCGGCCTCATTCAACTTCAGCGCGTGCATGCGGTCGACGAACTGCTGACAGACGCGAGCGACGGGGATATCGTAGACGTCGAGCTGCTCGTCGCGGATGAGCGAGAGCAGGAGGTCGAGGGGGCCATTGAACCCGTCGACATCGACGACGAACGCGCCCTCGAGGGGCGATAAACCCGGTGCGGTCACCGCGGGAAGGTAGGCCCCTCTCGCAGCAGAGTCAAAGCGCCCCACGGCCTTGACGTAACCCCTTGCCGAGCATAGGCTTCAGGGCTACGGCGCCGGAGGTCGGTGCCGCGAACTTCCCTTTGGAGAGAATGTCCGTGCCGAGAATCGCGTCCGCGAAGAAGAACATGCGCAAGACCAAGGCGGCGACCGCGCGTAACCGGTCGCAGCGGGCCGCGCTGCGGACCGCCCTCAAGGCGGCGAAGGATCCGGCCGCGACCCCGTCGGCGAAGCGCAAGGCGACGCAGCTCCTCGATCGCGCCGCGCGGAAGGGGCTCGTCCACCGCAACACCGCCGCGCGTCAGAAGTCGTCGATCGCCAAGGCCAAGTAAGTCGGCCGGATCGCATCAGAGGCGCCGCTGCCCTACGGGGTGGCGGCGCCTTCGTCGTTTCGGTCCTCGCGGCGCACCACGACCGTCAGGTCGCTCGCCTGCCCCTCGAGCTGCGGCCGCACGATCGCGGGCACCTCCTCCGCACGGAACCGCCCGGGGACGAGGAACTCCTCGAGCAGTAACGTGATCCGCACCTGGCGCGTCGACCGGAAGCGCGCGAAGAATCGTCCTCGGCTATCGGAGAAGACCAACTCCTCTCCGATCAGGAGCGCCGCACCGGAGAGTGGCGCCCCGAGGTCATCGCGCACGATCCCCTGTACCACATAGCGTGTGAGGGGCGCCGCGATCGGCGTGGCGAACATCCCGTTCTCCCCTCCCAGATAGAGGAAGGTCGCGGCCGAGGCGTCGTACACCACGGCGCCCGAGGGCGTGACCATTGTGGCGAGCGCCGCGCGATAGTTCCCGAGCTGGAGCCGGACGGAGAGGTTGAGGGTCCGTTGGAAAGGCTGCGCCGGATCGAGGGGCGCATGCACGAAGCCGTAGCCGACCCCGAGGTCGATGGTCTCCCCGCGATAGGTCCCGCCCAGGGAGGTGCTGAGCCGGCCAGCGCTCCAGGAGAAGAGCTGCGTCAACGCATAACGTTCCGAGAGTCGCTCCTGGAGCACCACCGCGGGGGTGGTGGTCGCCGGGAGATCGACCGGTCTCGCATGGAGCACATAGAGGTTCGCGGCGACGGCATTGCCGATGGCATGACCGGCGGAGAGGAAGGCGCTCTGGGTGCGCTGATCGCCGAAGTCGGAAAGGTTCGCCCCCACCGAGAGTTGGGATCGCCCGCGCACGAGCGCCGCACTCGCGGAGGTCCCGATGGCGCGGGAGCGCCACCGTCCGATGATCGAATCCTGTACGAAGCCTTGGCGCGCGACGGTGAGCGTGAGCGACTCTATCGGGCGGAGGGTGAGCTGGAGGTTCATCCCATCCGGGCGCGACTGCGGCGGGATCGGGAGATCGGCCGGTCGGAATCCCGACGCCGCCCCCACGTACTGGGCGCGCAGGGTCCAGCGATCACGATCCATGAGGAGACTCGCACTCGCGAATGGACGGTTCGCCCCGGTGCCGAGCATGGCGGCGGTCTCGATACCTGCCGAGTCGGTCCAGGTCAGACCGGCGCGGAAACTCTGGCGGCGGGCGAGAATCGCTTGCGCGGACCCGCGCAGCTGCGGTGTGAAGGTGCGGTCGATGAAGAGGGCGCCGAGGGGACGCTCGGCGCGCTGCGCCTGCGCGAAGGAGCCGCCGATCCCTGTCGCACTCGCCCCCGCGAAGAGGAGCGCACGGGTCGCGCCGCGATGACGGATGACCGAGGCGCCCTGCACCAAGACGTTCGTCCCCCCGCCGAAGAGATCGGTCGGCGCTCGGAGCGTCAGCGCATCGTTCCCGGCACGGATCGTGTCGCCGCGGATGGCGCGCCGAAGGCGCCCACCGACGCGCCATCCGTCCTGGTAGCCGACACCGAGCCATCCGTCATAGCTCCGACCCCAGACGTTGGCCGAGACGCCGTAGGCATCGAAGAGGGAGGAGCCCCCGCCCTGCAGCTCGACGACCTGGGCGGGCGAGGCGACCGCGAGGAGTGCGAGCAGACTGCCGACGCGAAGCGACGCCACGGCGGCGACGCGCATCAGCGCCGGCGGTCTGAGGGCAAGGCAGGCGTCCCGTCCCCCTCTGGGGCCGCGTCACGGAGTCGGACCGGTCGCTCGATCATGAACCCCGGGAAGCGGAGTCGCACGGCCCGCGGGGGCAGCACCTCCTTCCATGGGAAGTCAAACTCGCGCGCGTGCTTGGGCAAGAGCGGACAGGCCTCGACCGCGAGCTCCTCGTCGTCGACGTTCACCAGCCCGACCGAGTGGAGACGTGTCAACTTCCCGCTCCGATTCTCGACGCGGATGGTGAGACGACGGCGGACCGGGTCGAAGCGCGCCTCCCCCGCCTCGACCTCATCTGGGAGCACCGGCGCCTCCTGCATGAGGTAGACGAAGTGCGTGAGCTCGAGACGCATCGAGAGCCCGGCATCGCGCCGGGCCGGCCCGAACGAGAACTTGAGCGCGAACCACGCGGGGAGGGAGTCGGCCTGCGCGTCGTAGAAGATCCGCCGGGTCTGCTTGGCCGGGAGGCGCCCGCTCATCGAGGAGAGTGAGAGCCGGATCTTGGTGGTATCGAGCGGGGCGAGCCCGAGGTCGCCACAGGCTGCGATCTCGAACGTGAGCGGCTCGATGACGAAGGCGAGGGGCTCCAACGAGGTGTTCGTGACGAGGACGCTGGATCTCCCCCGTCCCTGATGGACGGCGAACGGGGGATCGACCGACTGCGCGACACCGACAGTCGACGCGAGTGCCAGGCACAGCAGGGCCCTGCGCATCGGTCGCCAGGTCATCCCCACCTCAGTTCGCGATCGCCATCAGATTGAAGGTCCCGGCATAGATGCCCGCGACCGTCGAAGGGCCGGCGGTGAGGTTCAGCCGCATTCGAAAGGTGATGGTCGCCGTGCCCGTCTTGTTGGTCCCCGAGGTCGGCGCGGATTGGTAGAGCTGGATGCTCCCACCTGCCGTCCCCACCCCACCGACGGCGTTCGATGTCACTGGGGCCCAGGTCACACCATCGTCGATCGAGGCCGCGCGCGACGATGAGGGGATGTAGGAGCTGTTGAAGGCCAGCGCCTGCGCCGGCGTGGAGAAGTACCCGACCAACTTCACGGTGGTCGCATCCGAGCTCGTCACGTCCCATGAGAACGTGATCGAGATGGGGGTGGCCCAGTTCGTGATCGCCCCATCGACGATGGTCAGCCCCTGCGTACTCGGCGAAGGGGCCCCTAACGTCACCGACTGGCCCTTCTGGGCGTTGAGGGTGACCGCCTGGAGGCTCGACATGACCTGCGCGGAGACGGGCGCCGCGACGAGGTACGCGACACCCAGGGAGACCATCAGACCGGCACGACGCGATCGCAACATGACTGGCTCAGCTTGTCGAAAGGACGCCCTAATACGAAAACGCGCCAGACACCCTCCGGGCAACCTCCCCGTTACCCCTACCCCGCGACTCGGCCGGCAGCGTCAATCCGCCGCGAGCTCTCCCCCACACCGTTCACAGTACCATTCGGTCGAGAAGTTCATCGTCCCGCAGTCGTGGCACTTGAGCGACTTCGCGTCGCTCGCTGCCTCATCAGGTGACGACCCGCGGTCCGCCACTGGCGACGCGGCCGAGGCCCGAGGCAGCTCCAGATCATCGAACAGACCGCCAACGGCCATCGTCGGTGCGACCGCCGGGGGCACGACCGGTCGTACGGTCGGCGGCGCCATCGCGGGCGCTGGCGAGGATGAGACCGACTCCTCCACCACACCACCGAATGCCGGCGAGGCGAACGAGACCCGCGGTGGACGATCGGACGGCACGCCAGGGATCGGCCGGCGCTGCCCCTGCACCTCCTCGAGCAACGTCCGCCGATGCGCGAGCGCCGCGACCAGCGCATCGCGCTCCGCGCCGATGGACGCGACCTGCGCATTCAGCCCATTCAATCGCTTCGCCCAGACGCGCGGATCGAGCTCGCCCACCGCCGCACGCAACTCACCCTCCGCGCGCTCCTCCTCCACCTCGGCGAGTCGGGCCTCGGCGTCCTGCACCGCCGCCTCATCCTCCTCCAACCCCGCCGCGAGCGCATCGGCCTCGACCTCCGCGCGTAGCCGCAGATCGGCGAGCCGCGTCTCATACTCCTCATGGAGCCGCGCGTAGAGGTGCGGTGGCGTCCCGTCACGCCGCTCCTCCAGCTTCTCGAGATAGCCGGCGTAGCGCTGCGTCTCGGCGAGCAATTCGTCCAACGTCTCGGTGGCGGGCGTAGGCATCTGGGTCATGACGGGTCAGAGCGAGGCGACGGTTTCGCGATCACCGGTCCAACAGATGGACGACGCGCCCCCCGACGACGGTACAGACCGCCTGTCCCGTGAGGGCCTGACCGCCATACGGGGTGTTGCGCCCCTTCGACTTGAACCGCGCGGGGTCCACCGTCCACTGCCGCAGAGGATCGAAGAGCGTCACGTCGGCGAGACTCCCCTTCGCCAGGGTGCCACCCGGGAGATGGAAGACCTTCGCCGGGAGGGTGCTCATCCGCTCCACGAGCTGCGGGATGGAGAGGACGCCGCGCTCCACCAGCCAGGTGACGTTCACGCCGAGGGCGGTCTCGAGCCCGACGATCCCGTTGGGCGCATCGGCGAACTCGCGCTCCTTCTCGTCGTAATGATGCGGCGCATGATCGGTCACGAGGCAATCGATCGTCCCGTCCTTCACTCCCTGCTGCAACGCCGCCACATCCTCGGCGGTACGCAGCGGGGGATTCATCTTCGCGTTGGTGTTGTAGCCCTCAACCGCCTCGTGGGTGAGCGAGATATGGTGGCTACAGACCTCGGCGGTGACGTTCACCCCCTGGTCCTTCCCCCAGCGCACGAGATCGACGGACCCCTTGGTGCTCAGATGGCAGAGGTGAATATGCCCCTTGGTGAGCTTGGCGAGGAGGATGCAGCGGATGACATCGATCTCCTCCGCCTCACCGGGGATCCCCTTGAGGCCGAGCCGGGCGGAGACGGTCCCCTCATGCATCGCCCCGCCCTGCGCGAGCGCCATCACCTCGCAGTGCTCGACGACGGGGATCCCGAAGGTCTGCGCGTACTCGAGCGCGGTGCGCATGATGTGCGAGTTCTCGACGGGCTTCCCATCATCGCTCACCGCGACCGCACCGGCGGCGACCATCTCCCCGAACTCGGCGAGGGTCTCCCCCATCTGCCCGACGGTGATCGCACCGTATGGGTAGACCCGCGCGAAGCCGGCCGCCTCCCCCTGCCGCTTCACGAAGCCGACGGTCGCCTGGTTGTCGGTGACGGGCTTGGTGTTCGGCATGGCGCAGACGGCGGTGAAGCCGCCGGCGACGGCGGCATGCGCGCCACTCGCGACGGTCTCTACCTCTTCGCGTCCCGGTTCGCGGAGGTGCACATGCACATCGATGAATCCCGGCGCGACGACGAGGCCCTTCGCCTCGATCCGCTGCGCACCGTCGGGGCCGGCGATCTGCCCGCCGATCGCCGCGACCTTGCCATCGACGAGCAGAAGGTCCCCGACGGCGTCGAGCCCTTGGGAGGGGTCGACGAGGCGCCCGCCCGTGATGAGGAGTGGGGTCGTCATACGGCGCCCCCCTTGGCGGCGTCGGCGAGGGCCGGGGCATTGCCGGCTAAGAGATAGAGGACGGCCATGCGGACGGCAACGCCGTTGGTCACCTGTTCGAGGATCACGCTGTGCGGGCCATCAGCCACATCGGAATCGATCTCAACGCCGCGGTTCATGGGACCGGGATGGAGGATGACGAGGTCGCGTGGCGCGCGCTCGAGCCGAGCACGGGTCACGCCGAAGACACGGTTGTATTCGCGAAGCGAGGGGATATAGCCGAGCTGCATCCGCTCGAGTTGGAGCCGGAGGACGTTGAGCGCATCAGCCCATTCGATGGCGGTCTCGATCCGATCGAAGACCTCGACGCCGAGCTCGCGGATCGTACCCGGCAAGAGCGAGCGAGGGCCGCAGACCGCGACCTTCGCCCCCATGGCCTTGAGCCCCCAGATGTTGGAGCGCGCGACGCGGGAGTGTAGCACATCGCCGACGATGCAGATCTTCTTCCCTTCGAGCCCGCCGAGCTTCTCGCGGAGGGTCAGGAGATCCAGCAGCCCCTGCGTGGGGTGTTCGTGCGTGCCGTCGCCAGCATTGATCACGTTCGATTCGATCCGCTCGGCGAGGAAGCGCGCGGCCCCGGAGTGCGGATGGCGGATCACCACCATGTCGATCCGCATCGCTTCCAGGTTCCGCGCGGTATCGACCAGGGTCTCCCCCTTGGAGACGCTGGAGGCCGCGGTCGCGACGTTCACTGTGTCGGCGGACATCCGCTTCTCGGCGAACTCGAAGGAGATGCGCGTGCGGGTGGAGGGTTCGAAGAAGAGGTTCACCACCGTCATCCCGCGGAGCGTCGGGACCTTCTTGATCGCGCGCTCCGAGATGGCGCGGAGTGGTTCGGCGACATCAAGGATCGCGGTCACCTGCTCACGGGAGAGACCCGCGAGCCCCAGCAGGTCCTTCCCGAGTATCGTCACAGGAGGGCTCCGGAGACGACGACCTCATCGCGGCCGTCGAGAATGGGGACGAAGACATCGACGCGTCCGCCGGGCCCGACCTCGATTCGCTTGCCGACGACATCGGCGTGGATGGGGAGCTCACGACCTCCTCGGTCGACGAGGACGGCGAGCATGATGCGGGCTGGCCGTCCGAAGTCCGCGAGTTCATCGAGCGCGGCACGGATGGTGCGGCCCGTGAAGAGCACGTCGTCGACGATCACGACCACCTGATCGTCGATGTCGACTGGGATCTGCGTGCGACCGACGACGGGGCGCGGCCCCACCGTCTGCAGGTCGTCACGATAGAGCGTGATGTCGAGGGCGCCGCGCGGGACATCGGCCCCTTCTCGATCGCGGATCACATCGGCGAGGCGGTCGGCGATCTGCACCCCACGGCGCTGGATCCCCACGATGACCAAACGATCCAATCCGGCGTTCAGCTCGAGGATCTCATCCGCCATGCGGGAGATCGTCCGGGCGACGGCCTTGCTGTTCAGGGCGACCTGGGCGGCGTCGGGCATTCCGGGGACGAAAGATACACCGGCTCCGATCGGCGCGAGCCCATCGGCAGGGACGGACAGGGCGGGATTCGAACCCGCGATTGGCTATTAACCAATACACGCTTTCCAGGCGTGCGCCTTCAACCACTCGGCCACCTGTCCCTCGTCGACCCCCCGACCCGGCTGAGGGCCCGACACACGACGGCGCGCTGGAGGAGACCCCTCAGCGCGCCAGCTCGTGCGAGCGGACAGAGTGAGATTCGAACTCACGATACCGTTGCCGGTATGCCGGTTTTCGAGACCGGTGCCTTCAACCACTCGGCCATCTGTCCAGACCTGCAAGTTACCCTGTGGCAGGAGGGGGGGTCAACGGTGGGGAACCGCCACGCGTGAGACCGGGTTCCAGTGCCATGACCAAGATGCTTCGTGCCCTGCTCGTCCTCGCCGGCCTCCGACTCCTCCTGCCCGTCGCTCCTGCGGCTGGTCAGGGGATGCGGGTCGACTCCTTCCCCCTCCCCAACCGCCCCATCTCGCGAATCGTGGCGCCTCGCTGGATCGCCGAGGAGGATCGGGACTCGTACGGGGAGGCAGAGACGGTGCTCCGGCTCCTCCAGATCGGCCCGGGGTCGCGCGTGGCGGATATCGGGGCCGGTGACGGCTATTACGTGGCCGCGCTCGCGGCACGCGTCGGTGCGACCGGGATGGTGTATGGCGAGGACATCGAGCCCCGCTACCTCCGCCTCCTCCGGGATCGGGTGGCCGACGAGGGGTGGAAGAATGTCCAAGTGGTCGAGGGGACGGCGGGGGATCCCACGCTGCCCCCCGCGAGCATCGACGTGGCCCTGATGATCCACATGTACCACGAGATCAGTGCGCCCTTCGAACTGCTCCATCGGCTGGCGCCGGCATTCCGCGCCGGGGGACGGCTTGCGATCCTCGACGTGGATGGCCCGACCGATCGGCATGGGACCCCGCCCCGGCTCCTCATCTGCGAGCTCCAGGCGATGGGGTATATGCGGGTGCGCCGCGAGGAGATGGCGGACGGGGCCTACCTGATGATCTTCAGCGCACCGGATGCCCTCCGGCGGACGACGCGCGCGGCTGACGTTCGCGAGCGGGTCGCGAAGGCGAACTGCCGGGCCTAACCGCGCCGTTCGGCGAAGAAGCGCTGGAGCAATGCGCCGCACTCCTCGGCCCGCTCCCCGCCCTGCACCTCAGGTCGGTGATTGAGCTTGGGATGTCGGAGGAGGTCGCTGACCGACCCCGCCATCCCCGCCTTGTCGTCCCACGCGCCGAAGACCACGCGGCCGACGCGCGCGAGGATGATCGCCCCTGCGCACATCGCACAGGGCTCCAAGGTCACGTAAAGCGTGGCCCCAGGGAGTCGCGACTCACGCAACGCATAGGCCGCCGCGCGGAGCACCCGAAGCTCGGCGTGCTGCGTGGCATCGCGACCGGAGACCATCGCGTTGGAGCCGCGTGCGACGATCGTCCCGCTCTGCACGACGACCGCCCCGACGGGCACCTCCCCAGCGGCGGCCGCGCGTTCGGCCTCCTGTAACGCCTGCCCCATCCACCACGCGTCCTCCTCGGCGCGATTCGCGAAGACCACCGGCGCGGTCATGCGGGGACCCACCCGTAGTGATCGCGCAAGAAGGCCAAGATCGCGGTCACGAAGACCTCGGCGAAGCCGGCGCGATTCGACGCGGTATCGCGAAGGCCGGTGTAGTGACTCTCGACCTGGATGGCGTCCGTGGGACCGGCGTTCGACGACCCGTGTCGCACGGTGTTGAACCCGCCGTTGAAGTAATCCTGCCCGGCGAGGGGTGTGGGATCGGCATCCGACGGGACGGCGGGGATCCCGAGCGCGGCGAAGCGGGAACCGAGACTACGCGGGCCACGGATGAGCACGGCGCCGGAATCCCGAGAGACGGCGACCCGCCCCAACTGCGCCACCGAACTCGTCGCCACAAGCGGGGAGAGCGACGCATCGGTCAGGCGCAGTTCGCTCGCCGCGAGCTGATAGCCCAGCTCCAACCGTTGGATGGTGTGCCCATGCCCATGCAGATCGATCACGAGGATCCGCGGGTGGAGGCGACGCGCGCGAACCTTCGCCGAATCGATCGCCCCTTGGAACTGCGTCCACATGGGAGCGAGGGGCGCATAGCCGGCCGTAGCCTCCTGCACCTCTCGGTTGCCGTCGAACTTCCGACGCTGGAGCCGATTGATGACGAGATAGGGGCGCTTCCCGATGCGGCCCGAGAAGGCATCGCTGATCGTACGCGCGAGGGCCTGCGTGTTCAGATCGTTCCCAGTGACGCACCCCGAGCAGACGCGGTCGGGGAGCTCGGCGGGAGCCAGATCGCCCCCGTGCGGCGCGATGATGACCAGGGGAATCTCGCCATCGATGGCGTCGACCCAATCGGCCACGGGAAGCGGCGCCGTTGGGGTCGTCGGTCTCGTTGGGTTGGTCGGCGCGGTGGGCGCCTCCTCCGCGGATGCCCCCCCACAGCCGACGGCGCCGAGGATCGTGAGGATCCCCAGCGCCGTCCCGACCACCGATCGTGGATCGCGACGGATCATGCCTGCTCGAAGACGAGGTGACTACCCGCGGCGCGCGCCACGATGGCGTCGCCGTCCTTGAACTTGCCCTCGAGGAGCGCCATCGCCAATGGGTTCTGCACCAATCGCTGGATGGTCCGCTTCAGCGGCCGCGCCCCGAAGGCCGGGTCATACCCCTCGGTGGCGAGAAGCTGCTTGGCCTCGTCGGTCACCGTGAGCGTGATCTTCTTCTCGGCGAGGAGCTTCGACATCCGGACCAACTGGAGATCGACGATCGTCGCGATCTGCGCCTCCCCCAGTGGCCGAAAGATGACGATGTCATCGACGCGATTGAGGAACTCAGGCCGGAAGTGCTGCCGAAGCGCCCCGGTCACCTGCGTCTCGACCAGCGCCCAATCACTCGTCCCCGTCTCGAGGATCCACTGGGAGCCAATGTTCGAGGTCATGATAATGACGGTGTTCCGGAAGTCGACCGTCCGCCCCTGCGAATCGGTGAGTCGGCCGTCGTCGAGGATCTGCAGGAGGATGTTGAACACATCCGGATGCGCCTTCTCGATCTCATCGAAGAGGAGCACACTGTACGGCCGCCGACGGATCGCCTCGGTGAGCTGTCCGCCCTCCTCGAAGCCGACGTACCCCGGCGGCGCGCCGATCAGCCGCGCGACGGCGTGCTTCTCCATGTACTCCGACATGTCGATGCGCACCATCGCCTGCTCATCGTCGAAGAGGAACTCGGCGAGGGCGCGCGCGGTCTCCGTCTTCCCGACGCCGGTGGGGCCGAGGAAGATGAAGGAGCCGACCGGGCGATTGGGGTCTTGGAGCCCAGCGCGCGAGCGCCGCACCGCATTCGCGACCGCCTGCACCGCCTCGGCCTGCCCGACGACACGCTTGGCGAGCTCCTGATCGAGGGCAGCGAGCCGCTCCCGCTCCGACTCGAGCATGCGCGTGACCGGAATGCCGGTCCATCGCGCGACGATCTCGGCGATGTCGTCCGCGCCGACTTCCTCCTTGAGGAACTGCGTGCCGCCCGCCTTCTGCGCGGCGAGGCGCTCCTCGATCTTCTTGAGTTCGGCCTCGAGCTGCGGCACGCGGCCATACTGGATCTCCGCCGCCTTCCCGAGGTCGCCGGCGCGCGTCGCGCGCTCGGCCTCGGTGCGGGCCTCGTCGATCTGCTGCTTGACGCGACCGACCTCGCCGAGGGCGTCCTTCTCGAGCTGCCACTGGGCCTTCATCGCGCCGGAGCGCTCCTTGAGCTGGGCCAACTCCTGTTCGAGCGCGGTCCGCCGCTCGACGGTGGCGGCGTCCTTCTCCTTGGCGAGGGCCTGCCGTTCGATCTCGAGCTGGACCACGCGTCGCTCTACTTCGTCGATCTCCTGCGGGAGGGAATCGATCTCAATGCGGAGCCGCGAGGCGGCCTCATCCATGAGGTCGATCGCCTTATCCGGGAGGAACCGGTCGCCGATGTAGCGATTGGAGAGGGTCGCGGCGGCGACGACCGCGCCGTCGGTGATCCGCACCCCATGGTGCGACTCGTAGCGCTCCTTGAGGCCGCGGAGGATCGCGATCGTGCTCTCGACGGTCGGCTCCCCGACGAAGACGGGCTGGAAGCGCCGCTCGAGGGCAGGGTCCTTCTCCACATGCTGGCGGTACTCATCCAGGGTCGTCGCGCCCACCACGCGCAGCTCACCGCGTGCGAGCATCGGCTTGAGCATGTTGCCGGCGTCCATCGACCCTTCGGCCTTCCCCGCCCCGACGAGCGTGTGCAGCTCGTCGATGAAGACCACATAGCGCCCTTCGCTCGCGGTGATCTCCTTGAGGACTGCCTTGAGGCGCTCCTCGAACTCCCCACGGAACTTAGCGCCGGCGATGAGCGCGCCGAGGTCGAGCGAGACGAGCTGCTTCTCGCGGAGCGACTCCGGTACGTCACCATTCACGATCCGCTGCGCAAGCCCTTCGGCGATCGCCGTCTTGCCGACACCGGGCTCCCCGATGAGGACGGGATTGTTCTTGGTTCGGCGCGAGAGCACCTGGATGACGCGGCGGATCTCCTCATCGCGACCGATCACCGGATCGAGCTTCCCCTTCCGCGCGTCGGCGGTGAGATCGCGGGTGTACTTCTCGAGCGCCTGGTACTGGGTCTCAGGCGATTGATCGGTGACGCGATGTGCACCACGCACGGCGGCGAGGGCCTCGCGGAGTGCGGCCTTGGTGGCGCGCTGCGCCTTGAGCAGGGCGGCCGACTCAGCCCCCTTGGTCTCGGCGAGCGCGATCAGCAGGTGCTCGGTGGAGACATAGGCATCACCGAGCTCCTTGGCCTCACGCTCCGCGGCGTCGAGGACGGCAGCGAGCTCGCGCGAGGCGGAAGGCTGCGCATCGGACTGCTTGGGGTAGCGTGCGAGCTCGCGGTCGAGTGCGCCCTGCAGCGAGGGGATCGCCACATCGAGCTTCTGAAGGATCGGAACGACGATCCCCTCATCCTGCCCGAGGAGCGCGGCGAGGAGGTGCGTGTCATGGACTTGGGGGTTCCCGGCCTGCCGCGCGCGATTCGCGGCGTCGGCGAGAGCCTCCTGGGACTTCATGGTCAGGCGGTCGGGAGAGAGCATATGGGAGTCGGGTCAGGCGTGATGGTCGAGCGGGCTCGTACGGGACGAGCGTACGCTGGTTTCTACCCCAAGGCCGCGCATTTCGCAGGCCAGTGCTTCTCTGCCGAAACGGCTGGGTCCCCGAACGGGTGGCAGGGCGACCAGACGAAACGGCGGGAGCTGGCCCGCGAGCAAGGGGGCATCGCCGCCCACTGTGGCTATGGCGTGGTGGGCACCGAGGGGAAGCGTCGGCCGGCCTCTGACCGACGGGAGATCCCGCGCGCGTCGCACCACTCGAGGAAGGGGATCAACCACTTCCGTGTGATCCCTAGCGCCTCGCGGAGCTCCGAGGGGGAATAGATCGCCTCAGGGCGCACATGGGCCGCGAGCCGCGCGAGCAGGGTCACCACCGCCTCGTGCGCGAACCACCACTCGAGCCCGACCTGTACCACCAGCCCATCTTTTTGTAGGAGCTTCAGCAAGGCGACGACCCCATTCCCCCATTGCGCCTTGAGCTCGGTCAACGAGGGGGGCTCGACGCCCGCGCTCCGAAGGCGCTCCATGACGTCGTCCTTCGCGGATCGTGCGCCCGCCCCTGCGCCAGCGCTGAACCCAGGGAGGCGGAGCGTCGCCCCTTCGATCACGATCACCTGCGCGCGCTCGGCGCGACGGATCACCTCATCGGCGATCGCCGACTGCGCGCTCAGGAGCTGCCGCGCCTCTTGCCGGTCGAGCCCGGGGGCGAGGGGATTCTCCTGATGAGCCCGCTCGAGGCGCGTGATCAACCGTTGCCTTAACTGCTCGAGGCGTTCGTTGCGGATGACTCGATCGCCGACCCGTGTGACCTTCGCGAGCTCCTTCACGAGCCGTTCGACTTGGACGGGACGAAGACCAAGCCGCTGCGGGACGGTCGTGAGATCGAGCCCCGTAGCGATCGATTCATCGAGCATCCACCCAAGTCGCATCGCGAGCGTCACGTCCGTTTCCAGCCAGGGGCGGGCACGGCGCGAGAGCGGGATGGCATCGGTCACCACCCCACCGCCGATCGTCCCGAACGGTGAGCCCCCACGCAGCACGAAGCGATCGCCTCCGCGCGCGAGCACGGGGGCGTCGAGCACGAGGCGCACGGCGCGTGTGGAGCCAGCGATCACCTCTCCCCCAGCGGCGATCACCCGCGCGCCGCATTCTTGGGTGCCGAGATGGAATCGCACCCGCGTGCGTGGACCGAGTCGCTGCGCATCGGACAGGAGGGCGAGATCGGCGCGCAGCACCTGCGTGGTCTCCCAGGGCTCATCCGCGCGAACGAGCGTCGCCCCCACGGGGACCTCCTCGCGATCGATCCCCGCGAGCGCGACCGCGACGCGATGCCCCGCCTGGATCTCGTCGACCCTAGCGCCATGGGACTCGAGTCCGCGCACGCGCGCCACGCGATCACCGGGAAGGATGCGCACGGCGACCTCACGACGCAGCACCCCACTCCACCCCGTGCCCGTCACCACGGTCCCCACTCCCGCCACCGAGAAGACCCGATCGATCGGCAGCCGCCAGGGATCCTCGCCCCCACGCGAGGGCACCGTCGCACAGGCCGCGGCCAGCGCCGCGCGCAGCACATCGAGCCCCTCGCCAGCGAGCGCGGAGACGGGAAGCACGGGGGCGCCCTCGAGTACCGACCCCGCGAGCGCCCCTCGCACCTCATCGATCGCGAGGGCCCGAAGCTCCTCGTCGACCAGATCGGCCTTCGTCAAGGCGACGACTCCGTGGCGGATCCCGAGGAGCGAGAGGATCGCGAGATGCTCGCGCGTCTGCGGTCGTACGCCCTCAGCGGCATCGATCACCAGGAGCGCGAGGTCGATCCCGCTCGCCCCGGCGAGCATCGTGCGGACGAATCCCTCGTGGCCCGGGACATCGACCATGCCCACCGTCCCCACCCCCTCAAGCACCAAGGGCGCGAAGCCCAACGCGATGGTGATCCCGCGCCGTTGCTCCTCCGGGAGCCGGTCGGTCTCGACCCCGGTGAGGGCACGGACGAGCGCCGTCTTCCCATGATCGATGTGCCCTGCCGTGCCGATGATCATCGGGACTCGGCGTGACCGCCGTTCATCTCCCAGTCACGCCAGGCGCGGAGCGGCTTGCCATCGGCGAGGTGCTCCTCGAGGAACTCGCGCACGAGGCGCTGATGCGCGCGGGCGACCTTGGCATCCGCGGGGATCCCCTCCTCCCCCGCCGCCCATGCCAGCAACATCGCACGCGCATCGGCAGGCAGGGCACGTGCACCGGGCGCTAGCGCCGCACAGCGCGCGCAGAGCGCGCCCCCCGCGCGCGGGGAGAAGCGGACCGCCTCTGCTGTCGCGAGCGCCTCATGACAGGCCGCGCAGTGCTCCAAGGTCGGGGCGAAGCCGAGCGCCTCGGCCAGGTGCCAGGCGGCGCACACGGTGCGCGGGATCACCTCATGGGCCTCCGCGACACTCACGGCATCGAATCCCGCGACGAGCACGTCGTGGATCGCCCCGCCGCCATCCTCCGGCGCGCAGCGCATCCCTAGCTCACTGAGCGCGGCGGCCGCACCGAAGCGCGCCAGCGAGGCGGCGAGCCCGGGGCGCGCCCGCGTCGCATCGAAGCTGCCGAGGGTATGGAGGTCCCGGCTGGGATGCAGGAGGATCTGCGCCGCCCCGCTGGTGAAGAGGTCGAGCCCCTGCCCGAACTTGCCGCCGGTCCGCTTGGCCCCGCGCGCGATGACGCTCACCACCCCCGCCTCCCGCGTCGCCAAGCGGACGATGCGGGAGGTCTCGCGATAATCGAAGGCGTGGAGGACGATGGCGTCGGTGCGGATCACCGCTCCAACTTAAGCCCCAGATACCAGATGCGACCGGGCGAGGCGAACCCCTGGATCTGGGTGTAGCGCACATCGGTGGCGTTGTCGACGCGCACCTGGAGCCGGGAGGTGGAGCCCTTCACCGAGGGCAGTGGAAGCTCGGTGCTCAGATCGAGGGTCGTGAAGGCGGGGAGTTCCACCGGCGCGGCCGGCCACCCTGAGAAGTCACGATCCTCACGCATCCCGGTGTGCGTCACCACGGCGGAGACCGAGCCGCGATCCATGATACGATGCACGAGCGTCAGCGTCGCGAGGTGTTCGGGGCGTCGGATCAATCGCCCCCCGGCGACGAAGTTGGCTCCTGTCCCCTCATCGAATCCGGCATCGGTCACGCGCGTATCGGTCCACGTATAGGCCGCCGAGACCCGCGTGCGTGCGAACTCCGGCAGTGCGCCTTCGAGCTCCCACCCGCCCGCATTCGCTGCCGCGATGTTGTAGTAGTTCGGCGCGTCCGGCTGTGGGGTACGGGAGGTGTACTGGATGAGATCCCGGAAGCGCTGCGAAAACCCGGTGGCCCGCACGAAGAGGCCCGTCGTACCCACCCACTCGACGCCAAACTCCGCCGACTCGGTCCGCTCCGGCCGCAGCGCTGCATTCCCCACCGTGAATCCTTCCGCGAAGTTCTCGAAGAAGCTGGGTGCCTTGAAGGCAGAACCCGCCGAGGCGCGGAGTCGCACCCCATCGGTCAGGCGCCACGAGGTGCCGGCGCGGACGGTGCGGAAGGTGCCGAAGGCGCTGTTGTCATCGAGACGCGCACCGACGCTGTACGCGAAACGCCCCCGCTCTCCCAGCCCCTGCGCGTAGAGCGCGTGCGTCTCACGCGCCGCCCGGAACGCCCCTGGGTAGTCGCCGTATTCGCTCAGGCTCACCGACTGACTGCGCTCCGTCTCGCGGGAGAACTCGCCGCCGAGGGTGATGGTGTGGTTCGGCGTCAGTCGGTAGATCCCACGCAGGTCAGCGAGCCGACGTACGACGGTCCCGCGCGTGTAGTACCCGAAGAAGCCGAGGGTGTCCGCCGCACCATCGGGGCCATCGTTGGTGCGCGGGTGTCCCTCGGCGCTCGAGAGTTGGAGCCGCGTCTCAAAGCGCTCGGTCCACCGGCGTCCGCCATCGAGCCCGACGAGGAGCCGATGCTCCACCCGCTCCGCGTTCCGATCCTCGATCGCACCCGAGGAACTGGTCGGGTATTGATAGAGCGAACTGTTGTAGCGACCGGTGAGGCGGAGATCGCTGCGCGCACCGGTGTAGGTGAGCCCAGAGACGACACCGGTGTTGCGATAGGCGTTGTTGAAGGGCAGGATCCCCGTGCTGCCATGATGATCCCCCTGCACCGTGGCACGCAGGCCGGCGATCGTCGCCTCGCCACCGAGGGAGAGCCGTCGCGTCCCGATGTTCCCGCTGCCGACCTCGGCTCGCGTCTTGGTCGTGCCGCCCCCTCGACGCGTGAAGAGCTGGATCACACCGGAGACCGCCTCCGATCCGTACAGCACGCTCGCGGGACCACGCACGACCTCGATCCGCTCGATGTCATCGAGGGTGATGCGCCCGAGATCGAGCACGCCCCCCGGCTCATTCAGCGGAACCCCATCGACAAGGACGCGCACATAGTTGGACTGCCCGCCGCGCACGAAGAGCGCGACCTGGGAACCGACCGAGGAGGTTCGGGCGATCGCGACCCCGGGGACACGCCGGAGTGCATCGGCGAGATGCGTGATCCCCTCCGCCCGGAGCGCCGCCGCATCGAGCGTGGTCGCCGTCGCAGTCGGAGCGTAGTTCACCCCCGGGATCCGCGTGGCGGTCACGACCTCAGGCGGGAGACTCGTCGGCGCGCGGCCCGACTGCGCGAGCAGCAGGGTCGGGAGGAGGAAGCCAGAGACCATGGTGAATCGGCGAAGAGACGACATTTACCTCGAACCTCGATGACGAAGGGGGAGAAGGACGGGAGCCCCGACCGCTGGATCGCGGGAGACGATGAGAGGCCACTCGTAGACGCGCTCGAGCACATCGCCGCGCATCACCGCATTCGGTGACCCTTCCGCGGCGACACGCCCGTGATGCAACAACACGATCTGGTCTGCGAAGCGCGCGACCAGATTCAACTGGTGACTGACGAGGATCACGCAGAGCCCCTGCCGTGCGAGCACATCACAGAGCTCGAAGACCGCCATCTCATGCGCGATGTCGAGATAGGTGGTCGGCTCATCGAGGACGATGGCGCGGCCACCCTGCGCGAGTGCTCGCGCGATGCGCACCCGCTGCCACTCGCCACCGGACAGCGTATCGGTGCTCCGATCGACCAAGGC
>CAXRBM010000122.1:0-2993 GCA_964228675.1 Gemmatimonadaceae bacterium
ACTACGTGGAGAACGTGACCCCCGAGAAGGTCCCGGCGATCCTCGCCGGGCTCAAGGACTGATCATGGGTTATCCGCATCAATCCCATCCGCGCGAGACGCCGGTGCTCTCGAAGCACTTCGGCGATCCCGAGGCGAAGACATTGGAGGGGTGGAAGGCGCGCGGGGGCTACAAGGCGCTCGCGCAGGCGCTCCATTCGACCCCGACCGCGATCCAGGATGTCGTGAAGGCGTCCGGACTCCGCGGGCGCGGCGGTGCCGGCTTCCCGACCGGGCTCAAGTGGTCGTTCATGAAGCTCGACGATGGCAAGCCGCACTACCTCTGCTGCAACGCCGACGAATCGGAGCCGGGCACCTTCAAGGATCGTGAGATCATGCGCTGGACCCCGCACGCCCTCATCGAGGGGGTGGCGATCGGTGCGTATGCGATCGGGGCGGAGACGGCCTACATCTACATCCGCGGCGAGTTCACCGAGCCGATCCGCGTGATGGAGGCGGCGCTCGCCGAGGCGCGGGCCGCCGGGGTCATCGGGAAGAGCGCGATGGGCTCCGGCAAGACCATCGACGTCTGGGTGCACACGGGGGCGGGGGCGTATATCTGCGGGGAAGAGACCGCCCTCATGAACTCGATCGAGGGGAAGCGCGGCAACCCGCGCATCAAGCCCCCCTTCCCGGCGGTCGCTGGCCTCTTCGGGCAGCCGACCACGATCAACAACGTCGAGACCCTTGCCGCCGTCCCGCACATCCTGAACAACGGGGCGGAGTGGTACAAGGCGATGTCGCTCTCCAGCCCCAAGAGCACGGGGAGCAAGCTCTTCTCGGTCTGCGGCAACGTCGCGCGCCCGGGGAACTACGAGGTCGTGATGGGATTCCCGTTCAAGGAATTCCTCTATGACCTCTGCGGTGGCCCGCTCCCCGGCCGGCGCTTCAAGGCGTTGATCCCGGGCGGCTCCTCGGTCCCGGTGATCACCATCGAGGAGGCCGAGGCGGTCCTGATGGACTACGAGGGCTTCATCGCACAGGGGACGATGCTCGGCTCCGGCGGCGTCATCATCTTCGACGACGCGCAGTCGATGCCGCGGCAGCTCGCGCGGCTCGCCCGCTTCTATGCCCATGAGAGCTGCGCGCAGTGTACGCAGTGCCGCGAGGGCACGGCGTGGATGACCAAGATCCTCGAGCGGATCGTCGCGGGGCAGGGGACCTTCGAGGACCTCGACACGATCTTCGATCTCGCCGAGTCGATGACGGGGAAGACCATCTGCGTGCTGAGCGATTCATGCGCGGCCCCGGTCACGAGCGGGATCAAGAAGTTCCGCGGGGAGTGCGAGGCGCTGATCACCGGCAAGCGCACCGCGACCGTCGCGGTGGGGGGATAAGTGGCCGACGTGAAGATGGTGAACCTGACGATCGAGGGGCGCACGGTGAGTGTGCCCGAGGGCACCTCGATCCTCGAGGCGGCGAAGGCGGCGGGGGTGCTCGTTCCGCATTACTGCTACCACCCGGGGCTCCCGGTGGCAGGCGTCTGCCGCATGTGTCTGGTGGAGGTCGAGAAGATGCCGAAGCTCGCGCCCTCGTGCGCGACAGCGGCGGCGGAAGGGCAGGTGGTGCACGTCTTCTCGGACAAGGCGCTCGAGGCCCGCAAGGGGGTGCTCGAGCTCCTGCTGATCAATCATCCGCTCGATTGCCCGATCTGCGACCAGGCTGGGGAGTGTGAGCTGCAGGACTACACCTTCCAGGAGGGGCGCGCCGACTCGCGGTATCACGAGCCGAAGCGCTTCAACCCGGTCGAGGACTTCGGCGGCGACGTGCTCTTCGTCGCGAACCGCTGCATCCTCTGCACCCGCTGCGTCCGCTTCATGGACGACGTACATGAGGCGCCGGTGCTCTGCGTCTCGGAGCGCGGCGATCGGGCGATGATCGCGCGGACAGGCGACGAGGGGCTCACGCAGCCCTGGGCCGCGAATGTGATCGACCTCTGCCCGGTCGGGGCGCTCGTCTCCAAGGACTTCCTCAACAAGGCGCGCGCGTGGGAGCTCGATCGCACCGCCTCGGTCTGCACCGGTTGCTCCCAGGGGTGCAACACCGTCCTCGAGACGCGGGACAACGTCATCGTGCGCCAGAAGCCGCGCGCGAACGACGCGGTCAATCAGTTCTATATGTGTGACGTGGGGCGGCTCGACTACCGGTGGATGAATCGGCCGGATCGGCTGCAGTCCCCGGCGATCAAGATGCACGACGTGCTCACCCTCGTCGATTGGCGGATCGCCCTCGAGGAGGCGGCGCGGCTCGCCGCGGGTAAGCGCGCCTACGTCGTCGCGAGTCCTACGCTCTCGAACGAAGCGCTCTTCCTCCTCAAGCGCATCATCACGACGACCGGAGGCGAGGGGGTGTTCCGGTGTGCGACCGGTCCCGAGGCTCCGCTCCCAGGGGTGACTGACCTGTCGCTGCGTGCCGACCGCGCTCCGAACGTGTCGGGGGCCGAGCGGCTGGGCTTCACGCGCCGCGACGACGGCCTGCTCTCCGGCCTGCGCGATGGCGACCTCCTGATCCTGGCGGCTGACGCGCTCGAGGGTCTCGACACCGCCGCGGTCCGCCGCGCCGGCGCCGTGATCGTGGTGGGGTCCACGCTCCCCGCTGGGTTTGTTCCGGAGGTGATCCTCCCCATCGCGAACGTCGCCGAGGAGGAGGGGACCTTCACCAACCTCCGCGGTCGCGTGCAGCGGTTCCTGCAGGCCAAGGCGGCCCCTGGGCTCGCCCGGCCGAGCTGGTATGCCCTCGCCGACCTCGCGACGACGCTCGGATCCCCGAGCGACGACTGCCATCTGCCGAGCGCGGCCTTCGCGGCCCTTGCCTCGGCGGAGCCGGCCTTCCGTGGGCTCTCGTATGAGACCCTCGGTCTGCGCGGCGCGCCGCTCGCTGATGCCACGGTGGGGGCCGCCTGATGCCACTCGATCCGATGCAGCTCGAGCCCGCCTTCTGGCCCTTCCTGATCGC
>CAXRBM010000123.1:0-13318 GCA_964228675.1 Gemmatimonadaceae bacterium
TGATGGCCTCGGCCTCGCGGAACTTGTTGAGGAGGAGGACGATCTTCCCGAGCTCGATCTGCTGGATCTCGCCGGAGAGGAGGTCGCCGACGCGCGATGAGAACTCGTCGCGGATCTTGGTGCGTTCCCCCTCGCGGACGCGCTGCACGATGCGCTGCTTGCACGCCTGCACGGCGGAGCGCCCGAACTCGTTGAAGTCGACCGGGATCTCCATGATGTCCCCGGCCTGATAGTCGGGGTCCTCATAGCGCGCCTCCTCGATGTCGATCTCGATGACCTCGTCAGTCACCTCCTCGACAACCTTCTTGAGGATCACGATCTTGATGTCGCCCACGGAATCATCGATCTCCACCTCGGCCTGCACCGTCGGGCCGTACTTCTTCCCGAGGGCGGCAAGGATGCCGTCCTTGAGGAGCTCATGGAGCTCGGTGCGATCGATCTGTTTGCTGTTCGCCAACTCGCGCAATGCCGCGAGGATCTCGGCCGATCCCGCCATGGTCAGACTCCTGAAATGAATGCCTTACGGTTTCCAGTGTAACGCGAGCCGGGCGTCGGTGACGTCCGCCAGCGCGAGCTCCCGCTCCTGCCCCTGCATATCGCGGAGCCGGATGCGCTCCTGCCCCGCCTCCCCCTCCACCGCGACGATCTCGAACTCGTACCGCCCGTGAAGCGCCAGGGCGTTCACGCTCGCCCGCCGCCCCACGAACCGCACCCAATCGGCCGCCGTCCGCAGCGGCCGCTCCATTCCCGGGGAGGAGACCTCAAGCACGTACCGTGCCGAGATCAGCGTGGGCTCGGCATCCAGCCGGGCTTCGATCGCCCGGGACGCCCGCTCACAGTCCCCGACCTGCACCTTCTGACGGTCCAACCGGTCGATCCGGATATCGAGCACCGGTCGGCCCTTGGACCCTCCGCGCTTGAGCTCGACCAATTCGAGCTCAAGCATCGTAAGTTCTTCCCTAACAAGAAGTTCGATTGCGTCGACGGACACGGCTACGACCTCACAGAGCACAAAAAAAGTGCGGGGAGACCTGCCCCCACACTCCGCAAACGGACCGGAATGTCCCCCAACTCTGTTAAAAGTACGGATTCACTCGGGGACAGTCAAGCTGAGCGGGCGATGACCCCGATCTGGCGGCCGGTGTCGCCGGCGCGGTGGGAGAAGAAGCGATCGTTGTCGCACCGGGTGCATTCGAGGTCGGCGGACCAGCGGCCGATACCGAGGGCCTTCGCCTGCTCGCCGAGGAGGGCGCGGAGGTCGACCTGCCGCGGGCGCTGGGTCTCGAGCCCGGTCAATTGCCGGTAGACCTCGGGGCCCACCTCATAACAGCGTCCGCAGATGGAAGGGCCGAAGTGAACCCGTAGCCCGGCGGGCGCATGCCCTGCCGCCTCGAGGGCGCGCACCGCCTCACCGAGGATCCCACCGGCGACCCCTCGCCACCCGGCATGCACCGCCCCGACCGGGCCGTCCTCATGGGCGAGGAAGACGGGGACGCAGTCGGCGATGGTGACGGCCAGGCCGCCGGCCCCGAAGAGGAGATGGCCGTCGGCACCCTGATGGCGGACCCATCCCTCCCAGGTCGGCTGGTGCCGCAGCACCTCAGTGCCGTGCACCTGCTTGGCCGAGGCGAGACGCGGGACTCCGGACTCGGCGAGCGTGCGCTGGAGGTCGTGCCATCGTGCTATCGTCTCGGGCGCCTCACCCTGCTCGGGGAAGCCGAAGTTCCCCGCTTCGCGGGTCGTCACGAAGACGGAAAGCCCGAGGTCATCAAACCCGGGGATGGGGTGATGCGGAGGCAGCCCAGCGGTCGACATCGGCGGCGTTCGCCCGAGGGCGAGTTACTCGACGCGCTGGATCGAAGCGCCGAGGGCGTTGAGCCGCTCGTGGATGCGCTCGTAGCCGCGCTCGATCTGGCCGATGTTGTTGATCGTGCTCGTCCCCTTCGCGCAGAGCGCGGCGATGAGCATCGCCATCCCGGCGCGGATGTCAGGGCTCTCCACCGTGGCGCCGCGGAGTTCGGTCGGGCCGCTGACGAGTGCGCGATGCGGATCACAGAGCACGATCCGCGCCCCCATCCCGATCAGCTTGTCGACGAAGAACATTCGCGACTCGAACATCTTCTCATGCATGAGGATGATCCCCTCGCACTGGGTCGCGGTGACGATGGCAATCGACATCACGTCGGCCGGGAAGGCGGGCCAGGGCTGATCCTCGAGCTTGGGGACCGCGCCCCCGAGGTCGGAGCGAATGCGAAGCGCCTGCCTCTCAGGGACGATGAGATCGGCGCCGTCGATCCGCGTCTCGACGCCGAGGCGCTCGAAGCCGAGGCGCACGGAGCGGAGATGCTCCACGCCAGCATCGGCGATGCGGAGCTCGGAGCGGGTGACGGCGGCGAGCCCGATGAAGGAGCCGACCTCGATGTGGTCGGGACCGATGCGGTGCGTGCAGCCGTGGAGGGGCCGCCCCCCCTCGATGGTGAGGAGATTGGAGCCGATCCCATCGATGCGCGCGCCCATCGCCACGAGCATGCGGCAGAGGTCTTGGACATGCGGTTCGCTCGCCGCGTTGTGCAGGATCGTCGTCCCCTGCGCGGCGACCGCGGCCATGATGGCGTTCTCGGTCCCGGTGACGCTGGGTTCGTCGAGGAAGAGGTCGACCCCTCGGAGCCCGCGCGTGCGGAAGATGATCCGCTCCGCGAATTGGTGCTCCGCGCCGAGTGCTTCAAGCGCGAGGAAGTGCGTGTCGAGCCGCCGGCGCCCGATCACATCCCCACCCGGCGGGGCGAGATGCACCTCGCCGGCGCGCGCCAGCAGCGGCGCCGCGAGGAGGATCGACCCGCGGATGCGGGTGCAGAGCGCCGGATCGAGGGTATCGCCGCGAACGGTCTTGGCGGTGATCACCAGGGTGTTCGGTCCCGTCCACTCGGCAGTGGCTCCCGCCTGCTTGATCAGCTCGACAAGGCTCAGGATGTCCTTGATGTGCGGGACGTTCTCGAGCGTGACGGGGTGATCCGTGAGGAGTGCAGCGCAAAGGATCGGGAGCGCGGCGTTCTTGTTGCCGGCGGGCCGGATGGTCCCGGAGAGGCGGCGACCGCCCTCGACGATGAACTGGGGTTGAGCCATGTGCGGGAATATACGCTTGACGCCCCGCCACCGAGGGTCGAGGATTCGACATGCTGATTCTCCAACTCGCCGCCGGTGCCGCCGCCGCGGACACCCTGCTCGTCCGCGCCGTGCCCCCGATCCGGACGACCTTCGAGCAGATCGTCTTCGTGGCGTCGGGGCTCACAAGCCTCCTGGCCCTGCTCCTCTGCGTCCTCGCCGTGCTCTCCCTCCTCGCGATGCGACAGGGGGCGGCGGCGCTGCAGGCCGAGGTCACGACGCTGCTGGTCGAGCTGCGCCCGCTCGCGCAGGAGGCCGCGGCGGCGGCGAAAGAAGTTCGGCAGGTCGCCTCGCAGGTGCAGGAGATGGTCGCCGATTCCAAGGCGACGGTCACCACCGTGAACACCACGGTCCGGGCCTCGGTCGAATCGCTCGGGGAGCGGGTGCAGGAGGTGAGCGAGACCGTCGGTCGGGTGACGAAGATGGCCGAGGGGATCGCGACGGCGGCGGCCGGCGCGGCGGGGGCGGCGGCGGGGTTCATGTTCGGTGGCCGGCGTCGGAGACGGCGGCGCGAGGAGGAGGTCGAGGACGCCGAACTCGGCGACGACGAGGTGGACGAGGAAGGATGATCCGCGTGTGGCGCCCCGCCCTCCTCATGGCGCTGGTGGCGCTCGTCTGCCTCCCCACCGATTGCCTGGCTTGGACGCCGGGTACACACATCCTGCTCGGGGAAGCGCTGCTCGGATCTGCCGAGGTCTTGCTCCCCGCCGGGCTCGCCGCACTCCTCCGTGCCTTCCCGATGGACTTTCTCTACGGGTCGATCGCCGCGGACACGAGCTTCGCGAAGCGCTATGCGAAGGTGGGGCGCCACTGTCACTTCTGGTCCGTGGCCGATGATATCGCGGACCGCGCGCGCGACGAGCCGCTCCAGGCCTTCGCCTACGGGTACCTCGCGCACCTCGCCGCCGACGTCGTCGCGCACAATCACTTCGTGCCGCATCAGCTCGCCATCACCGCCGCGACCTCAGGCGCGGGGCACGGGTATTGGGAGAGCCGGTTCGAGATGCAGACGGGGGATCGCTGGGCGCGGCGTGCTCGCGAGGTGATCCAGCTCGATCATGGGCGCGCCGACGAGCATCTCGATCGGATCCTGAGCCCGACGATCTTCAGCACGCCGACGAATCGGCGGATCTTCCGTGGGATGGTCCACGCGTCCGACTCGCAGTCGTGGCACCGGGTGATGGCGCTGATGGCGGAGCGCAGTCGCTATCCGCTCCGGGATGCCACGGTCGCCGCGCATCTCGCTGTGGCGTTCGATTACGTGGTGGACTGTCTGGCTCATGGCACGCAGTGCATGCCCCGCCGGTTCGATCCGAGTGGCGAGGCGGCGCTGCGCGAGGCGAAGCAGCTGCGGCGCGCCTCGAAGGCGGGCGGCGAGCGCGCGATCCGACGCGAGGCCGCCGATCGTTTCCGCCTCCCCTCGGCCGGGCTGGGGTTCGCGCAGCGGCTCTCCACCCCGCTCCACTCCCCCGCCGGTTCACCCGCTACTTCGCGATCCGAGCCGCCAGCAGCTGATTGAGCTTCTTGGGGTCGGCGCGCCCCTTGGACTTCTTCATCAGGAAGCCGACGAGCACCCCCTGCAGCTTCTGCTCCCCAGCGGCGAAGCGCGCCGCTTCCGTGGGATGCTCGGCCCAGACCTCGTCGATCCACTGCTCCAACGCCGAGTCATCGCCAACCTGCAGGAGTCCATCGCGCTGCGCGATCTGTTCGGGGGCTGCGGTGTCGGAGCGCATCGTGGCGAAGACGGTCTTCGCCGCCGTCGAGCTGAGCTGTCCCCCTTTCACCAAGGCGATGAGCGCGGCGAGCCGCGCCGGTGCGATCGGGAACTGGGCGAGCGCGACGCCTGACTCGTTCAGCGCCGCGAGAACCTCACCCAGGATCCAGTTCGCTGCCGCCTTCCCGTCGCCCGCGGTCGCGACGACCGCCTCGAAGTAGGCCGCGAGCTCCACGGTACCCGAGAGTCCCTCGGCCTCCGCGGCCGAGAGCTTGTGTGATGTGACCCAGCGGGCCCGACGTGCGGCCGGGAGTTCGGGGAGCGCATCGCGCTGCTCGCTGATCCATTCCGGCGTCAGGACAAGGGGCGGCAGATCGGGCTCAGGGAAGTAGCGATAGTCGTGACTCCCCTCCTTGGACCGCGCCGCGCGCACCTCCTGTGCGGCGGCGTCGAAGAGCATCGTCTGCTGGGCGATCGTGCCGCCGGCTTCGTACGTGGCCACGTGGCGACGGAACTCGAGCTCGAGCGCCTTCTCGACGTTCGAGAAGGAGTTGAGGTTCTTGATCTCGGTGCGCGGGCGGAAGGTGGTCTCGCCGAGCGGACGCGCGGAGACATTGGCGTCGACGCGGAGGGAGCCCTCTTCCATCGAGACATCGCTCACGCCGCAGAAGAGGAGGACCTCACGCAGCGCGCGGAGGTAGGCCCCGGCCTGCGCCGACGAGCGGATCTCTGGTTCGCCGACGATCTCGATCAGCGGCACCCCGGCTCGATTGAGATCGATCGCGGTCATCCCGGGAAAGCGATCGTGGATCGACTTTCCCGCATCCTCCTCCATGTGGACGCGGGTGATCCCGACGCGCAGGCCATCGGCCAAGGTGAGATGCCCCTGCGTGGCCAGCGGGAACTCCGCCTGAGAGATCTGATAGCCCTTCGGCAGATCGGGATAGAAATAGTTCTTGCGCGCGAAGATGCTCCGCTCGTGCACGGTGCACCCGAGCGCAAGCGCCGCGCGAGTCGCCAGCGTCACGGCCTCGGCGTTGAGCACCGGGAGCGCGCCCGGCAGCGCGAGGCAGACGGGACAGGTGTTGCGATTCGGCGCGTCGCCGAAGTTCGTCGAGCAGGCACAGTAGGCCTTGGTGCGCGTCTTGAGCTGTACGTGCACCTCGAGCCCGACGACCATCTCCCAAGCCGTGGCGCTCATCGGTGGGCCTCCGCGCCGAGCGCTGCTTCCAGCGCATAGGCTGCCCGGAACATCGTCGGCTCGTCGAAGGCCGGAGCGAGCACCTGTCCGCCGACCGGGAGGCCATGCACCCGCCCGATGGGAAGGGAGATCCCCGGGATCCCCGCGAGGTTCGCCGTCACCGTGTAGATGTCGCTGAGGTACATCTCGTAGGGATCGGAGATCGCGCCGAGTGCGAAGGCCGGGGTCGGCGTGGTCGGCGTGAAGAGCACATGGACGCCTGACGCAAAGACGTCGGTGAAGTCGCGCGCAATCAGGGCCCGGACCTCCTGCGCCTTCCGATAGTAGGCATCGTAGTAGCCCGCGCTCAGCACGTAGGTGCCAAGGAGGATGCGGCGCGTGACCTCGGCCCCGAAGCCGGCGGCGCGCGTCGCGCCGTACATCGCCTGCACGCCATCGACCTCGATTCGCATGCCGTACCGTACGCCGTCGAAGCGGGCGAGATTCGCCGAGGCCTCGGCCGGCGCGATGATGTAGTAGACGGGGATCGCGTAGGGCGTATGCGGGAGCGAGACCTCGCGGATCGTCGCCCCCTGCGCGCGGAGCGCCTCGAGGGCGCGATCGCAGATGGCTCGGACCTCAGGCATCAACGAGTCGGGGAAATATTCCTTCGGCACCCCGACGACGAGGCCGGCGAGCGGGCCTGGGCCGACACGCATCGCGGGCACCGTATGTGCGGCCGAGGTGGCATCGAGGGGATCGTGACCCGAGATGATCTCGGTGGCAAGCGCGGCATCATCCACGGTGCGACCGAAGGGGGCGACACAATCGAGTGAGGAGGCGAAGGCCACGAGCCCGTAGCGCGAGACGCGGCCGTAGGTGGGCTTCACGCCCACGATCCCGCAGAAGGCCGCGGGCTGCCGCACCGAGCCACCGGTCTCCGAGCCGAGCGCGATCGGTGCGATGCCGACGGCGACGGCGGCGGCGGAGCCACCCGATGAGCCGCCAGGCGCGCGGCGGCGATCATGCGGATTCCGGGACGGCCCGAACGCGCTGTGCTCCGTCGAGGAGCCCATCGCGAACACCTCCCTGTTCGTCTTGCCGATCACGATGGCCCCGGCCTCGCGCAGCTTCCGCACGGCGGTGGCCTCGTACGGGCTCACCCAGCCATCGAGGATCCTCGAGCCGCAGGTCGTGGGGAGCGTGCGGGTGGCGAGGTTGTCCTTGATCGCGACGGGGACACCAGCCAGGGGGCCCATCGCGAGGGGCTGCATGGCGGAGTCATCCGCACCGACCTGATGCACGATGGCGTTGAGCCCATCGTTCCCCGCATGGGTCTCGGCGAGGCGGTCCAACGAGGCCGTGAGGAGCTCACCTGCTGGCGTCCGCCCCTCCCGCACGGCGGCGCCGAGCTGGGCGGCGGTCAGATCGAGGAGGGAACGGCTCATGCCCCCTCCCCCGCGTCTTCGTGCGTGGCGAGTCGGGGGACGAGGAAGAACCCGTCGCGCAGCTCCGGCGCGAACTCGGCAGCAGGCCGCGTCAGCGGCATCGGTCCGACGGCATCGGCCCTGAGTGCCATCCCGGGACGCGCCGCATCGGCGGCCGCGGCCGCGCCAGACGATGGCACCTGCTGGAGGGCCTCCATGTGCCCGAGGATCGCATTGAGCTGTTCGACGTACGAGGCCAGCTCCCCCTCGGGGATGCTCAGCCGCGCCAACGTCGCCACATGCCGCACATCATCAGGCGTCACACCCATCACTCGAATCCTCGCTCAAGTCCGGCGAAGGCGATCACTAGTCGCTTCCGCCCGATGCTCTCATCATCGAAATCGACCGTCACCTTCGCGTCTCGTCCACTCCCGCTGAGTTCGGCGATGGTGCCTGACCCGAAGCGCGCATGCCGCACCCGCTCGCCGGGGACGAAGCGCGGGAGATCCTGCGATGGCGCCTCCTCCGGCTCGAACTCCCCACGTGTCCCCCCGCGCGGCGTCCATGCTGGCGTACGCGCCCCACCGAAGGGGCGTTCCCGCCCCTCGCTCCGACCGAATCGTGATCCGCCACCAGCGCTCCCCCCGAGAAAGGGCGAGGCGATCCGAGCGGAGCCTTTCGCCCGGGCGGTGGGATGCTTGGTGTAGTGCTCCGCCACCCCACCGCGAAGGAAGCTCGACATCACACTCGGCAGCAACTCCCCGTTGCGCCGACGCTGGTGCGCCCACGAGAGCAGGAGCCGCTCGCCGGCACGCGTGATGGCGACATAGAGCAGTCGCCGTTCCTCCTCGAGCGCCTCGGGATCGTCGATCGTCCGGAAGAGCGGGAAGAGTCCTTCCTCAAGCCCGGAGACACAGACCATCGGGAACTCGAGCCCCTTCGCCGTGTGCACCGTCATCATCGTCACCGCGTCGGCATCGGGGCCGAGCTGATCGAGTCCGGTGACGAGGGTCGCGCGCTGCAGGAAGTGATCGAGGGGTCGTAGCCCCACCTCGCCACCATCCTCGATCAGGGTCTCAGCCGCCGAGGTCACGAGTTCGCGGACGTTGTCGAGGCGCTCGAGCCCCTCGGGGCCTTCGGCCCGTAGCGCCTCATCGAAGCCCGTGGCCTGGATCACCTCGAGGAGGAGTCGATCGACCCCGCTATCGGCCGCGAGCGCGCGAACGCGATCGACGATCGCGACCATCTGCGTGAGTGCGTTCCGCGTGGCGGGGCGTACCCCGGGCATCGACTCGATCCGGCGCGACTGCTCGAGCAGCGAGACGCCGTTGGTCCGCGCCTCGGCGGCGAGGAGTTCGAGCGTCGTCTCCCCCACCCCACGCTTGGGTGCGGTGATCGCCCGACGGAACGCCTCATCGTCCGACGGATTCGCGACGAGCCGGAGCCAGGCGACGAGGTCCTTGATCTCGCGCCGGTCATAGAAGCGCACCGCGCCGATGACGCGATACGGGATCGCCTGCAAGCGCAGCGCCTCTTCCATCGCGCGGCTTTGCGCATTGGTGCGGTAGAGGATCGCGCACTCGCGCCAGGCGCCACGCGTCCCCTGCCATCGCCGACAGGCGTCGACCACGGCGTCGGCCTCATCGCGATCGTCTGCCGCCTCCACGAGGGTGACCGGCTCCCCACCGAGACGCGTCGTACGCAGCGTCTTCCCTCGGCGCCCTTCGTTCATAGAGATCACCGCGTTGGCGAGATCCAAGATGGGCGCGGTCGAGCGATAGTTCTCCTCGAGGCGCACGATGCGCGCGGAGGGGAAGTCGCGCTCGAAATCGAGGATGTTGCGGATGTCGGCGCCCCGCCAGCCGTAGATCGCCTGATCATCATCACCGACGACGGCGAGGTTGCCATGCCCGCCGGCGATGAGCCGCACGAATTCGTATTGCGCGCGATTGGTGTCCTGGTACTCGTCGACGAGCACCTGCTGGAAGCGCGTCGCGAAGTGCTGGCGGATCTGCTCCGACTCGCGGAGGATGCGGACCGGGAGGGTGAGCAGGTCGTCGAAGCTCACCGCGTTCGCGCTCCGCAGCGCGCCCTCGAGCTCGCGATAGACCCTGGCGGCGGCCTCGGCGATCGGGGTCCGACCGAGGCGCTCGTACTCCACCGGATCCACGAGCGCGTTCTTGGCCGACGAGATCTCCGCGAGGATCGCCTTCGGGGTGAAGACCTTGTGGCTGATGCGGAGCCGCTCCATCTCACGCTTCACGACGGCGAGGGTGTCATCCTCGTCGTAGATCGTGTACTCGGGGGTGCGTCCGACGCGGTCGGCGTGACGCCGGAGCATCCGCGCGCCGATCCCATGGAAGGTGCCGATCCACATCCCAGCGGGATCGTGACCGAGGAGCCGCCCGATCCGCTCGCGCATCTCCCCCGCCGCCTTGTTGGTGAAGGTGACGGCGAGGATGCCGGACGGGGCGATGCCGTGGTGTTCGATGAGCCGCGCGATGCGCGTCGTGAGGACGCGCGTCTTACCGGAGCCTGCGCCAGCGACCACGAGCAACGGCCCTCCGATGTGCTCGACCGCCTCCTGCTGCGCGGGGTTGAGAGCGGGGCTCACCCGAGGCGATCGGCGCCCACCCAGGGGCGCAGGGCCTCAGGCACCGTCACGCTCCCATCGGGCTGCTGGTAGTGCTCGAGGATCGCCGCGAAGATCCGCGGGAAGGCGAGCCCGGAGCCGTTGAGCGTGTAGACGAAGCGGGGTTTCTCGCCCGGCGCCGGCCGGAACCGTATGTTGGCCCGACGCGCCTGGAAATCGGTGAAGAGCGAGCACGACGAGACCTCGAGCCACTTCCCGACCCCGGGGGCGAAGACCTCGAGATCGTAGGTCTTGGCGCTCCCGAACCCGGTGTCTCCCGCGGCGAGGAGCACCACGCGATATGGGAGTCCCAACCGCTGTAGCACCGTCTCCGCATGCGAGAGCAGGAGCTGCAACTGCGCCTCCCCATCCTCCGGCGCGCAGTAGCGCACGAGCTCGACCTTGTCGAACTCATGGACGCGCAACACCCCCCGCGTGTCCTTCCCCGCGGAGCCTGCCTCGCGACGGAAACAGGGGCTGTAGGCGCAGAACGCCTTGGGGAGCTCCTCCGCCGCGAGGATCTCATCACGATAGAGGTTCGTGACGGGGACCTCCGCCGTGGGGATGAGGAAGAGCTCCTCATCCTTCAAGGCGTACATGTCTTCCTCGAACTTCGGGAGCTGGCCGGTGCCGATCATCGAGGGCCGGTTCACGACGACGGGGACCCAGCACTCCTCATAATCGAACTCGCCGGTGTGCAGGTCGAGCATCGCGTTCATGAACGACCGGATCATCCGAGCGCCGGCACCACGAAAGACCACGAACCCCGAGCCGGAGATCTTTGCGCCACGTTCGAGATCGAGGAGCCCCAAGCTCGCACCCACTTCCCAGTGCGGCTTGATCCCAACGGCCTCACGCGGCGTGCCCCAGCTCCGCACCACGACGTTGGCGGACTCATCTCCTTCCGGCACGTCGGGGAGCGGGATATTCGGAACGCCCAGCAGGAGCTCCTCAAGCCGCGCTTCGGTCGGCGCGAGCGTCGCTTCGAGGGCAGCGATCGCCTCACCGAGCTCGCGCGCTTCGGCCATTTCCGCCGCCGCATCCTCTCCCGACTTCTTCTTCTTGCCGACGACCTGGGTGAGCGCATTGCGCTGCGCCTTCTTCTCCTCGACGGCTTGGATCGTCTGTCGACGCGTGCGGTCGAGCGTCTCGGCCTCGTCGATCACCGGCCCGTAGACCTCGAGCTTGCCACGCCGACGCATCCCGGCGCGTAGCGTCTCCGCCTGTTCCCGGATCATCCGGAGGTCATACATCGCTCAGTATTCCGGCAGCCCGGCCACGAAGGAACGAAACCCACAGTTGGGATTCACCCGAGCGCTCAGGATCGCCCGACGTCCGACCGGATCGATCGAGTCCACGATGAACTTCGCGTAGATGTCCGCCGATTGACTGTACTGGCAGGCCAACGAATTGATCTTCACCATGAAGACACCCCCGGGGTTCACCAGGAGGGTCGTATCGGGCAACCAGCCGGTCCGAGGTGCCTCGAGGAGCTGGGTGTATGGCGTGCTGGAGCGCTGCATCGCGACGACCCGCGACCCGATGAGGGGCTGCACCAGTTTGCTCACGGGCAGGATGACCAGCCGTCCGTCCGCGTCGATGTCGATCGCGAAGTCGAAGGAGCCCGCGGCATCGAGCTGCGACGCGGAGGCCGTCGTCACGATCACGGCGGACGGATAAGTGGCCGAGGTCCCGGTGACCGCCCAGAGCTCGAAGCTCCGATCGATGTTGGGGTACTGCGCCTGGAGCTGGAAGGGATCGTCGCACGCCGTCAGCCCGCCCCCGAAGAGGGCGGCGACGAGGAGAGGACTCAGGGCGCGCCGACGGCGCGCGGCAGGGGTCAGGGGCACAGGATGGAAGCTAGCGGGAGCGACGCCTGGATGCCACGAGAAACTGCTTGACTTCGGAGGGGGCCCGGGTATGCTTGAGCGCATCCCATCCACCCCGTGCCGATGCCTCCCATTCACGTCCTCGTCGCCGACGACGAGCCGCACATCGGCCGGATCATCAAGACCAAGCTCGAACAGGGACCGTTCACGGTCACCCTCGCCTACGATGGGGCAGATGCCGTCGAGACCCTCGAGCACGATGCGTCGGTCCAACTGGTGATCCTCGACCTCATGATGCCCCGCATGGGGGGGATCGCCGTCCTCGACCGGATGCGGGCCGACGCTCGCTGGTCTGCCCTCCCCTGCCTGATCCTCACGGCCGCCGGTCAGGACCATCAGGAGGTCGAGGCTCGGCAGCACGGGGCCAACGACTTCATGACCAAGCCCTTCAGTCCGAAACGACTCCTGGCGCGCGTCGCCGCGCTCGCCGGGGTCGCGGAGCCCCATGACTAGCCCGCTCTACGCTGTAGTCCTCGCCGGCGGGGTCGGTTCACGGTTCTGGCCGCTGAGCACCCCGGATCGTCCCAAGCAGCTCCTTCCCTTGATCGGCGCCGAGCCGATGCTGACCGAGACGGTGGCGCGACTCGTCCCGCTGGTCGGGATCGAGCGGATCCTGATCCTCACGAGCGAGCGCCTCACGGCCCCGATCCTTGGCGCCGTGCCTGGACTGACGGCGGATCAGATCCTCGTGGAGCCTCGGCCCGCTGGGACCTGCGCCGCCCTGACCTGGGCCGCCATCCAGGTCGCGGCGCGTGGCGGTGCCGACGCCCGGATGGTCTGCGTGCACGCCGATTGGGCGATCGGGGATCCGGAGCGCTTCCGGTCGACCTTGGCCGCCGCGGCCGATGCGGCCGCCTCGCACGGCGGCCTCGCGACCGTGGGGATCGTGCCGTCACGCCCCGATCCGGGATTCGGTTACATCGAGCCTGGTGCGACGCTCACCGGGGGGATCCGGCAGGTCGCGCGCTTCATCGAGAAGCCCGACATCCCACGCGCGACCCAGATGGTCGCGGCGGGCTACCTCTGGAACTCGGGGATCTTCGCCTGGCGTGCCACCGACCTGCTCGCCGAGGTGCGCACGGTCACACCAGAGCTCGGCCCGGCGCTGATGGTGATGGATGCCGCCGGCGGTGCCCCGAGCGCCGAGGTGTTCTTCGGGGCGGTGACCGGAGGGATCAGCATCGATGTGGGCGTGCTCGAGCGGAGCCGTCGCGTGATCGTCCTCGCTGGGGATTTCGGCTGGGATGATGTGGGCACCTGGGCGGCACTCCAGCGGGTCCGACCGCATGATGCCGATGGCAACGCGACCTTCGG
>CAXRBM010000124.1:0-4418 GCA_964228675.1 Gemmatimonadaceae bacterium
GGTGACCACATAGCTGGGGCGGGACTCGAACCCGCGACCCCGGCATTATGAGTGCCGTGCTCTAACCGGCTGAGCTACCCAGCCACACCTTCCAGAAACCACGAGGCGGCCGGTTCGGATGAACCGACCGCCTCGAACATAGCGGGGGCGGGATTTGAACCCGCGACCTTCGGGTTATGAGCCCGACGAGCTACCAGGCTGCTCCACCCCGCGGTAGTAGGGGAAAAGTAGACCGGCGACCCCGCGGATTCAAGGTGCTGATCGCGCTCGGCCGCTCGCCCTCAGGGATCCAGGAACCGATAGAGGAGCTCCCCTTCCCGGACCATCCCGAACTCCTCTCGGGCGATCCGCTCCTGGGTCACGGGGTCCGACTCCACCAACCGCTTCTGCTCCCGTAGCTCCCGTACCACCCGCTCGAGGGAGTCGACCCGCGCCCGGGCCTCTCGGACCCGTCCACGCTGTCGCAGGAGATCGGTGGTCCCGTATTCCCCCCCCTGCACCGCCCAGAAGGCGACGAAGAGCCAGAACCCCCACAGCGCGAGTCGACGCGCGATCGCCTTGGGGTCCCGCTCCGCAGGCCGCCCCTTCGCCATCACCCCTCGATCCCATAGAGCGCGCCACCCGGGAACTCGGCGTGCCCCCCCAACTCCGCCTCGATCCGCAGGAGCTGATTGTACTTGGCCACGCGATCGGTCCGGCTCGCCGACCCGGTCTTGATCTGCCCCGCGTTGGTCGCGACCGCGAGGTCGGCGATGAAGGTGTCCTCGGTCTCGCCGGACCGATGCGAGATGATCGAGGCATACCCGTTCCGACCCGCCATCTCGATCGTCTCGAGCGTCTCGGTGAGCGTCCCGATCTGATTCACCTTCACGAGGATCGCGTTCGCGACATCCTCCTCGATCCCGCGCGCGAGGAACTCGACATTCGTCACGAAGAGGTCGTCGCCGACGAGCTGCACGCGATCCCCGATCGCCTCGGTCATCTGGCTCCACCCCGCCCAATCCCCCTCGGCCAATCCGTCCTCGATCGAGACGATGGGATACGTGTTCAGCCACTTGGCATACATCTCGATCATCTGCTCGGCGGACTTGGTCCCCGCCCCGCTCTTCTTGAAGGTGTACTTCCCCTTGGAGACGAGCTCGCTCGCCGCACCGTCGCGCGCGAGCGCGATCTCGGTCCCCGGCGCGTAACCCGCGGCCTCGATCGCCTCGATCACCACGTCGAGCGCGGCCTGATCGCTCGCGAGGTCGGGCGCGAAGCCCCCTTCGTCCCCGACGCCGGTCGAGAGCTTCCGCTTCACGAGGACCTGCTTGAGCGCGTGGAAGACCTCGGTCCCCATCCGAAGCGCCTCGCTGAAGCTCGTCGCCCCCACGGGGACGATCATGTACTCTTGGAAGTCGACGGTGTTGGTCGCGTGCGCGCCGCCATTCAGGATGTTCATCAGCGGCACCGGCAGCGTGCGCGCCATCGGGCCACCGAGATACTTGTGCAGCGGGAGGTCGACACTGGCCGCCGCCGCGCGCGCCGACGCCATGGAGACGGCGAGCATCGCGTTGGCCCCGAGCTTCGCCTTGGTCGTGGTGCCGTCGAGCGCGAGAAGGGTGCGGTCGATGGTCAGCTGCTCGGTGACGTCGAGCCCGATGAGCGCGGGCTCGATCAGGCGGGTGACATTCGCGACCGCCTTCTGGACCCCCTTCCCGAGGTAGCGCGTGGCATCGCCATCGCGGAGCTCGTTCGCCTCATGTTCGCCGGTGGAGGCGCCACTCGGCACCGCGGCGCGGCCATAGGTGCCATCCTCGAGGATGACGTCGGCTTCGACGGTGGGGTTGCCACGGGAGTCGAGGATCTCACGGGCCTGGACGGCGAGGATGGTGGACATCAGGGGTCAGGTGACAGGGGTCAGGTGACAGGTCGGACGCGTGAAAGATATCGGGTCAGGTGGCGCCGTACGGCGGGGAGACGATGCCGTACCGCTCGCGGGCACAGGCGGCCATCGCCTCGTAGGTCCGCCGAGCGAGGCCCTCGCGATCGTCGTAGGTGAGACCGGCGGTCGGGATCGGGGGGAGGTAGTGCAGATGGATCGTCCCAGGGTACACCCGGAACCGTCCGCGCGGGGCGCGCTCGAGTACGCCGTACACGAACATGGGGACCACGGGGACCTGCGCCTGGATGGCGAGGACGAAGGGACCCTTCTTGAACGGGCGCAGCGGGTAGGCGCGCCCCCGGGTCCCCTCGGGATAGACGCCGACCGAGGCGCCGGCGCGGATCCGCTCGGTGGCGGTCGTGTAGGCCCCGAAGGCCGCCTTCCGATTCGCCCGCTGGATCGGGATCATCCCCGCGCGACGCATCGCAGGTCCGAGGATCGGCACACGAAAGAGCTCCGCCTTCGCGACGAACTTGATCCAGGGGAGATGCCCGGCGAGCGCCAGCACATCGAGGATGCTCAGATGGTTCGCGACGAAGATGTGCCCCGCCCCCTGCTTCTGCTCCACGCCATGCTCCTCGACGCGGATACCGACCATCCCGAGGGCGAAGCGCCCCCAGCGACGCGGCGCGAGATCGTAGGTCGAGCCCGGACGATCCCGCACGCCGAAGAGCGCCGCCACGATGCAGCTCCCGCCGAAGAGGATCGTCCCGACGGCGATGCTCACCTGGAGCAGGAGGAAGCGCAGGAAGGGCATCATCCGACGAAGTGATCGTGTGTCGATGGGAGTTCCACGGTGCGTCCGTGCTCGTGGAGGCGCACCGATCCCGTGGGACCCGTGACGACTCGACCGATCGCGGTGAGTGCGAGCCCGGCATGCGCGGCGGCGAAGGCCGTCGTATCGAATGCCGGAGCGGTGACCAGCAGCTCATACTCCTCGCCACTCGCGAGCGCCTCACGCGACGTCACACCATCGAGCACCGGGAGGCGCTCGAGATCGAGCTCGGCGCAGACGCCACTCGCCGCCGCGATATGTGCGAGGTCACCCGCGAGCCCATCGGAGAGATCGATCGCCGCGGTCGCACCGTGCCGCGCGCACCAGCGCGAGGCGTTGAGCCGCGCCTCGGGGTGCGCGAAGCGCGCGCGATGGGCCGGCATCGGCGCACGACCGTCGAGCCACGCCGCGAGCGCGGCGCCGGGGCCGCCGAGTCGCCCGGTCACGTAGATTGTGTCGCCTACTCGTGCCCCGCGGCGAGCGAGGGGACGCTCCGCATGACCGAGCACCGTGATGGCAAGCGACAGTCGCTCGCCAGCGGTGACATCCCCCCCGACGATCGGGACCCCATACCGCTCGACCGCGGCCCCGATCCCGTCGGCGAGTGCCTCGAGACGCATGCGCCACGATGCCGGGACCGTCAGCGCGAGCACCACCCCCAGCGGCATCGCCGCCATCGCCGCGAGATCGGAGAGCGCCGCCATCGTCGCGCGCCACCCGATCTCCTCTGGCGTGAGCCACTCCCGGTGGAAGTGGACCCCTTCCACGGAGCTGTCGGTGCTGACGACGAGCTTCTGACCAGGAGGCACGTCCAGCACGGCGCCATCATCCCCGATCCCGCGCGCCCGATCGCCCCAGCGCGCGAGCAGCATGCGGATGGCGTCGAACTCCGCGCCGGGTCCGAGTGGGATATGCCCCGTCATCGATATCCACCGACGCGCGGGAGCTCAGCGCGCACGGGTGCGCGGCACGGCAGGTCATCGAGTCGCCACACCAGAGAGAGCCCATCGATCACATCACCGAGATTCGCTCCGCGCACGGAGCGCGGCCCACGATGATCGGTCGTGGGCAGATCGATCCCCGCCGCGAGTTCCCCCGCACGGCCATGCACCCAGGCACCGGCCGCCGCCGCCAAGAAGGGATCGCCGAGCTGTGCGAGGAGCGTCGCGACGATCCCGCTCAACACATCCCCGCTCCCACCGGTGCCGAGTGCCGGACTCCCCGCGGCCACGACCGCCACGCGGCCATCAGGTGCGGAGATCACCGTCGGCGGCCCCTTGAGGAGCACCACGGCACCCAACGTCCTCGCCAACTCCGCCCCGACGATGAACCGGTTGGCAAGGATCGCGGCGGGATCGAGCCGCATCAACCGCGCCGCCTCCACCGGATGCGGGGTCACGATCGCGGGGCGCGCACCGAGGAGGGAGCCCAGCGTCCGCGGCTCTCCCTCGAAGACGTTGAGTGCATCGGCGTCGAGCACCACCGGCCCACGCCAGGTCACGAGCAGGCGCTCGATGAGCGCGCGCGACTTGGTCCCACGTCCGAGCCCGGGGCCCAGCATCAGCGCATGCGACCATTCGAGCACCGGGGCCTGCTCCTCCTCGGTCATCGGCCAACGCGCCGCCATCGCCTCGGGCAACGCCCCCTGCACCACGGGGACGTTCGTGGGTGCGACGAGGAGCCGCACCATCCCGATCCCACTGCGGAGCGCGCCACGCG
>CAXRBM010000125.1:0-7142 GCA_964228675.1 Gemmatimonadaceae bacterium
ATCGTGGACCGCGCCTACATCATGTTCGATGGGGCGGTGAAGGTCTCGGGGACGGTGGAGGAGCTCGTCTTCGACGATACCGTCTCGCAGGTCTATTTCGGCCCGACGCTCACCACGCGGCTCCGCGAGCGATTCCGTGCCGAGCATCCGGACACGGTGCCGACCGCCGCGTCGACGCCGCCGCCACCCTACGAGCCGTCGGCGTGAAGAGTGGGCTGCACCAGTCGGCGCGGCTCGGGCAGGAGCTGCGAGCGAATCCACGCCTCTATCAGGCGATGGACATGCTCTACATGCCGCTGATTGACCTCCAGCAGCATCTCAAACAGGAGTTGCTGGAGAATCCCTTTCTCGAGCTGATCGAGGAGGGCGAGAACGGCGACGCCGAGCCGGAGGAGCAGGGTGAGGCACTCGATGTCGTCGCGGAGGAGACCTCGACGGAGGCGCCCACCGACGAGACGATCGACGATGAGGCCCCGTGGGAGGATCTCCTGCTCGACGGGATCGACCAGGACGGTGTCCGAGCACCATCGGAGGTGCGCGAGTACGTCGAGCCGGTCTCCGTCGAAGCCCGCGATCTCTCCGACCACCTGCGGGATCAGGTGCGGCTCCTCGATCTCGGCCCGCGAGACCAGCTCCTCGCGGACGAATTCATCGGGAACATCAACGATGAGGGGTATCTCACCGCGACCTTGGACCAGATCCTCACCGGGATCAACACCGTCATCGCCCAGGCCGAGGCGGCATCGGAGGACGAGCGGGACGCCCCGCGGTTCACCATGCCCGAGGTGGAGCGGATGTTGCGGATCGTGCAGTCATTGGAGCCGGCGGGGGTCGGCGCACGCTCCCTGCAGGAATGTCTGACGCTCCAACTCCCCGAGGCGGGGCTCCTCGACACCTTGGCCGAGCGGCTGATCCGCGAGTTCTTCGATGACCTCCTCGCGCACCGCTGGGGGGAGATCGGACGACGGATCGGGGTCGCGCCTGGCGAGGTGCAGGCCGCCGCCGATGCGGTCGCGCGCCTCACCCCGAAGCCGGGTCTCGCGTACGCCGATCGCGCGGCGGACTACGTGATCCCCGACCTCATCGTCGAGAAGATCGATGAGGCGTACCTCGTCTTCGTGAACGACGGGAACCTCCCGCGCCTCAAACTGAGCCGCGCCTATGAGGAGGTCGTGCGGGACAAGCGGAAGTTCGATGCCGAGAGCAAGGAGTTCATCACCTCCCGTCTGAGTGCGGCACAGTGGCTCATCCAGGCGATCGAGCAACGCCGCCAGACGATGCTCAAGGTCATGCACTACATCGTCGAGCGGCAGCGCGAGTTCTTCGAAAAGGGGATCCAGGGCCTGCGGCCACTCACCCTCCGCGAGGTCGCCGAAGGGATCGGGATGCATGAGTCGACGGTCTCCCGGGTGACCAACGAGAAGTTCGTGCAGACGCCGCGGGGGGTGCTCCCCCTCAAGTTCTTCTTCTCCTCTGGGCTGCGTAGCAGCGAAGGGGATGACGTCTCCGCCCGTGGCATCCGCGCCGCGATCGAGAAGATGATCGCGGAGGAGGACCCCCATGCCCCACTCACCGACCAGGCCATCGTCGAGCGCCTCGAACGCGGTGGGGTGCAGATCGCCCGACGCACGGTGGCGAAGTATCGAGATCAGCTGGGTGTCCTCTCCGCGCGACTCCGCCGACGGCTCTGACCCTTCGACGCCCCTCCCATGACGATCATCCCCATGGCTGCCCCCGCCCCCTCGCTCCTACGCCCCGTGCGTGTCTCGGTCCTCGTCCCTGCCAAGGATGAGGCGGAGAACCTCCCGCGGTTCCTCCACCTCTGCGCCGAGATGATCGCCGCCCAGTCGGTCGCCTATGAGGTGGTGGTGATCGACGATGGGTCGAGAGATGCGACGCCGACCGTGCTCGCGGAGGCGGTGCGACGCCATCCCTTCGTGCGCGTGGTCACGCACCGGACCCAGCGCGGGATCGCCGATGCACTCCGCTCCGGCTACCTCGCCGCACAGGGTGACATCCTCGTCTTCTACCCCGCGGACCTGCAGTTCCTCCCGGAGGATATCCCGCGGCTCTGCGCCCCCATCCTCGCCGATGAGGCGGACATGGTCACCGGGTACAAGCAGGGGAGGTACGAGAAGGCCTTCGTCTCGGGGATCTACAACAAGCTCTCCCGCACCCTCTTCGATATCCCCGTCCGCGACCTGAACAATGTCAAAGCGTACCGGCGGGTGATCATGGCCGACCAACCGGTCCGGCCCGATTGGCACCGCTACATGATCGTGCTCGCGCATGCGCAGGGCTACAGCGTACGGGAGATCCCGGTCGCGCTCTACCCACGGACCGCCGGGCGATCCAAGTTCGGACTCTCGCGCATCCCCGTCGGCGTGCTCGATATGCTCGCCGTCTGGTTCGAGCTGCGATTCGGACAGAAGCCCCTCCTCGCCTTCGGGATGCTCGGCGTCGGTCTCTTCTCGCTCGGGGTGCTCGCGGGGCTGGTGGCGCTCGGGATCCTCTTCGCCTCGGGGGTCGGCGTGCGGTGGGTGTGGACCATCATCCAGACCTCGCTCATCCTCGGTTCGATCTTCTTCGCCGCAGGTCTCCTCGGCGAGCAGGTGGCGGTGCTCCGCGCGGAACAGCGCGAGCTTCGGCGGCGGCTCGACGAGACGACCGATCGTCGCGGAGCGGCGTGACCGTCCCACGCATCCTCTTCGTCACCCACGCCTACCCGCGATGCATCGGGGACGCGCCGGGATCGTTCGTCCATCGTCTCGTACGCGGGGTGCAGGCCCTTGGCGCCGAGGTGCGAGTGCTCGCGCCACATGCGGCGGGGCTCGCCGAGCATGAGGTGCTCGAGGGTGTCCCCGTGCATCGGTACCGCTACGCCCCCGAGACGATGGAGACGCTAGCCTATACGGGGACAATGGCGGAGCAGGTGCTCGGCAGCTGGCGAGGGAAGGTCGCGTTCGGGGGGATGCTGCTCGCTGGGACTCGGGCGCTCCGGCGTGAGATCCGGGCGTTCCGACCGACGGTCGTCCATGCGCATTGGTGGTTCCCGAGTGGCGTATTGGCCGCGATGGGCGCTGGGGCGACACCGGTCGTTATCACCATGCATGGCTCGGACGTGCGACTCGCCGTCTCGCGGGCGGTTGCGTATCCCATCGCGCGCCGCGTGCTCGATCGCGCAGCGGCGGTCACCGCAGTCTCGGGTTGGCTCGCACGCCAGGGGACCACCCTCGGGACGCGTCACACCATACGCGTCGCGCCGATGGCGGTGGACGCGGAGCGTTTCCAGCCCGCTGAAAGGGCGGGCCGCGCTGCGGTCGAGGCGGAGCGCCCGCTGGTCTTCGCCGGTCGATTGAACGCGCAGAAGGGACTCGCCGACCTCCTCGACGCCATGGCGCGTCTCCAGGGACCGGCGACGCTGCAGGTGATCGGGGAAGGTGAGGACCGCGCGGCACTCGACGCACGCGCCGCGCGGCTGGGGATCGCCTCTCGCATCCAGTGGCTCGGTCGCGGGACACCAGAGCAGCTCGCCACGGCCTTCCGTGGGGCGGCCGCGGTCGTGATCCCCTCGCGCGAGGAGGGGTTGGGGTTGGTCGCGGTCGAGGCCCAACTCTGTGGCGCACCGGTCATCGGCTATCGATCCGGAGGCCTCCCCGACGTGATCGATCCGTCGTGGGGCGGGGTCTTGGTCGAGCCTGGCGACATCGTCCAGCTCGCCGGCGCGATCGACACCGTGCTCGCGGCGGCACCGGACCCCTCACGCCGGGATGCGGCCGTGCGAATCATGCGCGAACGTTTCGCCCCACAGGCAGTGGCCGAGCGATACGTGGCGCTCTACCGTGAGGTCGGTGCGCTATGACGAAGCCGCGCGATGCGATCGCCCCTCACGCGTCCGAGCCGGCTCCTCGTTCTCTTCGGACCTTCCTCACGGGGATCTTCCTCCTCGCCGTGCTCTGGTTCGGTGGACGCTCCCTGATCGGGCAGTGGGATGCGGTGCAGGCGCTGCGCGCCGAGCTCTCGACCCGCTGGTCGCTCGTGCTGCTCTCCTCGACGCTGGTCGGTGTGAGCTATGTCGTCCTGATCCAGACCTGGCGACTGACCGTCGGAGCCTGGGGCGAGCGGCTCGAATTCGGCGAGGCCGCTCGCATCTGGTTCATCTCGAATCTCGGGCGCTATCTCCCGGGGAAGGTCTGGCAGATCGGGGCGATGGGGATGATGGCGCAGGAGGCCGGCATATCCTCGGTGGCGGCGGTCGGGAGCGCGCTGGTGGTCTCGTTGGTGCATCTGATCATCGGGTTCACCGTGGTCGGGCTCACCGGCAGGGCTCTCTTCGTCTCGCTCGTCCCACCGGGGACACCGCTCACACCGATCCTCACGCTGGCGGTGGTGCTCGTGTTGCTCGCGCCTCGGCTCCTCCCGATGGCGGCAACCGGCGCGTCGCGCGTCCTCGGCCGACCGTTCACCGTCCCCCGGCTACCCACCCGCGCCATCTGGGTGGCGGCACTCGGCTCCGGGGTCGCCTGGTTCCTCTTCGGCCTTGCCTTCCACGTGCTGGGGATCGGCCTGCTCCGGCATGCGACTGGAGATGCCGCCGATTCGGTCGCAGTTTTCACCCTGTCGTACCTCGCGGGATTCCTCGCGTTGATCGCGCCGGGAGGGATCGGGGTGAGGGAAGGGGTGATGGCGCTCCTGCTCACCCGAGCGGGGATCGCCACCCCGTCCGAGGCGACCTGGTTGGTGGTCGCCTCGCGGCTCTGGCTCACCCTGCTCGAGATCCTCCCCGGGGCGGTCCTGCTCGCGCGGTCGCCCCGTCGTAATTCGCCTGCTCCCTCTCGCCACTCGGCATGACTTCCTCGGTTCCCACCTCGCGCGAGACCCCGTCCCCTCCGCCCTACGCCACCGCGTGGGCATCGCTCGCCTGCGTGCTGGCTGGGTTGACCCTCGCGTATCCGGCGCTGGCTGGGGGATTCCTCGTCTCGCCGGTGAGTGACCAGTACATCGCCGGCTACCCCTTCCGTGAGTTCGCCGCGGTCTCGCTGCGCCAAGGCGAAGGATTCCCACTCTGGAATCCCTCTCTCTTCGGTGGGATGCCATACGTCGCCGCGATGCACGGCGACATCTTCTATCCGACCTTCCTCCTCCGGCTGGTCCTGCCCACCGATGTGGCGATGACGTGGGGGATGATCCTCCACCTGATGCTGGCCGGTTTCGCGGGGTATGGATTCCTCCGCGTGATCGGCGTGGGGTTCCATGCGGCGTTGCTGGGCGGGATCGCGTACATGATGGGCGGGCAGGTGGCCTCGCTCGTCTCACCCGGACACGACGGCAAGCTCTTCGTCTCGGCGTTGCTGCCCGTCACGCTGATCGTGCTGACGTACGGGATCCGGGACACGAAGCGATGGGCGTGGGGGCTCCTCGCCATCGTCGTGGGACTCGGTGTCCTCTCCCCACATCCGCAACTCCTGCAGTATCTCCTCCTCACCGCCGGCGCCTGGGCCCTGTTGCTCGCCTTCGTCGGCGATGGTCGGACCGGTGCGCCCCCGCGAAGTGTGGCGATCCGTCGCCTCGCGATCGCGCTCGGCGCCGTCGTCCTCGGCGGGGCGATCGGCGCGATCCAGTACGTCCCGGTGCAGGAGTATGTGGGTTGGTCGCCGCGCACCGGCGGTCGGGACTACGAGTACGCCACGAGCGTCTCGATGCCGATCGAGGAGCTCATCAATACGTATCTCCCGCAGTTCAGCGGGATCCTCGACCACTATTGGGGACGCAACGGGATCCATCTGCACTCCGAGTACATCGGGGCAGGGGTCCTCTTCCTCATGGGGCTCGGTCTGGCCGCACGGAAGCTTCCCGAGCGACGTGTGCTCACCTGGTTCTGGGTCGGCACGGGGATCATCTCGCTCCTCTGGGCCTTGGGCGGGAACACCCCGTTCTACCAGCTGGTGTACGCGATCGTCCCGGGCTCGAAGTTCTTCCGCGCGCCGAGCACGATCTTCTTCGTGACGACCTTCGCGGTGAGTGTGCTCGCCGCCTTCGGCACGGAGCGACTCCTTCGTGGGGAGGTCCGTCCGACGGTCGCCGCCTGGGCGGCGGGGCTGGGGCTCGCCGGTGTCGTCCTCGCCTACGCCGGATTCTTCGAGTCGATCGCCCTCTCGGTCTCGCAGATCCCGCAGCTCGAAGAGAACATCCGCGCGAATGCCGATGCGGTCACCACGGGCGCGTGGCGCTCATTCGCCTTCCTCGCCGCGACCGGCGGACTCGCCCTCCTCGTGTACCGTCGTCAGCTCGCCCCGCGCGTGGCCGGTCTCCTGCTCGTCGTGCTGACGGTGGCGGACCTCTGGAGTGTCGAGCGCCTCTACTGGACCTTCTCTCCGCCGGCGGCGCAGACCTATGCCACCGACGAGGCGATCCGCCATATCCAGCGGGAGCGTGAGCCGGTGCGTGTGATCACCGCGGGGGCGGCCATCGGCGTGCCCGGCGCGTATCACGATCCGAATCTCGAGGGGGATGGCCTCATGCATCATGGGGTCCGCGTCGCCCTTGGCTATCATGGCAATGAGCTCGGGCGCTATCAGCAGCTCGGCGGGAAGTCGCGTGGATGGGACCAGATCGCGAACCCCGCCTTCTGGGGCCTCCTCAACGTGAAGTACTTCTATACCACGCTCGATTCGCTGCCGATCGCCGGGGCCACGCGAGTCGTGGGACCGGTGCAGTCGGCGGCGGGGAGCTCGGTCTACCTACATCAGCTTCCCGGCGACCAGGCCTATGCCTGGGTGGTGCCCACCGTCGCGAAGTATCCTGATGCGGAGGTGGCCGAGGCGGTGCGCGCGCCGAACTTCCCGTATCGGAGCGTGGCACTGATCGATCCCGCATCGACGACGGCCGCGCAGCCGCTGACCGCGATCCCAGCGCCGCTGCCGATTCGCGCGGCGGTCGACTCGTTCGCGCCTGGCTTCGCGCGCCTCACCTTGGATGCCCCGGCACCGGCGGGCTCGGCGCTCGTGGTCTCCGAGAACTATTACCCCGGGTGGGCGGCGACCGTAGATGGCCAGGCGGCGACGGTGGAGCGGGCCAACCTGTCATTGATGGCCGTGGCGCTGCCGGCTGGCGCGCGTAGCATTGCGCTGACCTTCGATTCA